>CAKQOG010000025.1 GCA_934255485.1 uncultured Prevotellamassilia sp. | reverse complement strand
CACTTCAACCAAAACCCTTGTAACTCAATTCTATCACTATATCTTTCCGCATTTCACTTTTTTGTAGTAACTTTGCTCATTAAATCTCAATATTTTTATAGTCACGAATGACCATGAATTATCCATAAATCATTCTCACTCAAAAGATTTTCATGACTCATTCATGGACATTCATGACTGAAACGAAACAACTTGCTCTGCACTTTTCAACAATGAAGCACGTCATACCATTTATATTGCTCGTTTTCTCTATCAGCATTTTCTCTTGCTCGGCAGCAAAGAGCAACAGTCATAGCTTTTCAGCAGCACTCACCGATAGCATTATGCCCGAAGACTCGGTTGAGACCGACACCGTGGCTGACTTCACCACAGCACAGATGTCGCTGCCCGAACGCATGCAAGAATTGCTGAAAAACGATATTTTTGAACGCACACAAGTGGGACTATACGTCTACGACCTCACCGCCGACACCTTGGTATTTGCCTACAACGAAAGGCAATGTATGCGACCCGCCTCAAACCAAAAGGTGCTTACTGCCATCACCGCCTTGCGCGACCTCGGCACCGACTATCGTTTTAAAACCCGTCTGTATGCCGATGTTCTATCCACCGACTCCGATAGTGTTTGCACCGCACGCGTTTATATCAAAGCTGGCTTCGACCCCTTGTTTGCAGCCGAAGATATGCAAGCTTTTGCCGATAGCCTAAAGGCCATGCACGTGCAACGCATCGCATCGCCCCTCTATATCGACCTTAGTTTTAAGGACGATAAACGCCTTGGTTGGGGATGGTGTTGGGACGACGACCTTACACCACTCACCCCACTACTCTACAATAACCACGACCGTTTTGTTAATCAACTGCGCACCACATTGCGCCACAACAACATTGAATGGGACGGCACAACCGACGAACGAAGCGTTGCTACCCACGCTTCATTGCTGTGTACGCGCACCCATAACATCGATCAAGTGCTACTACCTATGATGAAACATAGCGACAACACAATGGCCGAATCTGTGTTTTACCAACTGGCTGCGCAAGGCGGCAAAGTGCGTGCAGGCCGCAAACAGGCTACCACACACTACAAAAATTTGTATCGCACCTTGGGCCTCAACCCCGACCACTACCAAGTGGCAGATGGCTCTGGCCTTTCGCTTTACAACTACGTAACCCCCGAACTTCTGGGTAAAGCCTTGCGCTATGCCTACCTGCACACCGACATCTACCGTCACCTACTGCCTACCCTACCCGAAGCTGCCCACGACGGTACCTTGCGCAAGCGCATGAAGGGCAGCAAAGCCGCCTACAACGTGCACGCTAAAACAGGCACCGTTGAGGGTGTTAGCACCCTTTCGGGCTATTGCACCGCTGCCAACGGCAACACCCTCTGCTTTGCCATCATGAACCAAGGAGTACGCCACACATCTACGGGACGCAATTTTCAAGACCGCGTGTGCAAAGCCCTATGTAAATAACCATACCTTTTCATCGCATTTTAGCAGAGCAAACATCGTAAACGTTTCTTTTTTACTCTACGATGCTTGCTCTGCTTTTTTTGTTGCCTTTTTGCAGAATTTTACGGAAAAAAGCACTTAGCCACGCCTTAATCTAACACTTATCTCCCTTATTTTACAGTATTAACATTTATTCACCCCCCCCGTTTTGTTTATTAACAAAAACAAACTACTTTTGCACTGAAAAACAGGCTTCTATAGAATTTTCTATATTTAAAAACTTAATGATACATGAAAAGATTTACATTTTTTCTGACATTGCTCTTGACATTTTTTATCGGAGCAACAAGTGCATGGGCGGGAGCACAAGACATACCACAGCTCAGCACTGATGGCGCAATGCACTATTACGCCATCAAGAACACACGTACGGGTAAGTACTTGTATTACAATGGTGATAACGATTACTTACGCCAAAGCTATTTGCTTCATCACAACTGCATTTTCTATTTTAAAGCAGGATCAACAACTACAACTACAAATGGCGTAACCGCCTTGAAAATTTACAATCTTGCAGCCTCTACAGCAATGGCAGGCTTCAACTCATGGAACACTACCGGTAACGATTGGTACGTAAAAGCTGCATCTAATGGAAACACATTAGGCATTGCCTTTGGTAGCAGTAATGATTTTGGCAATAGTTGGAATAGCTACGATAGTGAGGGCAAAATAGGCAACTGGTCGATTGATGGTGGTTCTCTGTTCACCATCGAAGAACTCAATAACCAAGCAGTGCTTAACATATTCAAAAGCAGTCTTGATGTGTGGAAATGCCTTGGATACTCAACCACAAACGACTTTTATAACACGTTTAACAATGTCTACGAGCAGTATAAAGACGACACAACAGGTAGCACAGCAAATATGATTACACTTGGCTCGGCCTACCAGACCTTTATCAACGCAGCTCCCGAAAGCACAATTGTACTTATAAGTAACAAACTACATACAGATAAGTTTGTATACGCAGGAAGCGCTTTGAATGGTAGCACAGCAAAAGATAGCTATTCTTATGAGTGGACACTGCTAAAACAACCCCATGGCTCCTTTAAAATTTATAACGCATACGCTAACAAGTATGCTGGAGCATTGCCCACATCAGGTGGTTGGAGTGGTAAAGGTTATGATGTTGTAGTACCATTAGTAGAGGACGTTAATGTAGCACAAGACTACGAATTGGCTGCGGGTATAGCAGAAGGCTACGTCACCTTTAACACCTTACAAGGTGGAAGCGTGTCTGACAATAATTATTCACTTCACATGGGAGGTAGTGGTGATATCGTGCGCTGGGGAGCCACTGCAGATGCTTCAAACTTTAAGTTTACAACCGAACTTACAGACATCGAACAAGCTTGGAACGATGCCATTATAGCCAAAGCTACAAAGAGAAGTGGTACGTTTGTAGGTACTCTAAACGCAAGCAACATTACACCTGCAACAACCAAACTTAGTCAAGCTACAGACAGAAATGCCAAAATTGCAGCTTTCAAAGAACTCGAAGCGGCTATGCAAGCAACAGAAAATAGAATAGCCCCTGAAAGCGGCAAGTACTACACAATTAGTAGTGCCGATTATACCGACAAATATTGGGTTGAAAAGTATGGCGACACAGGTGCTTTTGGTGGAAACAACCTTTACTCACAAAACCTTGAAGCCAACACTGTGCCTGCACTCTGGCAGTTTGAGCCATGCACTACAAGCGGAAAAACCGACCTCTACTATATTAAAGCAGCCAACTCTGGCAATTATTTAAGCCGTATTCAATGGCAACAAGAACCAACATTGTACATCGACGTAGTTGAAAAGAGCAATAGCAATGTAGGTATTTATGATATCTTCAACAAAGATGTTGTGAACAAAGAGAATGCTGTATCGTTTGTGTACTACACCAACGACGCTCGTACCGATAGAGGTACAGCTCGTGTAAATAGCAACACCGGTGATGGTAAGATTGATAGTTGGAACAATGTAGAAACAGGCAATCAATTCTACATCAAAGAGGTTACAACAATACCAGTTACTATCACATCGGCTGGCTATGCCACTATTAACTTGCCAATGGCTGTTACCATCCCCGAAGGCGTAAAAGCATATACAGGTGTTAAGGAAGACAATGTACTCAACCTTACCGAGATTAGCGGTAGCGTTATTCCTGCCGAAACTCCTGTTGTACTCGAGGCTACTGCAGGCACATACGACTTCAACATCAAATACGATGACGCAACAGCTAAACCAGAGAATGGATTGAATGGTACTTTAGCACCTGCAACCATTGCCGATGGTGCTGCTGCCTACATTCTTGGCAACGGCTCTAAGGGTGTGGCCTTCTACAAGGTAACATCTACTACCGACCGCACTATTGGAGCTAACAAAGCATACGCTGGATCGCTCACCGAAGCTGCAAGTGCTAACGTGTTGCTCTTTAACTTTGGTGGCAACACTACAGGCATCAACAATGCTAACGCAGCCAACACCAATAGCAATGTTTACTACGACCTCAACGGCCGTCGCGTACTCTATCCTGCACACGGCATTTTTGTAAAGGCTAATGGTCAGAAAGTTCTTATTAAGTAATAAACTAAAAACGATAATTTCATTATGAAAAAGATATATTCAGCCCCAACTGCCACATTATTCTCGTTCCAGGCAGAAGGTATGCTTGCCATTTCAGGCTTTAAAACCGTGGACGATGAGAACAATTTTGGCGCATCAGGTGGTTTGTCTAACAAACAACAACCCAGCAACAGCATTTGGAAGAATATGAGCACAGATGAGTAAAACCTAAGTTTTACACTCAATGTATAAAGAGAACACCACACCTAATTAGATGTGGTGTTTTTTTGTATTGCAAACATATACACGTTCAAAAAAATGCGCTAAAACCTTTATATTGTCTGCGTTTTGCGCTACCTTTGCAATAACGAACATTTATTACATATATATTCTATAACTCACAATATATTATGGCAACAACACCAGCGTTTAAGTATGCTCCTATGTTCCAATTGGGCAAGGATGATACGCAATATCGCCTTATCTCGAAAGAGGGTATAAGCACCGGAGAGTTTGAAGGAAAAACAATCTTGAAGGTTTCGAAAGAGGCACTCACCACTTTGGCACAACAGGCATTTCACGATGTTGAATTTATGTTGCGCCGCGAACATAACCTGCAAGTAGCCAAAATTCTATCAGACCCCGAGGCTTCTGAAAATGATAAGTACGTGGCTTTACAATTCTTACGCAATGCCGAAACAGCTGTTAAAGGCATCTTGCCCTTCTGCCAAGATACGGGTACAGCTATCATTCATGGCGAAAAAGGACAGCGCGTGTGGACTGACTTTGAAGACGAAGAGGCTTTGAGCCTTGGTGTTTATAACACCTACACACAAGACAACTTGCGCTACTCACAAAACGCTCCTCTCAACATGTATGATGAGGTAAACACCCGTTGCAACCTTCCCGCACAGATTGACATTGAGGCTGTTGAGGGCGATGAATACCGCTTTGTAATGGTGGCTAAAGGTGGTGGCTCGGCCAATAAGACCTACTTCTATCCCATGACTAAGGCTACCATTCAGAATGAGGGAACACTCCTTCCCTTCCTTGTAGAGAAGATGAAGAGCCTTGGTACTGCTGCTTGTCCACCTTACCACATTGCCTTTGTTATTGGCGGTACAAGTGCTGAAAAGAACTTGCTCACAGTGAAGTTGGCCTCTATTAAATACTACGACAATCTGCCCACTACTGGCGATGAAACTGGACGCGCCTTCCGCGACATCGACCTTGAGGAGAAACTACTTCACGAAGCACACAAGATTGGCCTTGGTGCACAGTTTGGTGGTAAGTACTTGGCTCACGATATCCGCGTTATTCGCTTGCCACGCCATGGTGCAAGTTGCCCAATCGGTATGGGTGTAAGTTGCTCTGCCGACCGCAATATCAAGGCTAAGATTAACAAAGATGGTATTTGGCTCGAACAAATGGACAACAACCCCTCTGAACTCATCCCTGAAGAACTACGCAAACCAGGCGAAGGCACTAAGGGTATAGAGATTGACTTGGATAAGGGCATTGATGCTGTACGTGCCGAACTTACTAAATACCCCGTTAGCACCCGCGTGAGCCTTAAGGGTACTATCATCGTGGCTCGTGACATTGCTCATGCTAAACTTAAAGCACGTCTTGATGCTGGCGAAGACTTACCTGCTTACTTTAAAGATCACCCTATCCTCTATGCAGGACCTGCCAAAACTCCAGAGGGGTATCCTTGTGGCAGTATGGGACCAACTACAGCCAACCGTATGGACCCCTATGTAGACGAGTTCCAAGACCACGGAGGTTCGTTGGTTATGATTGCTAAAGGTAACCGTGGACAAGTGGTAACAGATGCTTGTAAAAAGCACGGCGGTTTCTACCTTGGTACTATCGGTGGTGTAGCTGCAGTCCTTTCGCAAAGTAGCATCAAGAGCATTGAATGCGTTGAATATCCCGAACTAGGCATGGAAGCTATTTGGAAGATTACTGTTGAGGACTTCCCCGCATTTATCCTTGTAGACGATAAAGGCAACGACTTCTTTAAGCAACTCAAGCCTTGCAACTGCTGCCACTAATAAATAGGCAGACAACTTATATATATTAAAAGAGCCGTAAAGCTGTACGAACAATACAGTTTTACGGCTCTTTAGTTTTTTTGCATTAAAGAAAACTATTTACTGAAAGCATCTGGGTGCTTTCTAAGCAAGTCTACGATGCCTGCAGGAGGCCTTTGATTAAGTAACTCCTGCTTCATCCAATCCATATAGGGAGCTACATGCTCAAAGAACAGATGATAACCTCGACACAGATAGTTAAGCCCAGGCTCGCCATCTGCTGTATGCATAAAGCGGTTCTTGGGGCACTCGCCATTACAAGCAAAGAGGTAAAGACACTCTTTGCATTGACGCGGAAGCGCGGTTTGCTTGGCTTGCCCAAATGCACGCTGTTGGGGCGAATACATCATGTCGATGATAGAAGAAGTGAGGATATTACCCAACTTGTATTGTGGAAAAACAAAGTGGTCGCAAGCATACACATCACCATTCCACTCTATAGCTCCAGCATGGCCACAAGTGCGCGCCAAAGTGCAAATGCCAGGTTGTTGCCCCATCCAATTGGCCAATGTAGAGTCGAATATTTGTATGAAATACTCGCCTACATCGTTGCGCACCCATTCATCAAAAATGGTGCAAAGAAAGTTGCCCCATTGTTCGGGTGTTACGCTAAACTCCATCAGTCCACCGCTACCCTCCTCGTCTGCCGCAGCCAATGTGCGACCATCGGCGTGTGTTTGCAGTCGTTCTACAATGGGTGTAAACTGTATGTAATGGCAACCTATTTCCTTAAAAAAGTGGTAGAAATCAAGTGGATAATCAGCGTTGAAGTCATTGACAACAGCTAAAGCATTCCACTCTACGCCATGTTTGTTAAGCAAACGTATGCCACGCATCACTTGGTTATACGACGGCCGTCCAGCTTTGTTGCGACGGTATTCATCGTGAAACTCTTGCGGACCATCAATGCTGATACCTACAAGCCAATTTTCTTTTTTAAAGAACACACACCACTCATCTGTAAGCAGCGTGCCATTGGTTTGTATGCAGTTATCTATAGTATGACCATTGGCATACTTTTTTTGCAATTCAACCACGCGCTTATAAAACGATAGCGGACGCATAAGCGTCTCACCACCATGCCACGTAAAAAGCACTTGCGACATGGTTTGTGCAGCAATATAGTCGTGAATAAATTTATCGAGCAACTCATCGCTCATCACTTCTTGGGGTGAGTCGGCATAGAGTTTCGACTTTTCAAGGTAATAACAATATTTGCAAGCAAGGTTGCAACGCGAGCCTGCTGGTTTTGCCAACAAGTAGAGAGGCGAGGCAAAGGGTGATACATCCATCTTATTCAACAAATAATTTTTTTGATAAACAAATTTACAGATAACTTGGCAATGAACAGACTGCAATGCTGCATAATTGTGCAAAAAGCTAATTATAAAGCATATATTCTCACACTTTAATGCTAAAATATTAACTTTGCAGCAATAACATACAATAACATACAACCACATGAAACTTTGGGAAAAATCGGTACAAGTGACCGATGAAATAGACAAATTCACCGTAGGACACGACCGTGAACTCGACCTTTACCTTGCACCTTACGATGTGCTTGGTTCTATGGCTCACGTAACCATGTTGCACACCATAGGACTTATAGCCGACAACGAAATAAAACCGCTACTTAGTGAATTGAAACACATATATCAACTTGCACGCGAAGGCAAGTTTGTTATTGAAGATGACATTGAGGACGTTCATTCGCAAGTAGAACTAATGCTCACACGCAAGCTCGGCGATATGGGTAAAAAAATACATTCAGGACGCTCACGCAACGACCAAGTGCTTGTAGACCTCAAACTCTTTACACGCGAAAAATTGCGAGAAGTGGCAGAGGCTGTGCGCCAACTCTTTACCGAACTACAAAAGCAGAGCGAACACTACAAGCATGTGCTGATGCCTGGTTACACCCACCTACAAGTGGCTATGCCTTCGAGTTTCGGACTATGGTTTGGAGCGTATGCTGAGAGCCTTGCCGATGATATGATTTACCTTGAAGCAGCCTACCGACTCACGAACCGCAACCCACTTGGTTCGGCTGCAGGATATGGCTCATCATTTCCGCTCAACCGCCAACTTACTACTGATTTGTTAGGCTTCGACTCTATGAACTACAACGTGGTTTATGCACAAATGGGACGTGGCAAAATGGAGCGCAACGTGGCATATTCATTGGCAAGCATTGCAGGAACAATAGCTAAATTGGCATTCGACGCTTGCATGTTCAACTCACAAAACTTTGGCTTTATCAAACTACCCGACGAATGTACCACAGGCTCGAGCATCATGCCTCATAAGAAGAACCCCGATGTATTTGAACTTATACGTGCACGCATGAACCGCTTGCAAACATTGCCCCAAGAGATGGTAATGATAATGAACAACCTTCCCTGTGGCTACTTCCGCGACCTTCAAGAGTTGAAAGAAGCTTTTATACCTGCCTTCGACCGCTTGATAGATTGTCTGCACATGACAACCTATATCATTGAGCGCATTAAGGTAAACGAGCACATTCTCGATGATGCACGTTACAATGCCATGTTCTCAGTAGAAGAGGTAAACCGCTTGGCTGCAAACGGCATGCCTTTCCGCGATGCCTATAAAAAGGTGGGCCTTGAGATTGAAGCTGGCAATTTTACTCCTAACAAAGACATCCACCACACTCACGAGGGTAGCATCGGCAACCTATGCAACGATAAAATTAAAGCCCTCATGGATGCTACATGGAACAAATTTGGTTTTGAAAAAGTAGACAATGCCATCGAAAAACTGTTGGCAGAAATAAAGAAATAAATATTAAAAATCACTTATTTGAGGAATGGGGCATATCCCATTCCTCAACACTAAAATACCGTATAATTAACGATATGAGAACTACACCTAAAACACTTTTTTCTTTGCTATTGCTTGCAGCTACTTCGCTACCCATAGAAGCTCAGAATGTGGGAAAAGGGGGCATTACCACCGACATGTTGCAACAGTTTAGAAAAGAAAATGCCAACTCACAATCGGCTCGAGCACTACGCAACGCCTTGGCAGGAACAAGCATTAACCAATTGGCAACGAGCGCATCGAACCCTGATGCAACCGACACTTACTTTACCAACGAGGTGCCTTCAAAGGGTATTACCGACCAAAAAAGTTCTGGCCGTTGTTGGCTTTTTACAGGACTTAACGTGATGCGCGCCAAAGCTATCAAGCAGTTTGGATTGGGCGACTTTCAGTTTTCACAAAGCTATAGTTTCTTCTACGACCAACTTGAAAAGTCAAACCTTTTTCTTCAAGCAGTTATCGACAATGCAAAGAAACCTATGGACGATAAACTCGTGGATTGGCTGTTTCACAACCCTTTATCTGATGGCGGAACCTTTTGCGGTGTGATAGATGTAGTGAGTAAATATGGTTTAGTTCCAGCCGATGTGATGCCCGAGAGCTACAATGCTAATAACACTTCGCGCATGGCATCTATCATCAGTTTGAAACTCCGTGAATATGGTCTTACACTTCGCAAAATGGTGGCAAAAGGTGAGAAACATGCCACTATTGAAAAGAAAAAGACTGAGATGCTGGGCTCTATCTATCATATTCTCTCTATCTGCTTGGGCGAGCCTGTTCAGCAATTTACATGGACAATGAAGGATGCCAGTGGTAAGCCTATTAGCACTAAACAATATACTCCACAGTCATTCTATCAAGAGGTTGTTGGCAAGGACCTTAAGAACTCTTATGTTATGCTGATGAACGACCCTTCACGTCCATACCACAAAACTTACACAATCGACATGGACCGTCACTCTTACGATGGACTACAATGGACATACATTAACTTGCCTATCGACGAAATCAAGCCATTGGCAATTGCTTCTATCAAAGATAGTACAATGATGTACTTTTCGTGTGATGTGGGCAAATACTACGACTCTAAGTCGGGAGTGCTATCGCTAAAAAACTATGATTATGAGTCGTTGTTTAACACTTCATTTCCTATGACTAAAGCCGAGCGCATACAAACATTTGCATCGGCTTCGAGCCATGCCATGACACTTATGGCTGTAGACCTTGACGATAAAGGTAATGCTCGAAAATGGATGGTTGAAAACTCATGGGGCGCCTCAGCTGGCTACAAAGGTCATCTCATCATGACCGACGAATGGTTTAATGAGTACATGTTCCGCGTAGTGGTAGACAAAAAATATGTGCCTACTTCGGTGCTCAACCTTATGAAACAAACACCTACCAAACTCCCCGCATGGGACCCCTTATTTAAAGGAGAAGAATAAAGTTTTGTTCTGAATTTACACGTAAGTGTTACATCATTATTAAACTAAAGGGCTATTTGCCAATGATATGGCAAATAGCCCTTTTACACTTGAACTGATATGCTAAAGCTATTGTTGCTTCCATTCAGCAGCTTTAGCTATAATCTGTGGAATTTCAGTATTATCGATTTGTCCGTGAAATTGTTCAGCACCAACACCAATGGCAAATACAGGTACAAAGCCATTAGAGTGGCCACCGCTTTGCCAACCTATTAGGGCTGTTTCTGCCATAATCTCGCGGGCTGCATCAGAGATTGCATTCAGTTTGGCATATAACGATGTTTTGTCCTTTGCTGATCCATCTATAGTGTTTTCAAACGCTTTATGAAGACGTGTCTCTTGCTTTTCACTCAAAGTTATACCCGCTCCAAAACCCCAATTTTTCTTTAAATCGTTCTTTACAACTTTCCATGTAAACTTGTCACCAAGTTTATTGCGAAGTTCTTGCAAATGTAGGCTATAGGCATCAGCACTCATACGTTGCAAGCGGAAATTGCTTGTATGAAGTTCATACGGACCACGACCAAGTGCAATGCCACCCGTTTCGTGGTCTGCTGTGATGACAATAAGCGTTTCATCGGGATGTTGTGCATAAAATTCATATGCTACTTGCACTGCATCGTCCATATCCTTAATCTCTCTAAAAGCTGTACCAGCGTCATTGCTATGGCAAGCCCAATCAATCTTACCGCCTTCAACCATTAAGAAAAAGCCATCTTTGTTTTTCTGCGTCAAAAAGTTAATGCCAGCACGTGTAACTTCTTGCAGCGACATGTCTTTGGCTGTGCGATCTATCGCATAAGGCAGGCAACTATGCTCTTTTTTGTTGGCCTCTTCTGTTTGCAAAAGGATGAGTTTTTCTGCAGACTTTGCCTTCTTCTGATAATCTTTGTATCCATGAGCTATCACGTAACCTGCGTTTTCGCATTGTGTGTAGAGCGAAGGGTCAGACGAACCTTTTTTGTTGGGTATCAAAAAGTCAGAACCTGCATAGAAGTCAAAGTTAGCACGTATGAGGTCTTGCCCTATCTCATAATACATTTTACGACTTGGCACATGTGCATAAAACGATGCTGGGGTAGCATGATCTACACTCACACTTGTACTAACACCTACCGCAGCACCAGCCTTCTGCGCCCATACAGCAATACTATTAACGGGGGTTGTAAGGTCGGCTTTCACACCTAATGCTCCGTTTTTTGTTTTGCAACCTGTTGCAAGAGCTGTGCCTGCAGCAGCAGAATCAGTTACACCATTCGTGCCCGAATAAGTGGTTACAAAGGCTGCATAAGGAAACTGCGTAAAACAAAGTGGCTTTATGCCTATACGACCTTCGAGAGCAGCCATATAGGTTTCTGAACCATTAACTTGGTTCACGCCCATACCATCGCCAATAAAGTAGAACACATATTTAGCACGTTCTGCCCACGTATTAGCAGAAAATGCAAAGAGTAATAATATACTCAAGAAGTATTTTATCTTGTTCATTTATAAAGAGATAATAAAGCATATATTGAAAAGCCAACACAAAATTAAATTGTTTTCACTTTTGTGTTGGCTCATACTCAAATACTAATAAATAGCGCTTATTTACCCCATTCGCTTGGGTTTGCACGCCATTGATGCAAAAGTTCTACATGTTCTTGTTTTATATATCCTGTTTGCAATGCAACCTCAACTACAGCCTCGTAGTTAGTAAGAGTTGTAAGTTCTACTTGTGCTTGCTTGAAGGCTTCTTCTGCAACGGGGAAACCATAAGTGTAGCTTGCCACCATACCGATAACTTCGCAACCATGCTGGCGCAATGCTTCAACAGCTTTAAGGCTACTGCCACCAGTAGAGATAAGATCTTCTACCACAACCACCTTCATACCCTTTTGCAAATCGCCCTCAATAAGGTTGGTCATACCATGATCTTTGGGTTTTGAACGCACGTAAGCAAAAGGTAAGCCTAATGAATCTGCCACCAATGCACCTTGAGCAATGGCACCAGTTGCCACACCTGCTATGGCTTCAGCCTCTGGATATTTTTCGGCAATAATGCGACTAATTTCTAACTTTACAAAACTACGCAAAGCAGGAAATGCCAATGTCTTGCGGTTGTCGCAATAGAAGGGAGATTTCCAACCACTTGCCCATGTAAAAGGTTGTTCGGGTTGCAACTTGATAGCTTTAACGTTAAGCAATTTCTGTGCAAAAATGTTTTCAAGAGTACTCATGCTTTCTGTATTAAGTAATTTATCTCTACAAAAGTACAATTTCTTATTGAGCCTTACCATTACTTTTAAGTTTATTTGTACTTTTGTTCAAAACAATTCTAATAAATTACGAAAACTATGCAGAGAAGTCTCATGTCGCTTTTAGCACTACTGCCTTTATGTTTGGCAGCACAACAACAAAAGCCCAATATAATTTTACTCGTTGCCGATGACTTGGGATATGGCGACCTTTCATGCTATGGTGCCCATAGGGTGAATACCCCTACAGTGGATAGTTTAGCCAACAACGGCGTACGCTTCACCAATATGCATGCTTGTGCTTCTACATCCACCCCTTCGCGCTATTCGCTATTGACGGGCGAATATCCTTTTCGCAGACCTGGCACCGATGTGGCTGCAGGCAATGCTGGTATGATTATCAAACCGCAACAAACCACCATAGCCGACCTTATGCACCGTGCTGGTTATTCTACTGCAGCTATAGGCAAATGGCATTTAGGACTTGGTAGTCATACAGCACAACAAGATTGGAATGGCGAACTTGACGAAACACCACGCGATTTAGGATTTGACTATCACTATATAATGGCAGCCACCGCCGATCGCGTTCCATGTGTGTATATCGAAAACGGTCATGTAGCTGATTACGATGCTTCGGCCCCTATCAGCGTAAGCTACCGCCAAAACTTTGCAGGAGAGCCTACAGGAAAAAGTAACCCTGAACTACTTACCAAACTCAAGCCCAGCCACGGACACGACATGAGCATTGTTAATGGCATCTCACGCATAGGATTTATGAAGGGAGGTGGCAAAGCACTATGGCGCGACGAGGATATAGCCGATAGCATTGTAAGCCATGCCATTGGATTTATTGACTCACATCGTGCCAATCCTTTCTTTATGTACCTTTGCACCAACGATGTGCATGTGCCTCGCATGCCAAATGAACGCTTTAGAGGTAAAAGCCCAATGGGATTGCGTGGCGAAGCTATCATGCAATTTGATTGGACCGTTAATCAGTTGTGTAAAGCCTTGCGCGAACGTAATATAGATAAAAACACGCTTATTATCATCACAAGCGATAACGGCCCCGTACTTGATGATGGATACCAAGACCGAGCCGAAGAACTCTGCGGAGATCACAAACCTGGTGGTCCTTTCCGTGGTGGTAAGTATAGTGCTTTTGAGGCAGGATCGGCAGTGCCATTTATTGTTTATTGGCCCAATGGAGCTGTTGCAGGCGAAGTAAATACCGCCCTTTGCTCACTGATAGATGCTCCTGCATCACTTTCTGCATTGGTAGGAACAAAGCCCCAAGCGGGGGATATACCCGATAGTCAAGACCACCTTTCTACATGGTTGGGACGCGATGAGTGCCCACGTGACTATGCCATAAGCATGGCTGCCAACCGCAGCCTCACGCTTCGCACACAACATTACAAATACATTTCACCCTCAAATGGTGGTCCTATGATAACATGGGGGCCAAAGATAGAAACGGGCTATCGTGCTACGCCTCAACTTTTTGACCTTTCTAAATCTGCATACGAGCAAACCGACATTTCTGCTCAACACCCCAAGGTTTTAAAAAATCTACAAAAACTTTTAGGAAAAGTGAGAGGTGGTAAATAATAAAGAAAAGTGTGTTAGCCAATGCCAACACACTTTTCTTTATATTTGACCAACACTATCTGACATTAAATTTATTAATCTACATCAAAATAGATGGTAACGCCTTTGTATACAGCGTAGGTCTGTACCATAGTGCGAGCTTGCAGCAACATGCTTCTTACTTGCGCAACAGAATACTGAGAGGGAACTTTCAGCATAATCTTACGGATGTATTGTAGCTGCACACGACTTACAACAGGCGTGTCGGGTCCCAACAAATTAGCACCAAAGTGCGAACGTAGCAAGGCTGCATAATGTAAAGCTGCATGCTCTACTACATCGTTGTTACGATGCTTGATATACACAGTTATCAATTTACAAATAGGTGGATAGTTGAACGCTTCGCGTTCGGCTATTTGCATATCATACATGGCACGATAATCTCCACTAACCACTTGTGATATAATTGGGTTATCGGGCTGACGGGTTTGCAGCACCACCAGTCCTTGTTTGCCCCTTCTGCCAGCACGACCCGCCACTTGACTCATCATCTGATAGGCGCGCTCGTAAGCTCTAAAGTCTGCCACACTGAGCATTTGGTCGGCATTGAGTATGCCCACCACTCTAACATGGTCAAAGTCGAGTCCTTTTGTAACCATTTGCGTACCTATGAGCAAATTCGTTTCGCCTTTGGCAAAACGACTGATAATACGTTCATAAGCTGTACGCGAACGCGTTGTATCAAGATCCATGCGTTCTGTGTGTGCCTCGGAGAATATGCTCTGAGCAGCCGCTTCAATCTTCTCTGTTCCATATCCACGATCACGCAACTCAGTATCGCCACAGTTAGGACACTGCTGCGGTATATTATATTGCGCCCCACAATAGTGACAAACAAGTTTTCCAAGCCGTTGATGAAACGTGAGACTCACATCGCAACGTGTACAACGCGGTGTCCAACCACAGGTACGACATTCAAGCACAGGCGAATAGCCACGACGATTTTGGAATAAAATAGCTTGTTCTCCCTCTTTCAAGGCCTTATGTACCTCATCAGTAAGACGAGGTGAAAAAGGTGTTTTCATCAACTTTTTTCGCTTCAACTCCTTAACATCTTCCACCACTATCTCGGGAAGCAACACATCACCATAGCGGTGCATCATTTCTACCAATCCATATTTTTTTTGCAAAGCATTGCGATAACTTTCGAGCGATGGAGTGGCAGTGCCCAACAATACGTGTGCTCCCTGCTGATGGGCTAATATAATGGCTGTATCGCGTGCATGATATCGTGGTGCAGGGTCTTGCTGTTTGTAACTTGTTTCATGCTCCTCATCAATGATTACAAGCCCCAAATGTTTAAAAGGCAAGAACACTGACGAACGCACACCCAATATGAGCGGATAAGGCATATCCGACAATTGTCGTTGCCACAATTCTACTCGTTGTGCATCGGGAAACTTTGAGTGATAAACCCCCATCATGTTACCAAATACGCGCTGCAAGCGTGTAGTGAGTTGTGTGGTAAGTGCTATTTCGGGTACTAAATAAAGCACTTGCTTACCCTCTTTCAGCATTTTTTGGATAAGCTGAATATACACCTCGGTTTTTCCACTCGAAGTTACACCACGTAGCAAACAAACCTCCTTTTGGTTAAACGCACAGCAAATGTTGTCGAATGCTTGTTGTTGCTCAGTGTTAAGTGGTTTACCGAGTTTTTCTGAGCAGACAACATCCGCTTCGGAGAATGAATGCAAACGACTTTCTTCACGTTTATATGCTTCGAGCACCCCACGTTTACATAAAGCTGCAAGTACAGATGTGGCATTAGCGCTTTCGCTACATAACTGCGCTCTACTCACTGGTTGCACCAATTGAGGGTTGTTCAAAGTTAAAGCTGTAGCCGTGTTAGAGAGTTGCAAATAGCGCAAGAGCAAAGCCTCTTGTTGCTTAGCACGCTTCAGTTCTGCAAAAGTTTGGTTAAGTTTTTCTTCTGCAAAAAGTTGTTCACTTAGCTTTATATATACACCTGTTTTAGGCTTATAACTTTGGCTTACGCTCTCTTTCACTATCAGTGCGCCACAAGTTATAAGTTTGCGCACGTGACGTAGCAAATTTGTTCGCCCCATGACTTTTTCTATTGCCATGATGGTGTGTCCTTTATCATCATCAAGCAACGAAAAAATTTGCAGCTCCGTATCATTTAGTTGTTCTTTTTCGAGCAAGAAATCAGCATTTCTCAACACTACAGTTTCGCTTTCTATCTTCAGCCCCGAAGGTAATGCGGCTTTCATCACCTCTCCCTCAGTACACATGTAGTAGCGTGCCATCCATTGCCACAAGCGCAATTGCGAAGGAAGTAAAAGTGGCTTCTTGTCCACCACATCTACCACTGATTTGAGTTTTGACTGTTGTGCTTCTGTAGGCAATTCGTTCAAAACGTCCATCACTATACCCGTATAATAGCGTTTAGCACCAAATTGTACAACAACACGCATACCCACCTCTACCCTATCGGCAAATTCTGTTGGCAAAAGATAGGTAAATAACCCTTGAACAGCAAGAGGTAGTAATACAGACACATAGAGTGATGATTTATCAAGTGACAAATCTGTGGTACGAGGAGTGTTGGACAAAGGGAGTGACATATAATGCTTTTATTTTCTGTTGGTAAGTATAGCGTTTATACAAAATTCATCAAAATACTTGGCATAAACAAGCGTATGCCCACAGAATTTGTTAAATAAGTAATACTGAAAAATCTGTAGGCTAAAATTCTGACATTGCGAAACAACAAGAGCACTAAAAAAAACTTTATTAAAGAATAATTAAACCAAACAAATAAGTAATTTTGTAGTTCGATAAACAATCATAAAAACAGCTTGCTTAAAACATAAGCAATATAGAACTACTTAGCACTTAACAAACATATTTTAAGAAATCAACATGCAAGTTGCATTATTTATTCCTTGCTACGTCAATGCCGTTTTTCCTAAGGTAGGTATGGCATCGCTCCACTTGTTGCAACAATTGGGCGTTGATGTAGTATATCCCGAAAAGCAAACCTGCTGTGGGCAACCAATGGGCAACGCTGGCTTTGAAGATGAAGCTAAGAACTTAGCAGAACATTTTGAAGATGTTTTTGCTGGTTACGACTATGTGGTGGGACCATCGGCATCGTGCGTATCGTTTGTGCGCGATCACTATCAGCATTTGACTCCTCACAAATGCGAGTCGTCAAGGCACGTTTACGAAATTTGTGAGTTCATTCATGATATTATAAAACCTACATCTTTATCAGTAAGTTTTCCACACAAGGTAAGTATTCAGAATAGTTGCCATGGTGTGCGTCTATTAGGACTTTCATCGCCAAGTGAGCGCAATGTGCCTTACTACAATAAGTTGCGCAATTTGCTTTCGCTTGTCAAGGATATAGAGATTGTTGAACCCGAACGCCGCGATGAATGTTGCGGTTTTGGAGGTATGTTTGCCGTTGAAGAACATGCCGTTTCTGGCCAAATGGGACGCGACAAAGTGATGCGCCATATTGCCACTGGTGCCGAGTATATTGTAGGTGCTGACTGCTCATGCTTAATGCATCAAAATGGCATTATTGCCCGCGAAAAACTCAATATCAAAACACTTCATATAGCACAAATTCTATCAGGAAATGTCTAAGCACGCAAAATTAGCAAAAGTTTTTTTGAAAGACCAGAAGCAAACCGCATGGCACGACAAGACCTTGTGGATGGTGCGCGAAAAGCGCGATCGCATGGCTCACGACGTACCTGAATGGGAGACGCTTCGCGAAATGGCATCGCAACTAAAGTTTTATAGCAACTCTCATCTCGAAGAATTGCTCTTACAATTTGAAAAAAATGCCCAACGTAATGGAGCTATTGTGCATTGGGCAAAAGATGCTGAAGAATATCGCCAAACCGTAGAACAGATACTTAAGAGCCACAATGTAAAGCACTTAATCAAGAGTAAATCAATGCTCTCTGAGGAATGTGAGCTAAATCCCTACCTCGAGAGCAAAGGCATTGAAGTACTCGAAAGCGACCTTGGCGAACGTATCTTACAAATGCTTCATCGCAAGCCCGTACACATTGTGATGCCTGCTATTGCTGTAAAAAAAGAAGAGATTGGCGACCTCTTTGCACGCGAAATGGAGGGATGCGAACCTGGCAACTACGACCAAACATACCTAACACATGTGGCTCGTCGCAACTTAAGACAGAAGTTTTTGCATGCCGAAGCTTCAATGACGGGAGCCAACTTTGCCGTAGCAGATACGGGTGAGTGTGTGGTATGTACCAACGAGGGTAATGCGGACATGGGCACATCACTCAACACTGGTCGTCTGCAAATAACTGCATTTGGTATCGAAAAAATTGTACCCAACCGTGAGGCGCTTGGCGTTTTTACCCGCCTATTAGCACGTTCAGCCACAGGACAGCCTTCTACCACCTATACCTCACACTATCGCAGTCCGCGCAAGGGTGGCGAGTTGCATATTATCATTGTAGACAATGGCCGCAGCGAAATTCTTTCTAATCCTGAGCACCGCCGATTACTCAATTGCTTGCGATGCGGTGCTTGCATGAATACATGTCCCGTTTACCGTCGGTCGGGCGGATACTCTTACACCTACTTCATACCCGGACCAATAGGTATCAACCTAGGCATGATGGCCAATCCCTATAAATATAAAGACAATGTGTCGGCTTGTTCACTTTGTTACTCGTGCCAAAATGTTTGCCCTGCCAAGGTAGACCTTTCTGATCAAATATATCGTTGGCGACAGAAGTTAGAAGCACTTGGCATTGAGAATAAAGGCAAACACCTTATGTCGCAAGGCATGAAAGTTCTTTTTGAGCATATCGGACTCTACCACACTGCATTGCGCTTTGCACCTATTGCTAATCACCTACCCCATTTCACCATAGAGAATGCTCTCAATGCATGGGGAGCAGAGCGCGAAATGCCAAAGTTCTCAGGAAAGACCTTTGAGGATATGCTTCACGAAGAACAAGAGCAAAAGAAGGGTTAAACCCATGAACACACAAAAATAAGTCATATAATGATGAGTAGCAAAACAACCATATTATCCTCAATACGCCGTCATACCACAGAAAAGTTTACTTACCCCGACCTTAAGCCGCTTGAGCACGAGGCACTAACTTATGCCGACCCCATTGCAGCCTTTTCCAAGCATTTGGAGCAAGCTGGTGGTCGCGCCATAGTGCTGAAAGAGAATGAGACAGTTGGCGATGTCGTGGCACGTCTATATCCCAAGGTGCAACGTGTAGCCAATACCATCTCCACGCTTTCGGGAGCAGAGGCATTACCTGGAAAAGTGTTCAACCCCGACGATGCCGACGAACCAGCGCAACTCAATGGTACCGATGTTGCTATCATTGAAAGTCAAGTAGGTGTAGCAGAGAATGCTTGCTGTTGGATAGAGCAACAAGTACGTTATCGTGCCATCTACTTTATTGCTGAAGCGCTTGTAATTGTGTTGCATAAAACAGATGTAGTAAACAATATGCACGAGGCATATAGCCGCATTGCCAATAAAAGCGATGTACCTTTTGCTTGCTTTATATCAGGACCTTCAAAAACCGCCGACATTGAGCAAGCCTTAGTCTTTGGCGCCCATGGTGCCAAAGAGGTTACGGTCGTACTGATATAATGTAATATATTTCTATAATAATTACCATCCACTAAACATACAATCCCTACTCCATATTCATGAATTGCAATGAATTGGAAGTAGGGATTGCATGTTTAGCGGATAATAACATTAAAACTATTTGTATATCCTAACTATGTTTATCGAAATACATTAATTATCACACAATTCGTTAATATTGCGTTAAATACTGATGAGCGATAAATATATTCATGAGTTTGTCTGACAATGGTTGTGAAATACGTTCGGCTGGCTGATATTTACCTTTCAATAATTCTTTTGGCAATCTCGACCTATAGGTCAAAAAAAGCTATACTCACAAGCGCTTACGTTCTGCGATGCACAGTTTGGATTTCTATATGCCATACCTCTTTACGTTTCAACAAGAAAATTGTGAAGGCATGCCAAATACGAACAACAAGATAGAGGGAACTTTTACCAATCTGAAGAAAAGGCTGAACGTACATAGCGGTATGACGGAGATGAGTCGCAAGCGACTCATTAGTGGTTTTTTCTTGGTATTGGCAGCAACTCATGGCATAAGAAAGCAGGACCCCTCAAGTGAAGAATCCTGCTAATGGCTTATGCCTTTCGTTGTGCGCGGTCCTATTCCTCATGAAGTTGCACCCCTGCAGAGCTTCACTACGCTTCAGACCGTTTTACAAAGAGAGCGACAATGTGGAATAGGACCGCATTGGGTAGGGTGTTCAAAGTCTGTAATTTTCCTGCATGATGTTTGATATATTTATCAAGACATTTCATGCGCCAGCCTCACCCTGAATGGGGTGAGGCTGGCGCATGAAACATTGATGATTCTATCATAAATCGTGCAGAAAAAAATTGGCGGATTCTGCACACTTACCTAATGGGATAAGTTAGTCTGCCCAAATTTCCCCACTATCAGGGTCACTCCACAGGTCTTCAATATTTTCTTCTGTATAGTCATCATCCTTTGCAAACTTTAATGATGACATATTTAGAATAGCAGTTTGGGTGTCGAACTGAAAAACGCGAATTTGGGGTTTAATATATAGCTTCTTTTTCATTGTTTCGATTGCTTATTTGATGATAACCTTCATTGTTTTGTTGCCACGTTTCACGATGTTTACGCCTTTCATCGGTGCAGCAAGTCGTTTACCATTCAGGTCGTAATATTCCACATTGTCAGCGTTGAGTGTTTCGAGAGGTGCAACGTTGTCGATGCTCGTTGTTGGATTGTCTACACGCAGAGAGAGTTGAGCAGCACCATTGGGAGCAGCACCCTCGAGCCATGAGCGGAAAGGACCAACCCTCAATGCCTTTGTATTAGGCGAAGACTCCTTCAACTTTGCCACATTCCAGAAATTATCTTTACGAATAATATATCCGTTGGTCAGTTCCTTAGCCCAATAAGTGCCCATAAAATTCAAATCGCCTACTTCATCTGTGTTTGTGGTTACATTTATACTTGCGTTCTCAGCCACAAAGGTCAGTTCGGTTTGTTCGCCCTTGCGTTTTACAATACAAGGCGTTCCCGCAGAAACCTCTCCTTCAAGACCACGCAACACAATTTCATCGCTATCAATATGATCTATGGCATATAAACTGTAGGGTTCTTCACCCGTTAATTTCAAGTTGTATGGCAACACGAGTGTCCCCCATGTGTTGGACATTGTGCGACTGTACGAAGCCTCTTTTACATTGCCATCTGTCAGTTCACTTATATACGAAGCGTCGCTAAGACTTACATATTGGGGAGTATTGAAAAAAACTTGTATATTATTTAAACCTTTAGGCAACGACAGAAATTTTAAACTTTGTATATTACTATTCGCAAAAGCAGATTGTTCAATTTCTTCCAATGTTGCAGGTAACACAACTTGTTTATTTGCTGATATTTTAATACCATAAAAAGCATGAGATCCCAATTTTTTTAAGTTATTCGATAGTATCAACTTACCATTAAATCCTGTGCAACCTCTAAACGCTGCTTCTGCAATTTCTGTTACAGAATTAGGTATAATGAGGTCACCAGTAAGACCTTTGCAATAATCAAAAGAATAACTTCCAATTTTTGCTAATTTATTTGATAAAGTCAATTTACCATTAAAACCTGAGCAATAACTAAACGCTTTTGAGCCGATTTCAGTTACAGAATTAGGGATGGTGAGGGCACCTGTAAATCCTGAGCAACCAGAAAACGCATATTCACCAATTTTAGTTACAGAATTGGGAATGGTGAGGGCACCTGTAAAACTTGAGCATTTACAAAACGCATATGAGCCGATTTCAGTTACAGAATTAGGGATGGTGAGGGCACCTGTAAAACTTGAGCAATTATAAAACGCACTTCCACCAATTTCAGTTACAGAATTGGAGATTGTGAGGGTACCTGTAAAACCTGAGCATTTATAAAACGCACTTCCACCAATTTCAGTTACAGAATTGGGAATGGTGAGGGCACCTGTAAAACCTGAGCAATTTTCAAAAGCTCTATATCCAATATTAATTAATTTATTAGATAAACTCAACTTTCCATTAAAACCAGAGCAATTATAAAACGCATTTGAGCCGATTTTAGTTACAGAATTGGGGATGGTAAGATCCCCTGTAAAACTTGAGCAATTATAAAACGCACTTCCAGCAATTTCAGTTACAGAATTAGGGATGGTGAGGGCACCTGTTAAACCTGAGCAATTATCAAACACACAAGCTTCAATTTTTACTAATTTATCTGATAAAGTCAATTTACCATTAAAACCTGAGCAACCAGAAAACGCATGATGGCCGATTTCATTTACAGAATTAGGGATGGTAAGTTTCCCTGTTAAACCAGAGCATTTATAAAACGCATTTGAGCCGATTTTAGTTACAGAATTTGGAATGGTAAGTTTACCACTAAGTTTACATTTATAGAAGGCATTTTCGCCAATTGATTTTACAGTAGACGGAATGTAAATACTATTACATAGATTTTTTAAGTAAAATGCATGATCTGGTATTGTTGTTATAGGTCCGTCAAATTCTATCACGCAATTCCCAGTTTTATCAACTGTATGCGATAGAATGTTGGCACCAAAGTCTTTGTTTCCATCGAAAGACACAATCTTCCCATCAGTTGTTTGGTATTGTAACAAAGAATGTTTGCAATTACTACACAATCCATTTATTATAGAATGCCCTCCTTTAGAAGCCGATGTTGTCAAACCACAAATGGTTTCAGCTTCAGTAAACGTGCTGGGAACAAAGGTAATATAGTATGTAGCATTACAGCTGAAATCTTTGAGTGGAATTTCTATATAACCTATGACGGTTGGACTTTGAATTTCTGCTACCTTAACACTTGTATCATCCAAATGTTTATATAAAACCCACTTGCCATCAGACTTTACATAATAGTTATGTTTTTGTTCAATCCACGACAATCTAAAATTCCTGCCTATACGTTCAATCTTTAAATCAGAAGGGTAAATGTAGCCATTAATAGTATTTTCGATGTTCCAATTTTTATCAGCCACATTTTTATTATCACACCAGTCACGCCACTTACCTTCCACGTTTATTTTGTGTAGATTGTAAGCAAACGACTTGTTGAAAGAAAGTTTAAGGTCGATAGTCGTCCATTTTGTTTCTGTCTTATTAGAATTGTCATTGCACGTCTGATTTTTTTTCGCATTCCGAAATTGCGCAGTACCTACGTTTACGCCATTAAGCATAATCGTGCCTTGCGACCCTACCTTGCCACCATTCTGATAGTTCTTAATGTTTTTTTCGTTGGATACATTGGCTATCTTATTCCACATGTCATTAAGCTTGCATACCTTTACCCCATCAATGGTAAGATATACATCGCCAATAAACCAAGCATTGTCGCCATCGTAGTTGTACATCCAAAGTTTAAGCGTAACTTCGGTGCCATTGTCAGAATAAGTAGGACCATTGTCGATACGCACAATCGGATTGCGCGGCACAACATTGCCAGCTGATGCTTTGCTTGCACCTACTACACACATCAGCAACGAAAGCAGCATGCTGAATAACATGCTGCGAGTGTTTTTGAGATAAAAATGATTCATCATGTTTTAATTGTTGGGGAGTTAAGATTTCATGCAAAATTAAACGAAGGAAACAACCCCCCAAAAATATCCCTACCATAAATAGGCGTAATGAGGCGTAAAAAGGAGGGTAAAAAGGCGTAAAACCATTAAAAAGCACTACCTTTGTACATAAGGTCGGTATTCAAAATGATTATAGGGTGGTTCTAATGATTTTGAAAACCTACTTACCAAATACTGAAAAACAATGAGTTTAAAACTTACACAACGGCTAACCATTTTTCTTGACCGTCGTAGCCACAATTGGCAACAACGTATGTGTCTTATCACATTTTTGGTGCTTAGTTTGTCAGTAATTGTGGCTGGTGTGCCTATGCACATCTTCGGATTTATCGGTCGCAACCATGTTGCGCTACAAGCTTTGTCTGCCCTAACTTAGGTGACAACGCTGGTTATTTTTGTTTGCTATTTGCTGCAACGCTTGTCGCTGAAAGTTGCTATAACCACGTTCGGCATATTGACACAACTAACAGACAGTGCACGCATTATGTGCATGACATTAGAGCGTCCTGAAGGGTTTGTCGATACCATTCTGTTTAACCAAGTCATTTCGCTTGCCCTTATTATCTATCTTGTCATGGCAGTTGTCAGACACGTTCCTGCCATCATTGCCAGCCTAAGCATTGCCACCATCACATTTGCCTACCTAAATTCTGATGGGGAAATCAACAAACAGCTTGTGTTGATTTTTGTGATTGTGGAGATATTTACTTGCATATTGGGCGAACTGATAAGACAGGGCATTGGCGGTATGCAACGCGAAAACGAGGACTACCACTCTACACTCAACCGACTGCTTGCCACTTTCCACATGACCAAGACGGAACTGCTTGCTTACATACAGTTAGGACGTGGAGGCATGCAGGATAAGGATATTACGCATTTTTTCGACCATCTTGACGAGCGCACAGAAGCTAACCTCATTAAAGCAGTGAAGCAGCGAGTGGCGCAACGCCGAATGCAACATGCCGACATTTCAGCCGTATTGCCTACGCTAACCCCTACTGAGCAAGAAGTGTGTCGCTTGATTATAGGCGGAAAAACCATATTAGAGATTGCCGCTATTCTTAACAAAACGCCTAATAACATTAGCCAAGTGCGTATACACATCCGCAAGAAACTCGGACTTGCCACAACCGATGATTTGAGAGAAACTTTGCTGAATGCTATGGGGGCTGAAAAATAGAAGTCGTGGCGAGGTGGTTGACACTGAGGCTTTAAAAGACGCATTACACAAGCATTTGTTGCGTGCTGCTATTATTGATACTTGGGAAAACGAGCCTAACATCGACCGTCAATTACTTGCCGATGCTTACATTGCTACACCACACATTGCGGGCTATAGCGCCGATGGCAAGGCTAATGGCACACGCATGGCGTTGCAAGCTGTAGCGCGTCATTTTGGCATTGACCCTTCTCCTTTCCATGCTATTAGTGCACCAACACTCCCCACAGACTTTTGTTATTATCCACAAGGGTATGACAAATAGTATGAAGCGCTTCGCCTTTACGACCCACAACGTGACTCCGTTGCCCTCAAAACACATCCCGAAAACTTTGAAGCCCTTCGTGGTGCGTATCCGATTAGACGAGAAAAACAAGGGTAAGTATTAAGGGGGCAAAAAATAACTCGCGCAGAATTTGATAATAGCTTGCTATCATTAAGGAGTACCCGTCAAAAGTTGCACAAGTTATTTTTTTGCATATTACTAAACAATGCTTCACGCGCCAGCCTCACCCCCGTTAGGTAGGGTGTTCAAAATCCGATTTTTTTCTGCACGATATTGAGGCTATTTTATCATCATATTCTGCAACAATATGTACGGGCTGAAAGCCCAAAAGCGCCTAGCCCAGGGCAAGCGAAGCGACACCCTGGGTCAAAGCACGTTAGTAAGTGACGCCCTATAAGGTAGGGTGTTCAAAATTCTCATAATTCTTATGTCCAATTCGTCTCCAAAATTTCCACCTAACTAACAGTAAATCAATAAATTGCATTTTTTAAATCGTGCAGGATTTCCATTCCGATACATTATGCATATAATTGTTGCAGAATATCAATGAGTTATGACGTTTATTGGGTCAAAAATCGTGCAGAAAAAATTGAGGATTTTGAACACCCTACGCATTGGGGCGGCGATTTTTAATTCTGCAATTTGACCTATAGAGAAAAAGTAGGTCTAAAAAATCCTGCTATTTGACCTATACGCCAACATTTTAGAATGTAAATATATTTTCTTTTTTTCAAGTCTGCAACTATATTTCCTATTGTTCATTTGTAATTCTAAAGCGATTACGCAATTTCTCTAACTCATCAAAAATATGGACAACAACAGTTTTTTCGCTTACACCATATTCCTTAAAACACTTACGAGCCAACCAAGCTTTATTTTTATTAGACTTTTCCGTATCAAAACCGAAATCAGATAGAATATCACGATAAAAGCATTCATTCGGGGCATCTTGCTTAAGATAGTTATAATAAGATTTATCCGTTTTGAGATGTCTAAAGCCAACAAATCCTTTTTCTTTGTCAGTTACAGTCAATTCTATCAAATCATCAAATATGTAACGATGATTTTTCTCTTCACCTTTTACCAATACAAGCTGCTCGTTAAGTGCCGCTGTGATTTTCTGCATTATTACATTGTTATCCAGATTAGCAGTATAAGCAATAGCTACATCAATTAATTCTTGAGGAATAATTGGTGTGAGTGTATTTTGAAAAAACTGATATTTTGTCCTTATGCACTTTTCTTTGTTCTTACCATACATCATGAGGTATAATGGATGAATATAAGAATTCTTATTGAAATCATCATTTAGGTACAATGCACCAAGTTTTCGTGCTGCATCAAAGAACTTTCTTGCAGCATTTCCGTAAGTTTTGTGCCAAGCCAAATCTGCAAATCCCAAATAAACAGGAAATGACAAATGTGAAATGTCATAATCTACCATATTGGCAATCTCAAATTGCTTTACTTTATTTAGGGCTGTAGCCAAATTTGCCTCACGAAGATAGAAAAGATTGAATATCTGAATAACACCCTCAAGTTGTTCACCTTTAGTAGCATAGTATTCCGAAAACAGTCTACCAATACACTCCATCGTTGGGTCTGAGGAAAATTCATACCAATCAGCTTTAATTTCGCCGTCATCAAAAAATCTGAGATATTCCAATTCTTCTGGAGATGCTATAGCTACATGATTGGAATACTTAAAGTTTGCAGCTCCAGGGTTCTTCATAACAACAGATCCCTTAACATCCCACGAATTACCAAATTTTAGGATGGTTCTCCACCTAATGCCGTCGTTCTCTAACTCTATTGTCGTATAATGGGTGAAAACTTTCATTTATCTTTCTGTTACCTTCAAAACGAAACCATGCATTTTTTGCACAAACTGATCTTTATTCAATTCTTCTGCCTTATTATGTATATATCTCTGATATAACGGAGAATATATGTTCTGTCTACTCCAGATCTATACCCTTTGTGAAGAGTGAGCGTGCATACTGAAGGTACTTATACGCACGAGAAAATATTGTTTAAGATTGATGTAAATAAAAAATCAGCGCAACTTGTTGTTTTACAACTCGTTACGCTGATTTTGGCGGAGAGAGAGGGATTCGAACCCCCGGTACCTTGCAGTACGCCGGTTTTCAAGACCGGTGCATTCGACCACTCTGCCATCTCTCCTTTGCTTAACTATTTAAGTTGTTAAGCATGTGGTCTTATTGCTTGTTTGCGAGTGCAAAGGTAGTACATATTTTTAGAACTTCCAAATGTTTTTGAGAAAAAACGTATATTTTTTTTCAAAAAAAGCATTTTTGTTGTTTTATGTACGTTATTTCCTCATTTATGAGGTGAATGATGCACTATGCAAGTGAAGGTTGCAATAGGGAATAATGGAAGTTGCAATAGGGATTAGTTGGTACTTTCTCCCTTACGATAGAAGCCTTTGAGTTGGATATCGAAGCAGAGTGTTGAGTAAGAGGGGATAACACCTGTTGAGATGCTCATATAGCCTAACTCTTGGGGCATGTATACCATCCAGCGATCGCCTACGTGCATGTGCATGAGAGCTGTGGTTAAACCCTCTACTACGTTTGACACGGCAAAGTTTGCTGGCACTGAATAGTTAGGACTAAATACATACGAGTCGTTCTCGTAGATACCACTATGATCGAATACACGTCCGTCGGCATAACTTTTGGTTGGGATGAGATGTCCCATATAGTTAATTTTTACGGAGTCGGTGTATAAGGGGCATTTATCGCTGGTTTGTGGTATGGTGCTGATTACACGTGCACAAATGGAGTCGGTGCGTTTACCGCCAACTTTTGCATAACTCAAGAACACTCGCCATTGGCAATGATTTTGCCAATCATTGCCATAAGTGGCTTTAGCATTTTCTACTTCGTTGCAAGCCACAGTCATTATGCTATCAAAGAAGGCTTCGTTACGCTCTTTCCATTGGTTCGTAAATTCGCTATTGTCCTCTTCCTTGTTCAAGTTGTCATCGCACGATGAGAGCAAACTTACGCTTGCCACCAACATTAAGCATGCAAGTATGCAATGGTTTGATATTAGTTTGTTTGCCAAGGCTTTCAGCTGCTCATGCAGAACGGCTATGTTATTTTTTATAGTCATTAGCTATAATGGTATGCTTGAATTGGTTTCTGAATTTTAAAAGCATTGTTCCTGCTAACCAATGGCAGGAGCAATGCTTAAAACTTTATGCATATAGGTTATATACCTACTTCTTTACTGCAATTTTTTGAGCAATGAAGTGATGCTCACCTTGTCTTCGATAAGAGAGCGTAGGTCTGCAATGGCCACACGTGTTTGTTCCATTGTGTCGCGGTTACGCAATGTTACGCAGTTGTCGTTGAGTGTATCGTGGTCGATGGTGATACAATAAGGTGTACCAATTGCATCTTGGCGACGATAGCGCTTACCGATAGAGTCTTTCTCGTCGTACTTGCAGTTAAAGTGGAACTTCAAGTCGTTCATAATCTCGCGTGCCTTTTCGGGCAGTCCGTCTTTCTTAACCAAAGGCATAACTGCAAGTTTTACAGGAGCCAATGGTGCAGGCAATTTAAGCACTACGCGTTTCTCACCATTTTCAAGTGTTTCTTCGGTATAAGAGTGGCACATTACGCTGAGGAACATGCGGTCTACACCGATTGAAGTTTCGATGTCGTAGGGAGTGTAGCTGCGGTTTTCTTCGGGATCGAAGTATTCAATCTTACGACCAGAGAACTTGGCATGTTGTGAAAGGTCGAAGTCGGTACGTGAGTGGATGCCCTCAACCTCTTTGAAACCAAACGGCATTTTAAACTCGATGTCGCACGCAGCATTGGCATAGTGAGCCAATTTTTCGTGGTCGTGGAAGCGGTAGCACTCTGCGCCAAAGCCCAATGCTTCGTGCCATTTAAGGCGTGTTTCCTTCCATTTCTTAAACCATTCCATCTCGGTACCTGGCTTTACAAAGAATTGCATCTCCATTTGTTCAAATTCGCGCATACGGAAGATGAATTGGCGTGCCACGATTTCGTTTCGGAAGGCTTTACCTATCTGTGCAATACCAAATGGCAACTTCATGCGACCTGTTTTTTGCACGTTCAAGTAGTTTACAAAGATGCCTTGTGCGGTTTCGGGACGTAGGTAGATGGTGCTTGCACCATCGGCTGTTGAACCTACCTCGGTTTTAAACATGAGGTTGAATTGGCGTACATCGGTCCAATTGCGAGTACCTGAGATAGGACATACGATGCCTTCGTCGAGGATTATTTGCTTGAGTTCGGCAAGGTCCATTTTGTTCATAGCCTCCGAATAGCGTTCGTGCAATGCGTCGCGTTTTGCTTGATGTTCGATCACACGGGGGTTGGTTTCGCGAAACTTAGCCTCGTCGAAGCTATCGCCAAAGCGCTTGCGTGCCTTAGCCACCTCTTTGTCTATCTTTTCTTCGTATTTTGCTATTTGGTCTTCAATCAGCACATCGGCACGATAGCGTTTTTTAGAGTCGCGGTTGTCGATGAGGGGGTCGTTAAATGCATCAACGTGGCCCGATGCCTTCCAGATAGTGGGGTGCATAAAGATGGCAGAGTCTATGCCCACGATGTTTTCGTGAAGCAATACCATGCTTTGCCACCAATATTGTTTGATATTATTTTTCAGTTCAACACCATTCTGACCATAGTCGTAAACAGCTGCTAAACCATCGTAGATATCGCTTGAGGGAAACACAAAACCATATTCCTTACAGTGGGATACGATTTTTTTGAATACGTCTTCTTGTGCCATTGTTATAATATTTATTACTTTTTTGTTTTGCTCGCAAAGTTAGTAATTTTGAGCGAAGTGCCGCTTTCTTTTTGGTTAAATAAGCTATCATTTGTCCTAAAGTGTGGCAACAAATGTGCTATTCACGTCATTTAGTTCACTATATAGAGTATTCCTCCATTCACATTGGGGTTATATCCCACTGTGCGATAGCGCTTGAGGGGTTCTCCCGCATCGCCTTGGCAGATATTTCCATCGTCTTTTAAGTTGTAACTGCGATGGCAGCGCGAGCAAGTAAGTTTTTCGTCGGCCTCAAGGATAAGAGCTTTGGTGATGAGCGATTGTTCATAACAGTTGGGGCACGCAAGGTCGTAGGCAACGAGTGGATATTGAAGGTTCATATCGGGGATAGAGGATTTGCCCACAACAAAACCTACTATACACTCTGGCTGCCCATAGGCTTTAATCTCGGCAGTTATGGGGAATGGCACTTCTTTACCATTGGTTCCGCAAAATATAAATTGGTTTGTGCCCATGCGGATGGTGCAAAACTCGCCTTGGTTATTTACTGCACTATTGAGCGGTGTCACACCTGTTACGGGCGAGAACTTTAGGAAAGCACGTTCGTGGGCATAGCGGTTTTCAATATCGTTAGCACACGACGATAGTAGTAACATGCCCATTGTTATCAATGCCCCTACAAAACTTTGTAACTTACCAATCATACTTATCGTCTTTAATCTTAATGGTGCAATTATCAAGGCTTTCAATGATGGCAAGCGACTCTACGTGCACTCCCATCCTACGCAACTCGTCGCCTCCGTGCTGAAAAGCTTTCTCTATTAAAAAGCCCATGCCCACGAGTTCGGCTCCTGCCTGCTTCACAAGGTCGATGATGCCTTTTGCAGCATTGCCATTGGCTAGAAAGTCATCGATAAAAAGCACCTTATCGCCTTTTTTCAGATAATCGGCACTTACGCAAACGTTGTACGAGCGTTGTTTGGTAAATGAATATACGCTTGTGTTAAGCATGTTTTCCATGGTGCTAGGAGTTTTCTTCTTGGCAAATACCACAGGCAGTTCGAGCAGATAGCCCACCATGATAGCAGGAGCTATGCCGCTGGCCTCGATTGTTATCACCTTGTTGATATGGGTGCTTGCAAATCGGCGTACAAACTCTACAGCCATCGACTTCATGAGTATAGGGTCCATTTGGTGGTTTATAAAGTTGTCTACCTTGAGTATACCCCCTTCAAAGCATTTGCCGTCGCTTAGGATGCGTTCTTTTAGTGCTTTCATATCGTGTGGTTTTGATAATGTTCTAAAAAACTAGATAAACATCCACAACAGCGCGTACCATTGCGGATGTTTATATCCTATTTTAACCCGTTGGCGGAATTAATTTAAGTTGATAATTATGAGTAAAAATTGTACGTGTTGCTTATTTTTAGAAACTTATTGGTATTCAAAACATTAAGTTCAAACCATCGTATGTACAACCTTTATACAAAATTGGTCAAAATACTTGAGGTATGCAAGCAATTTTCTGTAAATCTCGTCAATGAATTAAGTAATGTTTCACGCCGTGGTAATGTTTCTAAGTTTTCAAACTAGTAAGTGGTGGCATAATCCCTGATGGCAGAAACCGAAAGCATTGATAGCGAGAAGTGGTTATTCTACTATAAATTGCAAGAGTACAAGGGCAACATTCCCAACCTCATATCAAGGAGACAGTTCAATGACAGCAGAAAGAAAACGGATAGTTTGTGTGAGGAACTACGCAAGAAAATTGCCATGAAAATGGATGGTGGAGAGGATCTTTTCTTTGTTGGCTCCAAGCCAATAGAGATTTGTAGGGTGCAAGAGGTAAACGCTATAAAATGGGACGTACTGGCAATTTTCTCACAAACTCTTGACTTCGGTTTCTGTGCTTCTTGACAATAAGTTACACGCTCTCCGTGGATTGAATGGAATTATCCATTTTGTTCGTTAGGTCTGACGTTTGCCGCCAGTTTCCTTCATATCTCACCTCACGATGAACACCCTTACTTTTGGCTATGTAATTCCCGCTATTAGGACTTACTCGGTACTTGTACCTATTAGATAATGTTCATGCCTATCGAAGCCCAAAAAGCAGCTAACCGTCGTGAAGCGCTTAGCTGCTTTTATGCCATTTTAAGGACGAAAACATGCCTTATTATTCATCTGTAGGGTGGTTCGTCCAATTCATACTATCCCAACTCTTATCGTTCGAAAACGATGTGCTGGCATCAACTTCAATGTCGTCTTTGATACTGATTTCGGGCGATGAAGCCAACAATCGTTCCGTAATTAAGGCGTAAAGTTGCGATTCGGGGGCTGAGTACATTTTTTTTATAGTCGTTGTCATATTTGCATTATTAGGGTTTAAGCATTCTTTTTTTACCATTTACAATGTACACACCCTTGGCTTGAGTGGATGAACATTTACGACCATCGATGCCATAAACTGCGATGGGTGCGTTTGTTTCATTATCCACCACGTTGCTTACAGCAGTTTGCATAGAAGCAAAGTTCATGGTTATGGCAGAAAGCGTAGTGTTCCATTGCAAATAAGCCTTGTAACGTGGCAATGTGCTACCCACTTTGGCACGATAAAAAGCTGTTTGTCCCTGTTGGGTGTTCAACACATAAGCATTATCGCCAGATGCAATAACGTGGTTGCCCTGAACATTGGCTTGCAAAAGGTTACCTGTTAGTTCGGCCACAAAGGTTGAGTTATCAGCTTGTTCCATAACCAGCACGTTGGTTACAGAGTTGGTGGTTAACAAAACCCCTTGTTCAGCAGGGATGGCATAGCCTTCGGGCACCGCCGTGAGTTGTGCTTTGTTGTCATCAACTTGCTTAACATACCATGCTTTTGCACCATTAGGCACTACAGCGTTAAAGGGTGCGCTAAAGGTGGCAATGGATGCCACGTCTTGCAGTTGGTCAACTGCATTCATCTTCACTTCCACTTGGGTGGGAGTAGCGGTTGAATTTGAATCGAACACGGGTTCGCCGTTGGAGTCAACTAAGAATCTACCTTCTATACCAAAGAAGGTCAGCTCCTCTGGCTGAATAGCCTGAGACCCCCATGAATTATTCTCCTCATCGTATATACCTCGTTCAAAATAGAAAAGGTCTTTATAGCGTTTAGGTTCAAGGGCATGTATTTCCTTCTTGGGATTTTTGCGATCATTGGGAACAGAATCAGTCACCCATATACGCGTGATGGTGTTAGTTTCAGTATCTACTTCTATCGCCCACAAAGTCCAAGCGTGGTTATTGTCACGAATTTGCACAATGTAGTTACCCGTAGTGAAATATCTCAGCAACACGTCGGTTAATATTGCTTCGTTAGAATTTATGTAGCCTCGCGTAAAGATGATTGGATTATCATAGTCGCCTACGGGGAGGTAATTTTGATAAAGATCAGTACGTGAGTAAACAATAGTTGGGTGCGTTTCTTTCAAATACCAATCAAGGGCTTTATATACATAGTCACCCCCTTATTAAAGTAGGAGTTGCGATCAAATTCCCGATTAATTTCCTCTGGGTCCCAACACTTCCCTGTGTAGATATACTTTTCTTTTATGCGATCTTGCCACCATGCTATCATGTTGCTACTAACTGCAGCCCAGCAACCATTCGTAAACTGAAAGGTGTTGTACCAACCAGTCTTTTCACTGACGCCTTTCGCCCAATATTGCACCTTTCTTGCTTTTGCCGAAGAAAATGGATGCATAATGCCCAACACGAATGCCAATGCAAATATAATTGATGTCTTTCTCATTTTATTTATATTATCATTTTCGACTTTAGAATCTCATCAGAATACGCTGACTTTTTCTCTATTGTTTTCTGTCAGCACTGCATGTACGTTCTTAGAAAGAGAGTCATTCTGCTGCGCCACATCATGTTCTTGGCATTCCTTACCACAATCGGTTTTGCCACCAATGGAGCAATTTGATTGTGTGAGAGCCACACTCTTTGTTGTTTGGGGATTACACACACCACGCACAGAAGAGCCATAATAGCGTGCATGATTCCAATCTGATTTGACATAAGCTTGAAAAAATTGCAACTGGTAGGCAGACCCACAGTAAGTCGATGTTTGGAAAAGCGAACTCGACCAGTAGTATCCGTGTACACCCTTCTCGTTCATTTGATTAGCATAACGACAACCTGCTGCAGGCAAAAAGAGTGAAGCATCGCTGCTTTTGCTCGCAACCACATATCCTGCAACACCTGTTTTTTTGTAGTCATCGGTCCATGTCCAAACACAATGCTCTTGTAGTTCAGCCCATTCATCCTTGGTGGGCATACGCCATGTACCACCCCATGTACTGGAAGCGGCATCATCGGTGGCATCAAGCAACAATAATCCATCTGAATTAGAATACTTCGTGAGCGAATTATAACCTGTTCCATGAGAGTAGGTAGCCCATCGATAGTCTGTTTTCAAGGTTGTTTCGCCCCATGCATAGTAGTTTCCCACATCTTGAGGACGATTGGCACCTATATTGGTAGATGCCCATTTAAGTCCACTGGGCAATCCCAAATCAATCCAAGTATGCCCAGTCTCCTCGCCTGTGGTTTGCGCAACCATAGCACAAGACATAGCACACATAATCAAACAAGAAATTATCTTTTTCATTTCTTTATAAATTAAATACTTAACTAAAGTTTTCCACCCCATTTTAGGAAGTGATAAGAACAAGAAGTGGTGGCATAATCCCTGACAGCAGAGTACGAAAGCATTGATAGCGAGAAGTGCTCACTCTACTATAAATTGCAAGAATACAAGGGCAACATTCCCAACCTCATATCAAGGAGACAATTCAATGACACAGAAAGAAAACGGCTGATTAGTGTGAATAACTATGTAAACTTCACTAAAAAAACTCATTGGCAGTATTAAGTATACATTAAATTAAATCCGCCAATGGGTTATTTTAGATGTTATTTATTTACTTTTTTACAATTACCTCAATACCTTGCTTACTGAGTTCTTTTACAACCTTGTCAATAGCCTCGTAGTGTTCAGAGCCAATGCCAAGTTTGGGCAAATCGAGGGTGGGCAGGGCATCGTCTGAGTGGAGTTCAGCCTCTTTTACCGGACCGATAATCATGCCAACACACGAGGTGTTGTTGGTGATAGGGTCGATAAGGATAAATGCACCAGTGGGTTTATTGTCCTTATAGGCATCAAAGAAGAGTTCTTTTGACGATACGATAACGGCGCGTCCTATTTCGTTGAGTTCGAGGTGGTCTACGTTGCTCTTTTCGAGTGTATTAACGTCTACTTTGTAGGCAAAGTGGTCAATGCGGCAACGAGTGGTGTTGGTGGTTTGCTTTAGATAGAATGATTTATTTACATCCATTGGTTGTTCGTCCATCCACACGAGCATGGCCTCGAAATGGCGTCCTACGTTGGGCACATTGTCGGGATGAACAAGCATTTCGCCGCGCGAAATGTCTATTTCATCCTCGAGTTGTAGGGTGACACACTGAGGTGGGAATGCATAGTCGAGGTCGCCATCATAGGTTACAATGCGCTTAACGTGGCTACGTTTGCCCGAGGGCAAAGCCATCACCTCGTCGCCCTTACGCACTACGCCGCTGGCTATCTTGCCACAGAAGCCACGGAAGTTAAGGTCGGGGCGCAACACGTATTGCACGGGGTAACGAAAGTCTTTCAAGTTGTGGTCGTTGCCAATATGCACGTTTTCAAGATATTCGAGCAGTGCTGGGCCATCGTACCATGGGGTGCGCTCGCTACGCTCTACCACGTTGTCGCCTTGGAGGGCAGAGAGTGGAATACAACGCACGTCGGGGATATTGAAAGGCTTGATAAATGCCTCAAAGTCGTTCACAATTTTGGCAAACACCTTCTCGTCAAAGTCTACGAGGTCCATTTTATTCACTGCCAAAACAATATGCTTAATGCCCAAGAGGGAGCACAAAAAAGTGTGACGACGCGTTTGTGTAATAACGCCCAAGCGAGCATCAACCAAGATGATGGCAAGGTTAGCGGTTGAACCACCCGTAATCATGTTGCGCGTGTATTGCTCATGTCCTGGAGTGTCGGCAATGATAAATTTGCGCTTGTTGGTAGAGAAGTAGCGGTATGCCACGTCGATGGTAATGCCCTGTTCGCGTTCAGCCTTCAAGCCGTCGCACAATAGGGCATAGTCTATCTGACCTGCACCAGCATTACCCACACGCTTTGAGTCGCGTTCAAGGGCCGATAGTTGGTCTTCGTAAAGTTTTTTTGAGTCGAATAGCAAACGGCCAATGAGTGTTGACTTGCCATCGTCTACCGAGCCTGCTGTGAGCAGGCGCAAAAGGTCTTTTTTTTCGTCTTGGTCAAGATACTCCTCTATTGAGAGTCTGTGACCATTTACCACCATACTTTCTTCGTTGGGGTTATTGTGATTTGTTGTATTATCTGCCATATAAAATGTTGAGTATCGATAATTTATGGTGCAAAGATACTTTAAACGCACGGCAATACAAAACGAAACTGATTTTTATATAAAACTGTTGCTCTAAAACGAGCCTTCAAATCGTCATAATTCATTTTTTTTGAACAACGAATGAACTGCACCCCAAAAGTTAGACACAAAACTTTTGGGGTGCATTATGTATAGACGCCACAATTATGAAGAACGG
>CAKQOG010000024.1 GCA_934255485.1 uncultured Prevotellamassilia sp. | reverse complement strand
GGTGTTTGGCTTCTGATTCCTATTGGCAAGCCATGTCTCATACTTTTCTATCATGTCTGGCGTAAGCTCGTCAAAAACTAAATCCTTGTTCTGACGATATTCCTTGAAGCGTTGGTAGGCACTAATGTAGGTATTTGCCGTACCATGTTTTTGCATCCGTTCTTGTCGCTCTACTTGTTCTTCCAAGAAGGTGAACACAGTCTTGCATAGAGGCAGTAGGCTAAATGCCTCACATAGCTCGTTCAATGATAGCTCTTCGTTGGAGGTTTTCAACTTATTCAGGGTTCTTTTCCGCTGTCTTAGCTCCCAGACTATTGCTGACTTTATCAACAATAGCTCCTGCATTCGTTTCCCATCTGGTGGAATTGTTATATTAGCAGCCTTCTCATCCCACTCATTCTGAAAGACATGATGGTCGGTGCTTATCCACTTCACGTTTCTCTTGTAGATCACTTGATAATACAAGTAAGTCTTACACAATTTTAAAGAACAACGGCTGCAACATTTCAATACTGAAAGGTAAACTGAAGCCTATCTTGTATTACGAAATTCCTTATTGGGATAGCGTTCTTGGCGAGCCTAACGTTATTGTAATGGTTGATAATAGAAAATATTATCTTTGGAAAATTGAGGTGTGAAATACACAAAAGCACTCCTTGCAATGCCTGTCGCATTTGCAAGGAATGCTTCTTTTTAATACCTTTGCAGCAAAACAGGAAGTTATGACAACAGAAGAGTATTTCTACTTAGACCATTATCTTGAGCATTACAGCATTATATTTCATAACCACAAGATGATACCTTTGGTTGAGAAAATAATTAAATATATGGATTTTCTATTTATGAATAAGCGTATAGTTTCTTTCGAAGATGGGAAAGAAATGGTCGAATATTTCTATAATAAAGCTCTACCTTTTGATTGTTGGTCAAAGCCTACTTTTAGAATAGATGAACCCATACCTTTTGCTTAACTCCTTCATTGTTAAATGTTGTAGTATAAATCTTCTTTTAGGAGTGAGTTGCTTCTCATAATATTCTTCTAACAAGTTATATATTTTTCTGTATTCTATTCTTACATCTTCTGCATCAACGCACCATTCACCTTTTTCATTTTTCTTTGCCGAATAGCAATATAAAGGCGATGAAGCTACGATTTCATTCATGCCACATTTTACAGCTTCATATAAATCATCAGAACTAAGAGAATGACCAGTTCTTCTGAAATCATTTTTAGGGAAAATATTCCCCATAGGATGATTATGCACAAGCGTATTTCCTTTTAATAGCTTCGCAACACTCTCGTCAAAATAAACATTATTCGGTGTACCAGTTGTTGAGAACAACACTTGTCCTTTATTACCAATAATCTGCATCTGCTCATTCCTCTGCCTATTGAGCGACTTGATAGCCTTATTACGCGAGTTCGAGATAATACTTATTTATCAAGCAAATCTTGCAATATGAGAATATTCTTACTCCTGTTCCAACCCTCTGAAATTGTTCTATTTTTCCTTAAAACATAAAATTGGAGTGATGAGAATTTCAAAAAAAAGGCTTCTAAATTTTTTATACGGAAAAAACGCAAAAATGGGGAAATACGTTTTTATTTGATTATCAAGCACATGCAAAATCAAGTCAAGCTTGAAAAGCAAATATGTAGGGTAACAAACGCATTATAGCAGTACAAGAATACGTATCCTTGTAGGCTTATAATGCGTGTTATAAGCACATAAGGATACGTATTCTTGTACTACTATAATGCGTTTGTTGTGGTGTTTTTCCTTATTTAGGGATAAATAAAAAGCTTTTTAGGCTTTTATTTCGTTCTATTTGGGAGGAAAAGTTGTACAAAAAATATTGGTCAAATTCTCCTATATGGAGTTTAAAAAGCATAAGGGTTTAGGCGCTTATAGCGGTCGTTCATCTCGTTCTCAACGTTGGTATATTCGCCATCGTAATCGGTGGACTTTTCGGGAGCGAGTTCGAGCGAGCGCTTTAGGTCGGCAGCAGCACCTGTTACATCCTTGAGGTGGTTCTTTACACCACCACGCGCCTTGTATGCAGCGGCAAAATCGGGACGCATCTCTATTGCTTCATCATAAAGTTGTAGTGCTTTGTCCCACTGCGAAGTTTGCTCGTAAACGTTGCCAAGTCTCAAAACGGCCTCATCGCAGAAGGGGTTAAGAGATTGTGCCATTTGATAGTCGGCAATGGCCTCATCAGTTCGTGCAAGAGCCACATAAGCATCAGCACGAAGCAAAAGATAATCTACGTTTTCGGCATCGGCAGCCACCAACTGTTCGGCATCAGCCAACACCTCGTTCCACTGTCCCATTCCCTTCAACACCTCTGCTCGCAAAAACTGTGCTTGGTGATAGTCGCTCTGAATGGCAAGACATTGTGTGAGATGGGCTATAGCCATAAAGTCGTCAGCAAGCCCATGGTCGGCCTCGGCTGCAAAGTAAAGTGCACGAGGCTCTTGTGGGTGCGTAGCCAAAATAGATGCACTTGTTTGACGCTCGGCTTCATACTGTTTGAGTTTGCCTTGAGTTTGTGCCAAAAGCAAGTCAATCTCGAGTGTATCTTCGCCACTTTGAGCAAGCATCTGCAAGAGTGGAAGTGCCTTTTCGCTATTGTTCATACGCAGATATACCTCTGCAAGGAAACCTTTTGTCTTTAAATCATTATTTAGTTCGAGAGCTGCCAAAAAACATTTTTCGGCATAGGGCAACTCATTCATTTGCATGGCCCTTACACCATCGTCACGAAGGGTAACAAATTGTTGTTCGGGAGTAGTTTTGAATAAAGAAGAGAGAACAGTCATAAGCTATTTATAAAGATTGTAGGTGTTGGATAGAAATAAAATGGTAGAAAGTTTTTATTGATAAGCCCTATAATAGTTTGAGCAATTCATCGGGATGGTGGATGAACTGTGTGTTGGTTGCCAAAGGTAGTGAGCGCAAAAAACTCTCGTCACGAAAGCCCCATGTGACCAAAGCACAACGTAGACCTGCATTCTTTGATGTTTCGAGGTCAACCTCTGAGTCGCCCACATAAATGGCATTGTTGGGAGTACTCCCCAACTCGTTTAGTGCTGCAAGCACAGCATCAGGATTGGGTTTGCGACGCACCGTAAGGCTCTCGCCTACTGCCGACGAAATGTAACCTTCAAAAAAACGATGAGCCAATTCTTGCACTGCAGGATGTAGCTTATTCGACACGATAGCCATTTTTATGCCTCTCTGTTTCAACGCCTTAAGCAATGGCATAATGCCTGGATAAGGTTGTGTAGTATCTAAGCAATGCTCTACATAATGCGAGCGAAAGCTCTGAAAAACGGGTTCGAACTCACAATCGTCTTGCATATTGTCGCCTACAGATTTCTTCATCAAATAGCGTATGCCATTACCCAAAAAGCGTCTTACCTCGGGTATGGTGCGGGTGGGAAGTCTATGTTTTGCCAATGCATAATTCACACTATTTGCTAAATCGTTAAGCGTATCAAGCAACGTGCCATCTAAATCGAAAACTACAGTATCAAGCATTTTTTTAAGAAACAATTTTACTAAAGAAGATGTCTAAAAAAATTTATTTGTTCCCCCTACACTACCCTGCATATATGGCAAAGATAGTTGGAATTTTGTTGAGATCGGGAGGTGGTGTTTGCTTCCATTCTTTTATTGTTTTAGAGCGTAAGAACTCTTGTTCGGTGGTCAAACCTGAGGCTATGCACAGACGCGTACGAGGGTTACACGTGGCAAGTAAGTCGGCAATCATCTTGTGATTGCGGTAGGGAGTTTCGATAAAAAGTTGCGTTTGGTGCTCAGCGGCCGAACGGCTTTCGAGCTGTTTGATGCGCTTAGCACGTTCGGCAGGACTGATGGGCAAATAGCCATGAAAGGCAAAACTCTGCCCATTGAAGCCCGAACCCATTACAGCCAACAAAATTGACGACGGACCAACAAGAGGCACCACCTTTAGCCCCTCGCGCTGTGCAATAGTCACGACATCGGCGCCTGGGTCGGCCACAGCGGGGCATCCCGCTTCGCTAATAACACCTATGCTTTCGCCTTTTCTCAGTGGTTCAAGATATTTTGAGAATAGGGCTGCATCGGCATGCTTGCCCATAGGACAAAACGTGAGTTCGTCGATATTGATATTGCGGTCTACCTGCTTTAAAAATCGACGAGCGGTGCGCACCTCCTCAACAATAAAGTGCTTAATGCCAAGAATTACCTCTTTGTTGTGTGCAGGCAACACTTGTTGCAAAGGCGAATCGCCTAAAGTTACTGGAATAAGATATAATGCAGCCAATGTTTTTTGTGTGTTTACAGATTGGATTGAATAGTTTTTATGAGTCAATAAGATAGAGAAACTATCTACTGGCTGATGTGCATATCCGAGAACGTTTTTATGCCTTTTAAATAGTACATAAGCAAAAGGCTCTTGTTGATGCGCTGCGGAATGTTGTGTCCACCATTTACGGCAAGTTGCATATTGTGCTTGCGGTCGGCATCAAAGTCGGGGCGCATGCGCTTAAACTCTTTTCGTGCCTTTACAACGGCACGAAAATTAGGCAAATCGCCCATGAACAAAAACTTTGTTGCAGCAACAAGGTCGAGCAGTTTGCGACGACGCATCACGCTATGAAGTTCGCTTTCGGGCAGATTTTTGTAGAGCATCAGCAAGTTGTTTCTGAAGTTAAGAAAGGTTTTGCGCGGATTGCTTGCATCGAGTGTGGCACCGCCAACATGGTAAGCAATGCTCGTTGGCACACAAACTATTTGGCGACCACGAGCGCGCAAACGCCAACATAGGTCAATTTCCTCCATGTGGGCAAAGAACCTTCCATCTAGTCCCCCACTCTGTTTCCAGTCGGTCTGTCGCACCAAGAGAGCGGCTCCTGTAGCCCAAAGCAATGGGCAAATAGAATCGTATTGTCCATTGTCTGCCTCCACCTTATCGAACACTCTCCCCCGGCAGAAGGGGTAGCCCAAATAGTCGATAAAACCACCTGCACCGCCTGCATACTCAAACATCTGCTTGTTGCGCTGACTGAGCAATTTGGGTTGGCAAGCTGCAACCTCGGGGTGCTTATCCATGTAACTCAGCAAGGGGCGTAACCAATGTGGCGTTACCTCAACATCTGAATTGAGCAACAAGTAATAAGGCGCATCTATTTGACTAAATGCTTGGTTATAGCCTTCGGCAAAGCCATAGTTCTTTTTGAGCGCAATAACCTCCACCTCAGGAAACTCCTTGTGCAACATTTCAACAGAACCATCTGTCGAACCATTGTCTGCCACAACAACAAGTCCCTCTGGCTGCGAATGTTCAACCACCGATGGCAAGAACCGACGCATCATGTCGCATCCGTTCCAATTGAGTATCACCACCGCTACCTTATCTGTTGTTATCATTGTTTATTTTGTTTTTCGTTTTATGTAGGTGTTTACATTTCCTTTAGAGCCTCAAAATCATCGGTAAACTCGCCGAGTTTTGCCACCGTTAGCGAGTTGTCGTGACGCACAGAGCCAGGCAATTGCTGCACCCTAATATAGTTATCGGTGAAGCCATGCATTAGTTCTCCCTCGCGTGCATGCTCCCACAAAACCTTGCGCTCTTTGCCTATAAATTGAGCATAAAAGGCACGGCGCTTTGTTTCTGACAAACCTAATAGGCGCTGGCTACGTGCATGCTTTGTTTGCGGACTCACCACGTAGGGAATTTCGAGAGCCTTTGTGCCTGGGCGCTCGCTATAGCTGAACACATGTAGCTGAGAGATGTCGAGTCCCTCGATAAAACGATACGACTCTTCAAAGAGTTCATCTGTTTCGCCACGCATGCCCACTATCACATCTACACCGATAAATGCATCGGGCATTATGCGCTTGATGTTACTAATTTTCTGTGCAAACAGGGCGGTATCATAATGGCGATGCATAAGTTTTAATACCGCATCCGAGCCACACTGAAGTGGAATGTGGAAATGAGGCATAAAAGCTCTTGAGTGTGCACAAAAGTCTATTATCTCGTCGGTAAGCAAGTTTGGCTCAATGCTCGATATACGATAGCGCTCTATACCCTCAACTTGGTCGAGAGCTTGGATGAGCTGCAAAAAGTTCTCGCCCGTAGAACGACCAAAATCACCAGTGTTTACACCTGTTATCACAATTTCCTTGCCACCCTCTTTGGCCACCTGCTCGGCTTGCTCCACGAGCGAGGCTATACTACCATTGCGCGAACGACCACGAGCAATGGGAATGGTGCAGTAGGTACAATAGTAGTTACACCCATCTTGAACCTTTAAGAAGTAACGGGTGCGATCGCCATGCGAACACGAAGGTACAAAGGTGCGAATGTCTTTAGTTGGCACGCTTACAGCCTCATGACACGCATCTATATCGCCACTTAGCATTTGCTTTTGTTGCAAACGCTCTTCAATATAACGCACAACCTCGCCTTTTTGCTCCATGCCAAGCACCAAGTCTACACCGGGAAAAGTGGCAATTTCGTTGGCCTTGAGTTGTGCATAGCAACCCATCACCACCACAAATGCACCTGGGTGTTCGCGCGTAAAGCGGTGTATGGCTTGTCGGCATTTATGGTCTGCCACATCGGTTACCGAACAGGTGTTAACAATGCAGATGTCAGCCTTTTCGCCCTTTTCAATAGTGCGTACACCATTGTTTTCGAGCAAGTCACGAAGCGAGGATGTTTCCGCAAAATTAAGTTTGCAGCCCAATGTGTGATACGCTGCTTTTTTATTCTGTAATAAGGACATATTAGTTTTATATTTGATTGCAAAGTTAATAAGAAAAACCCATACATATATATTCATTTTTTCGCTTTCGGCAACAAACATTCTGCACTTACCTGCATATTTAGAGCAATTTTTTTTGAAAAATGCTTACTTTTGCGTTATTCTTATAAATTTAATACACACGTAATGTTATGCCTATGAGTGACATGAAGACAAATCTTGCAGAGCGTAGCCACTTTATGAGTGCGCTACTTGCTATATATCGCAATGAGCATGTGCGTCCGCAATACCAAGAGGCACGCAAACTTGCCGACTTCATAACAAGTGCGATCGAAACCACCCCAACTATTGCACGCAACGAGTTTGGACTTAGCCGTGTGGTATTGGCTATTCAAACCATACAATTGGCTATTGAAGAAATCGGTTTGCGCGGTCATGCACTCACTGCCTACTTGCTTAGAGCTGTAATTTGCGAGTCTTCGCAATGCGAACTCGTTGAGCGATATTTTGGCAAAGACGTGGCCAACACGCTTAGAGGCTTCTTAAAGGTAGAGGCCATTGAGGTAAAAACAGAGGCTATGCGCACCGACAATTTTAGAAATTTGCTTGTGTCACAAGCAGGCGATATGCGCATCATATTGCTCCTCATTGCCGATAGTGTAAACCTTATGCGCCACATCCGCGATGTTGAGAATATTGAAGCACAGCGTCGTGTGTCGGTTGAGGCGGCTTATTTGTATGCTCCCCTCGCCCACAAGCTCGGCCTTTATAAACTTAAAAGCGAACTTGAAGACCTTAGTTTGAAGTATCTTGAACACGATGCTTACTACATGATTAAGGAAAACCTCAACGCTACCAAGCGAGCACGCGATGCCTATATTGAACGCTTTGTGGCTCCTATACGCCAAATGCTCGATGCTGAGGGCTTACACTATCACATGAAGGGACGTACCAAGAGCATTCACTCTATTTGGCAAAAAATGAAGAAGCAGCAATGCGGTTTTAATGGTGTGTACGACCTCTTTGCTATTCGCATCATTCTCGACTCTCCTCTCGACAAGGAAAAAGAACAGTGTTGGAAGGTGTTCTCGCTCATTACCAACAAGTACGAGAGCAACCTAAAACGCTTGCGCGACTGGTTAACTGTGCCTAAGAGCAATGGCTACGAAAGCCTGCACATCACTGTTAAAGGCCCCGAAGAGAAATGGGTGGAGGTACAAATACGCACCGAGCGCATGGACGAAATAGCCGAACACGGATTGGCTGCCCACTGGCGCTACAAGGGTGTAAAAAGTAGCGGTGGTGGCGTAGACTCTTGGTTGGCCGACATACGCTCAGCACTCGAAACGGGCAACGATGGATTACTTACGCAAAGCCTATCATCAGACCTTAAGGAGCAAGAGGTATATGTGTTCTCGCCCAAAGGCGACCTCTATCGTCTGCCCCCACATAGCACAGTGCTCGACTTTGCTTACACCATTCATACAGGGGTGGGTAACCGCTGTGTGGGCGGACGCATCGACGGAAAGAACTACTCTATACGCCAACCGCTCGAAAGCGGACAAACGGTTGAAATTCTCACCTCGAGCACGCAAAAACCTAAACCCGAGTGGGTGAACATTGCGCAATCTAACCATGCTCGCTCTAAAATCAGAGCCGCGGTTCGCGAACTTACTGCAAGCGAAATTGCCTTGGGCAAAGAAACGCTTGAGCGCAAGATGAAGAACCGCAAGATAGACTACGACGAGGCTATCATCAACCAACTTATCAAGAAGTTGGGCTACAAAGAGAGCTTTGATTTTTACAAAGACCTTGGCGACGATAAGATAGACATTAACCGCGTTATCGACACCTATACCGAACTAAGCAAACGCGAACAAGGCATTGCAGACAGGGCCTCCACACGCTCGGCCGAGGAGTTTAACATGGAGAGCGAAGTGGGCACAAGGGCCAAAGGCGACGAAGACGAATTGGTGATAGGAAAAGATCTTAAAGGACTCGACTACCAGTTGGCACGGTGTTGCAATCCCGTGTATGGCGACGATGTGTTTGGTTTTATCACAGTGAGTGGTGGCATTAAAATTCACCGCACAAACTGCCCCAACGCACCCGCACTACGCCAACGCTTTGGCTATCGCATAGTTAAGGCTCGTTGGGCTGGTAAGGGACAAGGGTCTTACTCAATCACGCTACATGTGGTTGGCAATGACGACCTTGGCATTGTTAATAACATTACTTCTATCATTGCCAAAGAAGAGCATATCATGTTGCGCAGCATCAACATCGACTCTAACGATGGCCTATTTTCAGGCATTCTTACCATCCTTATAGATGATACACAACGACTTAACGGACTGATAAAGAAGCTACGCACGGTTAGAGGTGTAAAAGCTGTTAGCCGTAGCTAACAAATGTAACTCCCCTACGCACCATATAGATACAATATCTAAGTAAGTGTTCTAAATTCTATTTAATGATTGCTACAATCATTTTGAGCACACACTTATTAAAGTTATCTTGATTACCTTTTTACTACATAAACGCATTAAAGCCATACGATGGATAGCCACTCTATTCATCGCATGGCTTTTTGCTCTTACCGCCAATGCACAAATAGGAATAATGAAGGTGGATCACCTTGAGCAAATCATGTTTGATTTTACCGACCGTGTGCAGCAAACAAACGACTCTATTTCGCCATCAGACAAGGCTATTACAAGCCTTAAAAACGCTGGGTGGCAACGCTCGCTCAACTGCATATCAACGCTTTATATCAGACAAAACATGACTACTCATCGCCGAGGATTTATTATGCGCTACATCCCCGACATGTTTCAACTCGAAAAGGGTTATCACAACTATCTGAGCGAGGTGCAAATGCGTGTGCAGCACCGTGCTCCTGGAACTACCGACTGCAAGGTAGTGGCTTATCACACCAATGCTCGCTACCAATCGGCCGATAGGTTCTTAAACATGGGGCGTTTTTGCTTTACTATTTATGGCGAAAAACTTTTTATCAATCATGTGCTAAGCCCCTTGCACCGACGCAACCGGCGCTTTTATCGTTATAGCTACATGTTTTCGCTCCCTGCCACCATAACGCAACCTGCCACCCACTGTATAAGGGTAACGCCACGCTTTAGCAACGAGCAATTAACAAGTGGAACCATCTATATTAATCAACAAACGGGGGCTGTGGTGAGTTTCAAACTGAAGTTTAGTCACCAGTTTCAAACCTATAGTGTAAATGCTCGCATGGGACTAAAGGGATATGCTATGTATGTGCCTCAACGCATGCGCATTGTGTCAGACTTTAAATTGCTCGGCAACAAGGTTCACGAGGTATACGACATTTTGGCGCACCACACTTTTAGTCATATAAAGCCCACCACATCAAAACGCTCAGCACGACTCGACTTTACTCCCTTTTGCCAAATGCGCCTTGACACTACGCAAATCATCACGTCGAATGCCTATTTCGACTCTATCCGACCCTTTCCGCTTCGACACATCGAGGTGATGCAACATCATCCATCATCTGGCAATGTATGGGCTGAAGATTCGCTGCCTCCTCTACCCAACGACACACTTAGCAAGTGGAAATATGTGGCAGATAACAAGCGTACAAGCAGCATGCGCACACAAGACATTTTGCTATCTTCGCATGCTTTTAACCTAACTAACAATGGCACAACACGCATCAAACTACCACCTATTTTCACACCATCGATGGTGCAATGGAGTGGCACACGAGGTCTATCACTAAACATAAAACTTGCCCTTAGTTACACACCTAAAGCCAAAGGGCAAAAGGCCGAAGACCTGTTCACATTCAAACCAATGATAGGCTATAGCTTTAAGCAAAAGCAAGTGTATTGGGAAACCCCCATGACTCTCAACATTCTGCCAAAGGTAAATGGCAAACTATCTTTTACGGCTGGTGGGGGCTCGCATAGTTACAACAACGAGCAGGCCGAAGAGCTTAGTCTGAAGCTAAAAGACATTGAGAACTACGACTCATTGCTCAACATCATCAACCATTATGGATTTCACGACTATCGCGACAACTATGCCAACTTAGATCTTGCAGTTTCGCCTTATACGGGTCTTACGCTCACCTTGGGAAGTCGCTATCACCGGCGCACACTCATTGCATGGAATGATGTAGCTCAAGCAGCAGGATTTATTCATCGCCTCACCACCATCGGCCCCAGCGTTCAGTTGCAATGGACTCCTGCACAATACTTCTACAGAGATGGTACTCGGCGCATGCCTCTCTTTTCGCACTACCCCACCTTTTTATTGAAATATGAGCGCGGTTTTGCCCTTGGTAGTGGACAAACAAGCTACGAGCGTATAGAGAGTGATGTGCGCTACCGCCTACCACTCTATGCGCTTCGCACCCTCTACTTCAGAATGGGGTGTGGCATGTTTACAAGACGTCGCAAGCAGTGTTTTCTCGATTATGATTACTTTCGTTTCTACTACATGCCACAGGGGTGGAACGACGACTTGACGGGCGAATTTCAACTGCTCAACCCACGTTTCTACAACGAGTCGCGCTACTATTTGCGTCTCACCACCACCTACGAGAGCCCCATGCTCATGTTATCGCGTCTACCACATCTTGCGCGCATCATTCAGCGCGAACGGCTCTATCTTAACCTACTATCCGTTCGTTCGCTTGCCTTCTATGCCGAAACAGGTTATGGCATTAGCACTCATCTCATTGACCTTGGTATGTTCACCTCCTTTGCCCCTGATCGCTCTTGTCACTTTGGGTTCAAAGTGGTTTTTAAGCTGTTAGATGAACAATAAGTTTCAAATTTATGAGCCGCGATATCACATTATCGGAATAGCATTGTTATCAATGGAATTGTTAATATAGACCCAATAGTTGTAATAAATGTAATTTCGGTCATAAGCGATGGATTGCGGCCATATTTCATGCAAAACATAGTGCCAAATGACGCAACAGGCATAGCTATCACCACGGTATTGATATTGTTGATAATGTCTGTTACACCACATAGTTTGAATAGAAAATAGATAAACAAAGGAACTACCCCAAGGCGCAACACAGATGATACGTATACCACTGGCGAACCTATAATCTCTTTTATTGGCAATCGTGCCATCGACGAACCTATAATCATCAACGCAGCAGGCACCGTTATATTACCAACCATGTTCATCGGACGTGCTATCAAACTTGGCATATGAATCCCCATTGCTACAATAAGCGCTGCTATAAAAGCTGCTATCATGGCAGGCGAGAACAACACTTTAGGATTAAGATTTTTAATACTATATTCTCCCTTTACGAGCATTACACCTGCAGTGAAGATAAAAAATGTATTGGGCATATTGAGCAATGCTGCATAGAATATAGCTTTGGGACCAAATATTGACGACACAATAGGATACCCTATAAATCCCACGTTGGCAAACATTAAGGCAAAGCCTATAATACCTTGATCATCTCGATTTTTGCTTATAAATCGTGGTACCCAAAAGCCAAACACAAGCAAAATAAAATAAGTAAGAAACCCTATGCCTAAAAGAGGGAGAATGTAAGCGCGGTCGGGCAAGTCTTCGCCCATAACCGAAGAAAGAATAAGTGCTGGGCAAGTAATGTCAATAACTATTGACGAAAGTTTCTGATCGAATTTTGCGCCCATGTAGCCCAACTTGCAAAGAACGTAGCCTAAAACAACGATGATAAACAATATTATCATCACTACAAGATTTTCCATTGCTGTGCTTATTTTAAGTGGATGCAAACTTACACAAAAAATGCCAGTTGAACATAGAATGACTGCTATATAAATGTACATTTCTTTCGTACACAGACAAAAACAATTAAAGGGTATTGAAACATACTCTTTAATTAATATTTCGCTAAAATCTACCTAAGCACATTAAAAAAGGCTGAGTTCCACATCAAGGAATTCAGCCTATTCTTTTATAAACACTTTCAAATAATTACAGTTAGCAATTATCGGTTCAGAGCATTTTTATTATCCGTAGATAACCTTACCGTTCTCGTCTTCGAATGGTTTCATGTCTTTAGCATATTGGTTCATGGCGCGTAGGCTCATACCCATTGAAGAGAAACCACCATCGTGGAAGAGATTCTGCATAGTTACCTTGCGTGTAAAGTCTGAGAACATCACTACGCAGTAGTCTGCACAATCTTCTGCACTTGCATTGCCAAGGGGCGACATCTTGTCGGCAAAATCCATCATGTTGTCGATTTCCTTAATACCCTTACCTGCTGTTGTTGCAGTAGGACTTTGTGAGATAGTGTTGATACGTACGTGCTTTTCACGACCATAGATGTAACCAAATGAGCGTGCAATGCTTTCGAGCATACTCTTGGCATCTGCCATATCGCTATAACCATAGAATGTGCGTTGTGAAGCTACATAAGTAAGTGCTACAACCGAACCATATTCAGCAATAGCGTCTACCTTCTTGGCACTTTGCAACATCTTGTGGAAAGAGATTGCTGAAATATCAATGGTCTTTTGCAGATAGTTGTAGTCTAAGTCGTCGTAAGTGCGATGCTTGCGCACGTTAGGGCTCATACCTATAGAGTGAAGTACAAAGTCAATCTTACCGCCGAGCACTTCCATGCTCTTGACAAATACGTTTGTAAGATCTTCAACATTTGTTGCATCAGCTGGAATAATAGTAGCACCAATCTTTTCAGCCAATTTGTCAAGTGTACCCATGCGCAATGCCATAGGGGTGTTGCTAAGAGTGATTTGTGCACCTTCTGCGGCAGCTTTTTCAGCTACTTTCCATGCAATAGAATCTTCGTTTAATGCGCCGAAAATAATGCCGCGCTTGCCTTTAAGTAAGTTGTGAGTCATAATTAATTGTAATGTTGCTTTGTTTGTAGAACCCGTATTTACGTTGCTTTATAGAGGTTCTAACATCAAATTTCGTGCGCAAAATTACTGCTTTTGTGCAAAACTCACAAGTATATAGCGTTTTTTCTGTTTTGTAACCATTTATATTGCTCATTTGCTATATTAAAACGCCTAAAACTATTAAATAAGTTGAAAAACAAGACTTATAGAACATTTTTAGTGCTTAATGATGTGATACGAAATAAGCAGAGTTACTATCTTTGCATATAGGATTGTGGCAAGACATATAAGCGAGTGTTAAAAATCTTGGTGCACATTTGCCTTGCACAATCAAAGATATTATAAACAAAGAAACTAATAGAAGGGACAGTTATGAAAAAGTCGCTATTGTTGTTGGCAATGTGCATGACTTCGCTCAGCACTTATGCACAAGATGATGACGTTTATTTCGTTCCGTCATCAAAGGATAGAACAGAGAGTAACGATACTTATACTGCAAACCCAGGACGCTCATCTTACACCCCGATTTCAAGTGATGAGTCTGTTTTTAGTTCGAGTAATTGGGCTAATGGTCGCGGCAATGGTGGGCGTGATGTAGATGCCTACAATCGTCGTGGACGTAACTATAAAGGGCAATCGGCTGACTCTTTGGGCGTAAAGCAACTTTATGACCAAGCTTATGATGATGGTTACGAAGATGGTTCGTACACCGCTCGCATAGTGCGCTTTTGGTCGCCTCGTGCAGGTGTTTATGTGAGTAGTCCATACTATTTTGACTACTACGACCTTTGCGGCTTTTACGATCCATTCTACTATGGCTATGGCTCGTCATGGAGCATAGGTTGGAGTGGATGGTATGGTTGGGGCAGTTGGTATGGTTGGCGTCCATATTATAGTTGGGGGTGGAATAGCCCTTGGTATAACCCTTGGTACGATCCTTGGTATGGCCCGGGCTGGGGCGGCCCACATTGGGTTTGGCATCCCACACATTGGTTGCCATCAAATGCCGAGCGTGGTCCTGTTGGTGGCTGGGTAAGCCGTGGTGGAGCGCACGGAGTAGGCGGAGCCGGACTTGCTAATACCACTACCAATAGCGGTCGTGGCTCATCGTCAATACTCAGCGGAAGAGGCTTTGGCGGACGCAGCAGTGTTGTAAATAACAGCAACAATCGCCGTACCTTTGGCAACATTTTTAGAGGTTCAAATAGCTCAACCACTAATAGCAATAGCAAATATCAAGGTCGAGGTTTTGGAAAGTCTAATCAAAACAACACGCAATCTAACCGCCGTGTGTTCAACACCGACAACCAAAACAATCGTTCAAGTAACCGCACTTTTGGCAATAGCAACACCTATAGCCAACCATCAACACCCTCGCGCAGTAGCAGTGTAGGAGGCTTCGGCGGTCGTGGCTTTGGTGGTGGCGGTGGCCGAGGCTTTGGTGGCCGTAGATAAAGTGCAATCTCTTGCAGTGAAAAAACAGATAGAATGGTAAAGTAAGCAGATGACTTTGATGCTATATGTCTTGATATTCTGCTTACTTTATCGTATGTAAGTTCAAAATAAAAACACTCATTGGTGATGAAACGTAAATACATTGTAGCATTGTCAGCCTTAGCATTTTGTGGCTCAGTTAGTGCACAAGATATCTATAAGATAGAAACGCTCTCTGGGAGCGACCTTAATGGTACGTCGCGCTATGTAGGCATGGGTGGTGCCATGAATGCGCTCGGTGCCGACCTCTCAACTATGGGCACCAACCCTGCGGCTATAGCTATGTATCGCAAGGGTGATGTAGCGTTTACAGGAGGCGCAACGGTGCAGCCAAACGGCATGTCGATGGCCGAAATTAACAAAGCGCGTGGTTCGTTTGACCAAGCAGGTTTTGTGTTCCCATTCAAAATGGACTCGAGCAAACTAAAGTATGTAAACTTTGGTTTCAACTATCAGAAACGTCGTAACCTCAAGAATTTTATTGGGCTTGACAATATTCAAACCAATAATGGAGAGTCGCAGTCGTGGCAGATGCAAGAGCTTGCCTACTACAATGGCAATGCGCTCGACCTATCCAACCGCAACGATTGCCAATATACCACTCCTATAGCCATCACAGGCTATGATGCACAACTCATAGCGCCCATGCGCGACGAAAACGGAAAGATAACGGGCTACACCCCAAGTAATTCGCGTGCATACAACTATTATCGTGCGCAATGGGGTGGCATACAAGAGTATGATTTCAACGTTTCGTTCAACATTAATCATCAGTTTTATGTAGGTGCCACCCTTGGTGTTTATAACGTTAATATGCATAGCCGTTTGGCATACGATGAGAATTTGCAAGATGCAACAGGCACTTTAGCACCATATAACATGGACCAAGCTGAGAGCCTAACGGGTACGGGTTTCGATGCTAAGCTTGGTTTAATTGTACGCCCTATTGAGGACAATCCCTTCCGCATAGGCTTTTCGGTTAGCACGCCAATCTTTTATGACCTTACGGCCAACTCTTACGTAAGCATGGTTTCGCCTTATGCCTACACCGACGATAAAGGCAACACTTATAACCAAACAAAGGCCGACTATTCGGTTAATGATCTCGATTATCGCATACGCACCCCATGGAAGATAAACATCAGCATGGCCACAACCATTAGCAACTATTTGGCACTTGATGCAGAGTATGAAGTGAGCCGTTACACGGGTGCACAGTTACGTTGGATTGACGACGACAACTACCTATGGGGTGATGATGGCTATCGCAGTTCAACCCGCGATCGTGCTATGGACCAGGAGATAGACGCTTATCTCAACACCGTGCAAACGTTTCGCATTGGTGCAGAGGCACGCATAGCTCCCAAGTGTTTCTTGCGTTTAGGCTACAACTATGTGTCTTCGCCATTTAAGAAAGACGCATTCTTAAATGCCTTTACAAGCAGTCCGGCATACAACTATTACACCAATACCGACTATGTAAACCTCGGTGCTATTAATCGTGCCACTGTGGGTCTTGGCTATCGTGGCAAGCATTGTTATCTTGATTTTGCCTACCAGTTCCAAAAACAGCAAGGCGATGTTTATGCTTTCCATGCCACAGATGGCTATAGCATGCAAAACCTCTTAACAGGGCAGAAGGTAGACCTTAATCGTCATAATGCAATAGTGACCTTAGGTTTTAAATTTTAACCAAACCATTAGGCAACAAAACATTATTTAAAAAGAGCGAACAAATGCCGTGTTGCGTTGTATGAGTGTAGGTGTAAAGCGTTCTCTCTCATGCGTTGTCATGCCATTTGTCCGCCCTTTTATTTGTAAAATTTTTCCATAATTTTTAATATTACAGAACATGAAACGTATACTTTATATCATCCCTTCGCTTCTATTGGCATTGTCGTCATGTAGCACCCAAAAGTCGGCTTACTCAGTAGGCGGCGAGTGGGCACTTATTAACCTCAACGGCAAGAGCATTACGCCCTCAAGCGAAACTCCTTTCATTGGTATCGACCTCTCTGAGGGACATCTATATGGTTTTACTGGTTGCAATCGTCTTACGGGCAATATCAACGTAAAAGCTTTTGCTGCAGGCAAACCCAACTTTTCGCAACTTGGCATGACACGCATGCTCTGCCCTGACGATGTATATGAAAGCGACTTTATGGAAGCGCTCAACAAGGTAAAATCCTCAGAGGTTAAGAACAACGAAATGCTCCTTAAAGATGCTAAAGGCAACGTTATTCTTACGTTTAAAAAGAAATAAGTAGGTAGCTTTTACATCAATTTTAAATAATAAATCATTCATCCCCAGCCACCCTAATATATGGCCACAGTAGACGACAAAAAGATTATTTTCTCTATGGTCGGTCTGTCAAAGACCATCAAACAGAACAACAAGCAAGTACTCAAAAACATCTATCTCAGCTTCTTCTATGGAGCTAAGATTGGCATCATTGGTTTAAATGGTGCAGGTAAATCAACGTTGATGAAAATCATTGCCGGACTTGATAATGACTATCAAGGCGAGGTGGTTTTCTCGCCAGGATATAGCGTTGGTTATTTGCCACAAGACCCTCATCTCGACAACAATAAAACCGTAAAGGAAATTGTGCAAGAGGGTGTACAGAACGTGGTAGATGCTTTGGCAGAGTACGAAGAAATCAACCAAAAGTTTGGCTTGCCCGAGTACTACGAGAACGAAGACAAAATGAACGAGCTATTTGCACGCCAAGGCGAGTTGCAAGACATTCTCGATGCAACCGATGCTTGGAACCTTGATAGCCGTCTTGAACGTGCTATGGATGCACTTCGCCTACCGCCTGCCAATCAAAAGGCCGAACACCTTTCGGGCGGTGAACGCCGTCGCATTGCTTTGTGCCGACTTTTGTTGCAAAAGCCCGATGTGTTGTTGCTCGATGAGCCTACCAACCACCTTGATGCCGAGAGTATCGACTGGTTGGAGCAGCACCTCAATCAGTACGAAGGCACCGTTATTGCCGTTACGCACGACCGCTATTTTCTTGACGATGTTGCCGGATGGATACTTGAGCTCGACCGTGGCGAAGGCATTCCTTGGAAAGGCAATTACTCATCATGGCTTGAGCAAAAAAGCAAGCGCATGGAGCAAGAAGAGAAGGTGGCAAGCAAACGACGCAAAACCCTTGAGCGCGAACTTGAGTGGGTGCGTATGGCACCCAAGGCACGTCAGGCTAAAGGAAAGGCCCGCTTAAACTCATACGACAAACTGCTTAACGAAGACCAAAAGGAGAAGGAGCAAAAACTCGAAATCTTTATACCCAACGGACCACGCCTTGGCAATAAAGTTATTGAAGCACACCATGTGAGCAAATCGTTTGGTGATAAGGTGCTTTATAAAGACCTCGATTTTACTCTTCCGCCTGCAGGAATTGTGGGTGTGATTGGTCCTAATGGTGTGGGAAAGACCACTTTGTTCCGCCTTATTATGGGCCTCGACACTCCCGATGAGGGCACATTCGAGATGGGCGAGACCGTTAAACTTGCTTACGTAGACCAACAACATACCGACATCGACCCCGAAAAGAGTGTGTACGAGGTTATCTCTGGAGGCAGCGAACTTATGCGTATGGGAGGGCGCGACATCAACGCCCGTGCTTATCTAAGCCGCTTTAACTTTGCTGGTGCCGACCAAGAGAAAAAGTGCGGTGTGCTTTCGGGTGGTGAGCGCAATCGTTTGCAATTGGCATTGGCACTTAAGCAAGAAGGCAATGTGCTACTGCTTGACGAACCTACCAACGACATCGACGTAAACACCTTGCGTGCACTCGAGGAGGGCCTTGAGGCATTTGCCGGTTGTGCCGTAGTGATAAGCCACGACCGCTGGTTTCTCGATCGTATTTGTACCCACATCCTTGCCTTTGAGGGCGATGGCAATGTGTTCTTCTTTGAGGGGTCGTATACCGACTACGAGGTTAACAAAGCCAAGCGCCTTGGTCTTGAAGAACCTAAGCGCATACGCTACCGCAAGCTCGAAGCGTAAGCAATATAGCTATGTGAAAAAATCAAAGTTATTTATAGTTCAAAGCCCTACATACTTATGAAAGTGTGTTGGGCTTTTTAGTGTTTTTGAAAAAAAAATATATATTAATCCGTTAGCGGATTTAAATTAAGTTGATAGAAAAGGTTAAAAAGGTCGTGCATACGCTGACTTAAGCTTAATGATTTTGGCAGTGTTAAGTTACTGATAATCAACGGCTAGATGTAGTCTTTTACTCATTTTTTATCAATACAATTTAATTCCGTCAACGGGTAACATAACGGATTAGATAGTGACAGAAGATAGCCCAACATGTTAAAACGAATAATCTCTTTATTACCCCTTATTATGTGCTTCGCTTGTAAGTTACATGCGCAAACTATTGTGCCAAATAAAGACTTGCAGCAACAAATGTGTGAGGAAGAATGTACATTTCTCTTGCAAATGGACCCTCAGCTTCAGCACCGCCAAAGCGAGGCTATCAAGGCTGCCATGCAGGGCGATACCACGGCGCTTATGCAAATACGCCATAGCCGCAACAAAGCACCTACTATCAACGATAGTGTGAAAATGCACTATGTATCACCAACGCTATGCCTCTTTTTGCCTAAACAAGACGAAGGCAAATTGCGTCCATTGTTGGTATATTTCCATGGTGGAGGCTGGTGCTTTGGCAGCATCAATAGTTGTGCCAAATTTTGTGCCGAAGTAGCGTTTGCAGCCGATTGTGGTGTGTTGGCTGTAGATTATCGTTTGGCACCAACTTATCCCTTTCCAGCAGCTCTCAACGATTGTGTGGCAGCCTATCAGTTTGCACGTTGTCATGCAACAGAGTGGGGCATAGATGCTACGCACATCCTTGTTGGTGGCGACAGTGCGGGGGGCCAATTAGCATTGGCAACAGCGTTATCAGATCCTTCAGTGCGGGCAGTAATCCCCATCTATCCCGTAACAAAACTCTATGCTGAACCCACCCCCTCGTGGCAACAATATGCTCAAGGCTACGGCAATGATGCCGAACTTATGCACACATTCAACAGGGCGTATGCAGGGCAGCAAACTCACCATCCCTTAGCATCGGTGGCATTGGCTCCCGATAGTGCTCTGACAAAGTTACCGCCCGTGTTGTTTATTGCCGCAGGACATGATGTGCTTTACGACCAAGGGCGTGCCTTTGTTAGTCGTCTTGTGTCGTTACATCATCCGGTTGAAGACCACGTGTTTCCCACAGCCACTCACCTCTTTATCACCGTGCCTGGCCAACCCACAGCTTTTGCTGAGGCTGTAAAGATTGTGGCATCATATATAAGGAAAAATTAATAATATTTAAGAGCAAAAAAGGATGACGCTTTGTTTTGAAAATAGGAAAAATAGAACAATATCTTTTTAATCTTCAGAAGCAAAGTTCTTAGGTTTTAATGGTAAATCTATACCATATTATTTCTTATCCATAACAAAATACATTTTGTTTAGTACAAAATGACTAATCGCGACGGAAAATATCTCGTGTATATACTTTATCCTTCACATCGTCAAGACAAGCATCGTAACGATTAGCAATGATGGCATGGCTGTTGGCTTTAAATACCGACAAATCATTTACCACCTTACTACCAAAGAATGTTGTGCCATCTTCAAGCGTGGGTTCGTAAATAATAACCTCTGCGCCCTTTGCCTTAATGCGCTTCATAATGCCTTGGATGGCGCTTTGACGGAAGTTGTCGGAGTTCGATTTCATGGTCAAGCGATATACCCCAATAACGCAAATGCTTGGTTCTTTTCCATATTGATTATTGCTTGAATAGTCGTACCAACCCGCCTTTCTCAGCACCGCATCTGCTATATAGTCCTTGCGTGTTTTGTTTGACTCTACAATTGCCGACATCATATTCTGTGGCACATCTTGGTAGTTTGCTAAGAGTTGCTTGGTATCTTTGGGTAAGCAGTAACCACCATAGCCAAATGATGGGTTGTTGTAGTGGGTACCGATACGAGGGTCAAGACCTACACCTTCGATGATGGCTTTAGAGTCAAGGCCCTTTACCTCAGCATAGGTGTCAAGTTCGTTAAAGTAAGACACGCGGAGGGCGAGATAGGTATTGGCAAATAGTTTTACAGCCTCAGCCTCTTTCATGCCCATAAAGAGGGTATCAATGTTTTCTTTTATAGCGCCTTCTTGCAAAAGTGCTGCAAAGGTTTTTGCAGCCTCTTTAAGCTGGTCTACGTTGGTAATAGCGGTTATGGCCTTGTTTTCTTCTTCGTGGTCGGGAAGGCTAATCATCTTGGGATAGCCCACAATGATACGACTGGGGTAGAGATTATCATACAAGGCCTTGCTCTCACGAAGGAACTCTGGCGAGAACAGAAGATTGAATTTCTTTACACCTTTCTGTGCATATTTTAGGTAAAGACTACGAGTATATCCCACAGGAATAGTGCTCTTAATAACCATTACGGCATCAGGATTTACCTCAAGTACAAGGTCGATAACCTCTTCTACATGACTTGTGTCAAAGTAGTTCTTTACTGGGTCATAGTTAGTTGGAGCTGCAATCACCACAAAGTCGGCATCGGCATAAGCCGTACGTCCATCGAGTGTAGCCGTAAGGTTCAAAGGCTTTTCTGCCAAATATTTCTCTATATAATCGTCTTGAATAGGTGATATTTTATTATTGAGTTTTTCTACCTTTTCGGGGATTACATCCACTGCTGTTACATGATGATGTTGCGAGAGAAGGGTCGCAATGCTTAGGCCGACGTAGCCTGTGCCAGCTACGGCGACTTTTATGTCTTTAAAATCACGCATATCGTATTGATTTGGTTTCTACATAGAACTGATTTTGATACTTTGGTATCATTACAAGAGTTTGTCTGAATATTTAGGATAATTATTAGCTTAATACAAGGCCACTGATAGATGGTTTTTATTCTCGCAAAGCAGCCAATTTGTTGTCAAGATCCATTTCGTCTGAGCAGAGCACTTCGCGCGGTTTTGAACCACGCACAGGACCTACGATACCAGCCCTTTCGAGTTGATCCATTAGGCGGCCAGCACGGTTATAACCAATGGCAAACTTGCGCTGAATAAGCGAGGTTGAACCTTGTTGATGAATAACAATAAGACGAGCAGCCTCTTCAAAAAGGTCGTCGAGTTTTTCGCCCGAAAGGTCGTTTGGTCCCTTACTGCTTGCATCATCATCCGTTTCGGGAATAGGCAGTTCGTAAGCAGAAAGGTAGCCTTGTTGGTCTGCAATAAAGTCGTTTATCTTTTCCACCTCGGGGGTATCGACAAAGGCACATTGCACACGCACGGGGGTGTTGCCACACAAAAATAGCATATCACCCTTTCCCACCAACTGGTTGGCACCACTTTGGTCGAGTATGGTACGGCTATCAATCTGCGACATTACTTTAAATGCCATACGCGCTGGGAAGTTGGCTTTGATAGTACCTGTAATGATGTTGGTTGTAGGACGTTGCGTAGCAATTACCATGTGTATACCTACGGCACGTGCCAACTGAGCAATACGCGCTATAGGCATTTCCACCTCCTTGCCCGCAGTCATGATAAGGTCGCCAAACTCATCGATAATCACCACGATGTAAGGCATAAACTCATGCCCATATTTAGGCAAGAGTGTGCGTGCCTTAAACTTGGCATTATACTCTTTGATGTTACGCACCTTAGCCTTTTTCAACAAGTCGTAACGATGATCCATAAGTTGGCAAAGGCTCTTTAAAGTTTGCACCACCTTGGTTACATCTGTTATGATTGGATCTTCGTTGTCTTCAGGTATCTTGGCCAAGAAATGCTTTTCTATAGGTGCATAAATTGAGAACTCAACCTTTTTAGGGTCTACCATTACAAACTTAAGTTCGGCAGGATGCTTTTTATAGAGCAATGAAGTTATAATAGCATTCAAACCCACCGACTTACCTTGTCCCGTAGCACCAGCCACCAATAGGTGTGGCATTTTGGCAAGGTCTACCATAAACACTTCGTTCGTAATCGTTTTACCAAGAGCTATTGGCAGTTCAAAAGTAGAGTCTTGAAATTTGCGTGTATTGATGATACTCTCCATCGACACGATACGTGGATTTTTGTTTGGAACCTCAATACCAATGGTGCCCTTGCCTGGAATAGGAGCTATGATACGTATGCCAAGAGCCGAAAGCGACAAGGCTATATCGTCTTCGAGGTTACGTATTTTGTTAATGCGAACACCAGGAGCAGGTGTTACCTCATAAAGCGTAATAGTAGGACCTATCGTAGCCTTGATGCTCGATATCTCAACACCAAAGTTGCGCAACACCGTAATGATGCGATCTTTGTTAGCATTCTGTTCTGCCATATCAATGGCAGGGCCATTGTCGTCGTAGTGCTTTAGTAGAGAGATTGAGGGGAATTTGTAATGACTTAAATCTGCTCGTGGGTCGTAGGGTCCTTGCGCCAAAACCTCTTCAACAGTCTTTCCGCTTGCCTTATCGTTCACTACAGTTTGTGCAATGTCGAGTTGGGTTGTAGTATTGCCACTTTCCGCTTGAGCGTTCTCTTTAGCAACGGTTACTTCCATGTTGTCGGGTTGTATGCTTGCATCAGCCGAAGCGGTTGTCTGACTTGCTTCGGCTTGCAAATCAAGCATTATGGCGTTGCTATTATCGTCGGAAGTTTCAGCATCAGTGCTGTCATCGTCATTGCTATCAGCGGTATAAGAAAGTTCAGCATTCTCGTCATCAACATCGTTGTTATACTGTTCGTCAATAGCTTCGGCTTCGTCATCGGCATACTCACTATCGTCGCTTTGGCTTTTAGCAAGCTTATTTTTAATCATATCCTTGGGGTGCATAAGTTTGCGCACCACCTCAACCGTTTCGCTTGTTAAGTACATTAAATAGAAGATAGCAGTAGCAATCATCACAATCCATGCCCCCAATCCACCAAGGTTGGTTGTAAGGATATTTTTCACATAATCTCCGTGTCCACCTCCCAGTCTGAAGCTGAAATAGCTTATTATCTTACTTGGCAACATTTCGCTTACGAGTGATAAGAACACTGAGCCCCATATCATAATGATAGAAAGGTTAAGGAACCATTTCCACAATCTGATACGGCTATCTTCTCCCATAAGTTTTAGGCTTGCCAAGAACATAAACACAGGTATAAGCACTGCAAAGATGCCAAAACAAGTGTCCATAAAATAGTTCGACACATAGGCACCAAGTTTGCCACCATAGTTAGCAGCTTTCACAAAGTTAGCACTATTGCTTGTAACGTATGTGTAGTCTGCCCTACCCGTAAATATGTTTGAAACGAAACTAATAATCAGAAAAATACTGATACCCAACAAGCAGATACCTATGGCAAACCTCACGTTCTCTGTCTGCGTTATCACGCTCATCACATAGTCCTTCAGTCTGCCCTCTTTAATGCTATTTCTCAGTTGTTTCCACGTGCTGATAGGTGCAGGTGTCGTACCAAGGTTTCGTTTATTACCTTTTCGGCTATTGTTTATAGTTTTCTTTGCCATGTCACTCACTATTCTGTATAAAACTTAATTAATCGGGCTATTGCACGTTGGCAAACAGCACAAAAGTCTTTACACTCATTTGTTTTCATGCGGCAGTCTTGAAAGCCTCTGTACACACCTTTCGACATGTATCCCCCACCCTCGTACACACCTATTTGGGTCATTTTTTTAGGGTTATTGGGCGTTGGTATCGGAGTCTTCTTAGGCAAGAGGTCTTGCCATTTTGCAGCAAAGTCGTGCAATGTTGTAATATTTTGTTCCCAAGGTTCAACGTTAGAAGAGTAAAAGTTTTCGTATTGGTCGTCGTAGAAATATTCATCTGCAAGACCAGCAAAACTATGTCCAAACTCATGAACCACCACAGGTTTAAAGGCTGCATGATGCGTAGTAGTTAGGGTATAAGCATTGTATATACCGCCACCGCCATAGGTGTAAGTGTTTGCCAAAATAATGATATGCTCGTAGGGAATACCAACCAAAAGATTGTGCAAGTCGCGTTGGTGCAAGGTAGTTAGATACCTATCAGAGTAGAACGTTGAGAAATGCGAGCTCAACGCAGTGTTGCGCCATTTGCCCTCTTTGGGTATGCTCACATCGCTATCAGCCGAGGCTGCAGCCACAGCCACAAAGTTAAAGCGGTCGGCATAAGTTTTAAAAGGTTCGTGCTGCAAGATAGACTGTACAGCCACCTTCGCATCGGCATAAAAACTCTCTGCCTGCTCTGCCGTATACCCCTCAGCCACTATTGCCACATCTATTTTGTCGGTGCTATCACCACTCTTGTGCAAATAGCGATGTGGGGTAATTGGTCGGCTATCGAGGTTACGAATAAGTATGTCGGTTGGAGCCACCACGTGTTGCAGTTGTGTAGCTACTTTATTGTCTAAACCAAAAAGACGAACCGTTATCATTGCAGAGTCTGATGGCATAGGCAGCAAAAAGGTATTTTCAAACGATTTGTCCACCTTAGTGGCCTCTTCTGTGGTGAGCCATTCTTGAAAGAGTGTAGAGAACGACTGCTTATAAAACGTTTTACCGCTATGTAGGTCGGTCATAGTTATGTCGCCATTACCACGTAGGGGCACTGTGTCCATGTGGGTATGTCGCCCTGCCCATCCCTTAAAGCTACACAATTCTGCCAAAGAGATGCGTTGCATCTTGGCATTACCCGAAAAGTCATAATCCACTCTCAACGTACGCACTGGCAGCACATTGGTTACAACATTTTGCGCTGATAGCGAAAGGCACAGAGCCGAAAAAATTATGGTGTGTAAAAGTTTTATCATATATAAGGTATATGTTTTTCAATTCATAACACTATGGTGCAAACATGCATATTCGTTTTACTCTATGTTCATAGCCAATAAGCAATGCACGTTACTTGCAACAAGCTTGCAAATTTACATATTTTATTTTACACCTTTCATTCCGTCAAGTGGACTTTTCAGTATCTTTCCAATGTTATAGCCATGCGCCTTTGCCACCATCTTTAGTTCATCTTGAAAGTAGTAAGCCACACTGCCCACAAACGAAACGTTTAGGTCCTTACGCTGATAAAGGTCTATGTTACGCTTAAAGAAACGAGCAAACTCATCAAGCAACAAAGCTCTTACAGCCTCATTCTCTTTGTGTTGGTGCAAGAACGGAGCAAATGTGGCCAAAAATCTATTGGCAAAAGGCTCTTTATAAACCCTTCGGATAATGTCGTCCAGAGTTAAATGATAACAGTAAAAAAATGCCTTTTTTATGTCCTCGGGCAACTGATTCTTTAGCAAATCACCTATCAAGCGTTTGCCCAAAACGGCACCACTACCTTCGTCGCCAAGAATATAGCCTAAGGGCGAAACATTCTGCATGATTTTGCCATTTAAATATAGGCAACTATTGCTGCCCGTACCCATAATACAAGCTATACCATCGGCATTATCACACAATGCCTTAGCAGCCCCCACGAGGTCGGAATCTACCACCACATCTATGGTTTGTGGCATGAGTTTGCACAACACACGTTGGAGCATTTTGCACTGCTCACCCCTACATCCCGCACCATAGAAGCGCACCTTTTGTGGTTGCACAAAGCCCTCTTTGCACAAAAGTTCCTCTTTCAGAATGTTGGATATTTGGCTATCTGAAAGCATATAAGGATTGATGCCTTGTGTTTTAAAACGTGCCAATGATGTGCCATCGGTGCATAGTAGCCAATCGGTTTTTGTGCTTCCACTATCGGCTATAAGGATTATGTCAGACATTGTATGATGTTTTTATTTTGTTATAACAAATTCCTTTGATTGAGCATCTCCCATTCCTTTTCAAAGTTGGGAGTAAAAAAGGAATTTCCCATTCGAACTTTCAGTTCTTCTGTCGAAAAAAAGCGTAAATCGTCTACCTCGTCAGAGCGTTTTGGCAGCTTGTCGGTGTGGGTGGCATATACATATACCAGTTCGCGTTCTACGTCTGACTGATGAACATACCGACACAAAAACTTTGCGCTGAAATCGGTTAAACCAATCTCTTCGCCCACCTCTCTGCGCAAGGCATGCTCTATGGTCTCGCCATAATCTACGTGTCCGCCAACGGCAGTATCCCATTTATCGGGCTGAATTGTTTTCCATGTTGGGCGGTGTTGAAGCAACACTTCACCTTGTTCATTTAGCACGTGCAGATGCACCACTGGGTGCAATAGCATAGTCTTTCCGTTGTGACATTCGCCTCGTGTGGCCTTGCCCGTAACGTTGCCTTGTTCGTCTACAATGGGCAACCATTCAGCATCGTTATCAGCTTTCATCTTTTCGTTTTTTTGTGGATGTTTCAAGGTATGAGTAGCGAACTATCGCCATAGCTCAAAAAGCGGAAATCGTGGTTAAGAGCATAGTTGTAAACGCGATGCCAATCGTTGCCAATAAGTGCCGAAACAAGCAATAGCAATGTGCTCTTAGGCTGGTGGAAATTGGTAACAATGGCTTTCACCACGTGATAGTTGTAACCAGGTGCTATGATGATTTGTGTAGCGGTGTGCAACACTGGCAGTTGCTCGCGGTTCATCCAGTCGAGAATGGCTTGCAAAGCCTCTATGGTAGAGAGTTTTGTCTCGGGCGATGCTGCATATTCATAAGGCATCCATTGTGGCACACGCAGGTCGTCGGCATGGGCTTGTGGGTTGCGATGAATTATCACGCCCACATAGTAAAGGCTCTCTAACGTGCGCACCGAAGTGGTGCCTACTGCCACACATTTGCCACCATGAGCCAATAGGCGTTCAATGCTTTCGCGCTTCACTGCTATCCATTCAGAGTGCATGGGGTGTCCACCTATTTCTTCGCTCTTTACGGGCTTAAATGTTCCTGCACCCACGTGCAACGTGATTTCATTGCGTTCAACACCTTTATCGTCGAGTGCCTTCAGCACCCTTTCGGTAAAGTGCAAACCAGCTGTTGGTGCAGCCACCGACCCTTTAATTTTGCTATAAACGGTTTGGTAGGTTTTAAGGTCGCTCTCTTCAGTTTCACGATTAAGATATGGCGGAATGGGAAGTTCGCCAATAGCCTCAAGCACCTCTGAGAAAGCTATGCTATCGTCGCCCCAATCAAACACCACCTCATGGCCCGTTCCGCTCACTCCCACCCTTTCGGCAGTGAGCACTATGTCTTTGTTGCCCACGCGGATGTTGCGTTCAAGGCGTCCTTCTTTCCACTTTTTAAGATTGCCAATAAGACAAGTCCATGTAACTCGGCGTGTGGTAGAAAAGTTGAGTTGATAGTCGTGAGGCGTGTGTGGTTCCAAACAAAACACCTCTATCAAGGCTCCAGTTTGCTTATGAAAGTGCAAACGAGCTTGTATCACTTTGGTGTTGTTAAACACCATCAGTTCGCCCTTGTTTATATAATTAGGCAGATTAAAAAAGGTGTCTTCTGATATTTCGCCATGCTTATAGAGCAAGAGCTTCGATTCGTCTCTCACCTCTTTAGGATACTTAGCTATGCGTTCGTCGGGCAATGGATAATCGTAATCAGCGATATGGATGTGTTTAGGGTCGTTCATATATTATATAAATATGTATGATAATGTTATTTTTGTTTGTCTGTACTATTTTGAAATGCAAAGTTACTGCAATGAATGATAATGTGTGTAAGCATTTATTATTTATTTGAACATCGACATAAAAATAAAAGGAAATTTTTATGCTATCTTTTAACACTATATTTTCACGAGCGACGCATCCTGTCACATTTTATTTCTTCCTTTGCATTGTAATGAAGAAGATCTGCACGCTATTTTCTGCTTACACATCAACAAATAACACAATATAGAAACACATTAAAACCAATTACACCATGCAAAAGAATGATTTAACACTGAATAAAACGAATGCTGCCCCGCAGCTTTTTAACCTTATCACACTGGTTTCGGCACTCACTACCTACTTGTCTAAAACGTCGACAGTAGTTGCATTGAGCAAGTTCTATGCCTTTCTTTTTGAGAAAGACTTTACCCCACGCCAAACTGTTTACACCCTATATGCACAAGTTAGCATATTGCTTGCTCTGCTACCTTTTTCGCTCAGCTTGGGTTGGCGCACACTCTTTTTTGTATGGTTCTGCCAAGCGTTTTATCGTTCAGGCATCTTGCGAATGTTAAAGAAAGAGGAGTGAGTTTTTCTGAATTATTTACATGAAAAAAGAGCAAGCTACATAGTCTATTTACATGTAACTTGCTCTCTTTTTTTTAACAAATGCCTTATGCTTTAATAGTTTTCGGCATGCAGTTCAAAGTAGCTCTGTGGATGTGTACATACGGGACATACCTTTGGAGCTTTGGGACCAATAACAATGTGTCCGCAGTTTGAACACTGCCAAATGCGGTCGCCATTGCGCGAAAATACGATGCCCTCTTCAATGTTTTTGAGCAAACGGCGATAGCGTTCTTCGTGAGCCTTTTCGATGGCTCCAACCATTTCGAACTTGGCAGCTATCTCCCCAAATCCCTCTTCGCGTGCCTCCTTTGCAAAGGTGGCATACATGTCGGTCCACTCGTAGTTTTCGCCCTCGGCAGCATCCTTTAGATTGTCGGTTGTGGTGGGCACTGCACCTCCATGCAGATACTTAAACCACAGTTTTGCATGCTCTTTTTCGTTGCGCGAAGTCTCCTCAAAGATGTTTGCCATTTGCACATAGCCATCTTTCTTGGCTTGCGATGCGTAATACTGATACTTGGTATGAGCCTGCGACTCGCCAGCAAATGCTGCTGCAAGGTTCTGTTCTGTTTTTGTTCCTTTCAGATTTTTCATGGAGTATTATTTTTAATGATTATGGCACAGACGTTTTGTGCTTAGTCGCTCAGTCCGTCGTCGCCAGTTGTGTCTTGATTGTTATCGCGAACGATGCTCGAAGCACTACCATCAAGCGGAATTTCTATGCTAAAGGCAGGGCCTTCTTCTATGCCCACTTGTCCCACTTGTGCGCCAAGATGTATAACTTGGTTGTTGCTCTTTTCGCTATCATAAGCCATGCCAAGCAACACGGTACCTTGCTTTTCGTCTTTCGATATCAGAAATTCTTTAAAGGAATCTTTTGTATATGATTTGCTAAAAAATGCGTTTCCATTGCAAGTGATGGTCACATTCACGCGGTTGTCATAAAACTTGTTTCCTTGTTCATCTGTCACAATGGGCAGGGCTTTGTCAGCATTTCGGCTGATGCTTATTTTATAGGTGTTTTCACCAAGTTTAGCCTCGTATTGGTTGGTCTGCGAGGCATCGGCATAGGGGGCATTGCCTTGTTGAGCAGCAGCTATGCTATCTTGCTGGGCTTGGTCGGCATTGCCTTTGTTTCCTCCACAAGCAGTTATCACCCCACCGAGCAACAGTGCGAACACTGTTGTATACATTGCTTTTTTCATAAAAAAATTCTGTTGTATTATTTATTAGTAAATAGTCAAATTTAAATTAGAAAAGAATAAAGTACTGACTGAAAGTACAAAAATATTATAGCACAATGCAATACCTTGAGTGATAATGAATAGAGCGATGACGCCCTGTAAGGGCAAAAGACATCATTACAAGGCTACGTTTTTTTACTAAATTATATGCTTCATATTTTGCTCTTACAGAGCGCCATTCTTGTTTGCATTGGAACTTAGGGAACTGCCCTATGGTGCAGTCTTTTGGGCTTTCAGCCCGTGCCCTTCTAAATTCTAATTTATTTTGAGCATTTACTTATACAAAGATAAGTAAACTTTGTTCAACTGAGCAAACAAAACGGCTATTAGTTTGGGCATGCCGCCCGTTTTTTTTTAAAATTTGCCATCAATATTCTCATTTTTTTACGAGTTTATGCGCAAATATTTTTTCCGTCTTTGGTATTTTATTTCGTCCCATACTGACTTTTTTAGTTTGCGCATACATTTGTCCACTTACTTGGCAAATGTTTGCAGTAACCTGCCTCAATCCCACAAAGGGTAATTACGCAAAAAGAGCCTGCATCTGATAGCTGGATGCAGGCTCTATGGTTTAAGCACGCATGATATGCTGGCGTATCACGGCCGTGATACGTGCGTATCATGGGCGCGATACGTGCGTATCATGGGCGTGATACGGGCGTATCATGGGCGTGATACGCGAACTACTTACGCTGTTTGTAACAGAAGCAACGAGAGATAGTCTGATAAAGATGCTCATTTTCAGCGTTTTACACATCTCAAGCTCCTAATGAATGCATCGTGTTCCATTCTGCTCAGTTGCTGCTGTTGCTATATGATATAGATTAGTATGCAGTATTTTCTGGGTCGAAGTTTGTCCAACCATTCATCCAATTGTCTGTGGCAGAGAAAGCACCAATAAAGTTCACCTTATCAAACCATGTGCTGCTCACCCCATCGAACGATGCTGCATTGAGCAACGGACTAACGGCACTTGGCATAAAGTCTACATTTAAACCACTAAATAGTGAATAAGCCATCATTGTTGGTAATGGTGGTGCGGCCGGCTTGCAACACTTGTATGGTTGCTCCAACAAGGGCTTCGCCCGTTTTTTGGTCGATTACGCGTCCACGCAATGTGGCTGTTACACCAGCATACATCACACTGCATGAACATATCATGCAAAGAATGATGAACTGAATGCGTTTACTTAAATGTTTCATATATAACTTAATCTTATAACTGCTATTTTAAAACCACTGCAAAAGTCTGATTTTATCGTTACAAGATAGTTACCTACGCATTACATTTCGGTAAAAAGGCTCTACAAAAAAACATTAAATTGGGAACTATCGTTAGTAAGAAACTACAAAATTGGGAGCATTTTGTTGCATATATAACTCTCTGTTTTATAATACTTTAATATTATTTTAAATAATTACAATTAAACAAAAAAAATAACGTACTTTTGTAGCGTATAGAGAGAACTAATCAATATTTAACATAAATAAATAACAAAAAGGTAATGAGAAAAATTGCATTTTTTCTACTTTCTCTGTTGGTGTGCATCATAGCGCACGCACAGAGTGAGCTACCTGCATTTTCGACGGCAGATAGTCCGAGCTACTATCACGTGCGATTTAAGACAGGCAGCGCTTTCTTGGCTGACAAGGGGGCTGGCAACAACCTCCAAACCGTGGCAAGCCAAGGAGACAACACAAGTTTTCAGTTTATTGGCTCACAATCGGAGTTTGTGATGAAAAGCAAATCTGGCAACTTTGTAGCACTGAAAAACGAAAAATTTATTACCACTGCTACCGAAAGCGATGCTGCAAAATTTAGCATTGTGAGTGGCACAGCTACTAACTATTGGGAAATACAACGTGTTGGGCAAACCAAATGTATGAACCAATGGGGCGGAACTGGTGCTGGCAAAGAATTAGGCGAATGGAACAAAGGAGATGGCAACAACCAACTTTTCTTTGAAAATGCCAGTTTAAAAGCTCAATACAATGCACTCGTGGCTCAAATCAATGCGCTTTCGGCATACAAGTATTTCTATCACGACCCTGCTGATGCTAAAGCTGCTGTGCCAACCACTACGCCTACAACTGATGCCGATATGCAAACGGCTATCAACAATATGCAGACGGCACTGAACAACTTGAACACTAAACCTTTGTTGGGAACCAACCTTGATGGCAAACAACTCTTCATGGGTAATAAGCTCCACACCACCCTCTTTGCTTATGCCAAGGGCACGACTATGGGGTCGAATGTAAACCAATACACTATTGACCACGTATGGGCATTTGAAAAAACCAACACTGATGGTGAATACTACATCAAAAACGTGGGACAAAACCTCTACATTGGCGCTATTCCTAGTACTAACGACACACGCATTCCGCTTGTTGCAGACAAAAACTCGGCTGCTGTATATACGGTAGAGGCTTCGTCGGCCTACAACGGCTATTGCATTATTTATGCTAAAAATGGTACTGTCAACCTCGAAACTCTCCACATGGTTAATTGGGATGGTGTTGTACGTTGGAGTAAAACGGCTGAAGCTTCGCAATTCTTGCTCATTGATGCAAGCAATGCGGTTGAAGCTTTTAAAAAGTACTACTCTATACAAAATGGTACAGGTGGTTATGCAAGTGCTGCCAGTGGATATACCGACAACAACGGATTGTTGCTGACAAATAGCAAGTCACCTACCTCTACCGAAGGCATGTGGCATTTGCTAAACAATGGTGACGGCACCTACCGCTTTATCGTAGCTGGTGGCGACAAAGCAGGTAAGGTGCTTGGCATGAAAGGTAGCGAAGAGAGCGCACGCGCAACCATCGTAAACCCTTCTATAAAGGCTGATGATACAGAATATACAACTTACTTTAATGGTACATTCAACATCAATAGCAACTCGCCAAGCTACATTAAATTAGCTTCTTCAACTCACAACTATTTAAACAAACGCGATAACTATCTTGCCCTTTGGGACAACGCTTCGGCTTCGAACAACGATACAGGCTCAAAATTCTTTATAAAAGAAGTTGTATTGAATGATGAGTTCTTATATGATGAATATAATGCTTATACCGCAGGCAAACGTCCTGAGGATATTAGCGACTTTGCACTATGGTACAACCAACCTGTTGCAGCCACCACCTCGTCTGACACATGGATGGAATATGCACTGCCTTTAGGTAATGGACAGATTGGTGCAACCATACGTGGTGGTGTGTTTAAAGACGAAATTCAATTTAACGAAAAAACGCTTTGGAGTGGCTATACTACCAATGGTAGCAGCCTTAAACAGGGATATTACCAAAACTTTGGTTCAATACTTGTTACCGACAAAAGCCAAGCTTTTTCGTTGAGTGATAACTCTAAACCCGTTAAGGAATATGCACGCTATCTTGACATCATTAATGGTGTGGCAGGCGTGAACTACAAGAGCGATGATGAAAATACAACTTATAAACGTCGCTACTTTGTTTCGGCTACAGACAAAGTGCTTGTGGCACATTATGAGGCTACAGGCAACAACAAACTGAAACTTAACTTTGCTTATGTGCCCGACACTAAGATTGAGGCAAGTGATGTAACTTACAACAATGCTGGTGCAACGTTTAAAGGTCAGTTACCGGTTATTAGATATAACACTGCATTTAAAGTTACTGCAAGCGAAGGTGCTAAAATCACAACAACAGAGGCTGGAATCCTTGTTGAAGGTGCTACTTGGGCCAACGTTACAATGGCTGCTGCAACCGACTATGACGCTGCTAAGAGCGGCTGTGTGACTGGCGAAACTGCTGAACAATTGGCATCAAAGGTGCAAGATAGAATTACTTCGGCTATTAACAAGGGATACGAAACTTTGCTTGATAGTCACAAAAAGGCCTTTGCTGCATACATGAATCGCGTAGACCTTAAGATTGGCGAACGTAGCAATAAAACTACTGAAGAACTCATCAAATACTATGCTACTGCTGCCAACAAAACTACTCCTGAAGGATTGTATCTTGAAAGCCTCTACTTCCAATACGGACGCTACTTGACTGTAGCTGCTAACCTCGATACTACTATTCACGCACCAAGCAACTTGCAAGGTATATGGAACGATCGTAGCAACTCTTACTTCTGGAACTGCGATGTTCACGCTGATATCAATGTTGAGATGAACTACTGGCCTGCAGATCCTACTAACTTGAGCGAAATGCACTTGCCTTTTGTTAATCATATTATTGACTTGGCTTCGGCTACTAACTCTCCTTGGAAACAACTTGCTAACAAAATACACAACGGCACCAAAGGTTGGACTGTGGCTGTAGAGAATAACATCTTTGGCGGTACATCTACTTGGGAGAACAGACGTATCAAAACGCTTGCCGCATGGTATTGCTCGCATCTATGGCGCTACTATAAGTATACACTCGACCGCACTTTCTTGAAGAAGGCACTTCCGGTTATGTACGACGCAGCTCTCTTTATTAAGGATATTGCTACCGTTGATAGGAATGGTAAGTATGAGATTACCAATGAATGGAGTCCAGAACATGGCACTACAGATGTTACGGCTTTTGGTCAGCAAACAAGCTACGAACTTCTTGACGAAGTGTTTAAGGCTCACAAGGAATTGGGCACCGATTCTCCTCTCACCGAAGAACAAATGAATGCTATCAAAGATCTTTATGATAACTACGATAAGGGTCTTTGGACCGAAACCTACAATGGCAAAACTTGCATCTCTGAGTGGAAGAACAATGCACTCTCTGAACCCGGACACCGCCACCTCTCACACTTGCTCTGTCTGTATCCTTTCTCACAAGTTAGTGCTTTCGATACTACCGAAAGTGGTAAGGAACTCTTCCAAGCTGCTTACAACGGCATGATTGCTCGCAACGGTGACGTAACGGGCTGGAGCATGGGTTGGCAAACCAACACTTACTCTCGTTGCCTTGATGGCGATAACGCTCACCGCAACCTCTCGTTGGCATTACGTCACTCAGGTTCTTACCAAGTTCAGATGAGCAACTATGGTGGTTGCTACTACAACTTGTTCGATGCTCACTCTCCATTCCAAATTGATGGTAACTATGGTTGCACAAGCGGTGTGGCTGAGATGTTGCTACAAAGCTACGATGATGTAGTTACAATCTTGCCTGCCCTACCCTCTGTATGGAAAAACGGTAGCGTAAAAGGCTTGAAGGCTCAAGGTAACTACACTGTAGAAATTGTTTGGGCAAATGGTAAAGCTACCTCTGCAAAGATTACTAACGGATTGAACGAAAAGCGCAAAGTGAAGGTTCGTATCGGACAAAACGTAAGCGAATACGACATTGATGCTAATGCAACCATTGATGTTAATTGCACTAAGGCTTATGCCATTGCAGATGCTGAAAAGATTATTGCTTACGAAAAGGCTCTTCCTAAAAACGCTATTGGTTACTTTGGTTCTGACAAAGTAGCTGCACTCGAGGCTGCTGTTGCTGCTGGCGATTATGCACTTTGCCAATCATTGGTTGAAGAATATGAAACTAAAGCTGCTCCAACCATGACCGCTGGCTACTACCGCTTAATCAATGCTCACGATATGAAGTATCTCACTCCTTATGTTAATGGTAACAATGTGTTGATGCATGCTGGTACTGAAGCTAAAGCTGTGAACAACGTGTTTGAGGTTGTACCAACAAGCATTGATGGTGAGTTTATACTTAAAGTTAATGGTAAAAATGTTTCTAAATGCTATTCGGCATCATCTGGCGGTAGCGGAGCAAACTTTACTCTACTCGACGAAAACAATAGCAACGAGGGACACTTTGCATTTGAAAATGCTAAAGCTAATGGCTTGTTCTATATTGCAGAAAAGGTTTCTACTACTTCAGGACAACGTAACTATTTGCATGAGAACAACGGCAATGCAGTAGGTTGGGAAAAGCCTACTACTAACGGCGAAGGACATCCTTCGGCATGGTACATTGTTCCTGCTACCGATGCAGAAGTGGCTCTTGCTACGGTTAATGACGCTTCGTACGCTTCGGTATATCTACCATTTAGCGTAAGCAAGGTGGAGGATGCAAAAGCATATTATGGCGTCCTTAACGATGACAACACTATGCTTAACATGACCGAAACCACTGGCATAGCTGAGGGTAAGGGTGTTGTACTCATTGGTCAAGCTGGTACTGCTAAAGCTATATTGACCTTGGGTAACGTTACTGATTTTGAGTCGTCACTTACTGGCACTTACAATGCTTTGACATTAACAAGCGATACACGAGACAACTATCTTGTATTCGGCGTGAGTGGTGGTAACGTAGGCTTCTACAAACCAAGTGCTAAGGTTACAACAATTAATAACAACAAGGCATTCCTTTACAACTCGTTCGGTACATCGGCTGTTACTTTAAGATTTGGTAGCATTACAGCTATTAACGGTGTTACAACCGAAGGTAACAAAGATGTTAAGCCTATTTACTACGACTTAAGCGGACGTCGTGTAGTAAATCCCACCAAGGGTGTTTACATCATGAACGGACATAAAGTAATGAAATAACCCTTTATTAATACACATTCCGAAACGAAATGAAAAAAGAATATATTTCACCGTTTGCTAACGTGGTGAACATCCAATCTGAGAGTCCCATCATGCAAGCATCAAGTCCTTCGTTTAGCGTAGACAATTCGCAAGAGACAGACGTTGTTCTGTCTAACAAAAGCGAAAATGGCTATTGGAACGAAGCCGCATGGAGCGAAACTGACTCTGAAGAATAGTTAACAAGCTATCGGTAAAACGTAAAAAACAGCAGGCAAAAGCTTTATTTTGCTTGCTGTTTTTTTTACGTTTTATATCATTATATAATTGTTATCTGCTATTATTGCTGTCCGGTAAAAGTTTACGACCGATATAAAATTAGGAATAGATTCCTCGCTTGGAATTCAGCCCTTTTATGCACTTCAGGTTCTATGCCCTTCCATTTCAATTTATGAGCAACTAAAAATATACAAATGTCCTTGTAGGGTTTAG
>CAKQOG010000023.1 GCA_934255485.1 uncultured Prevotellamassilia sp. | reverse complement strand
TAATTCGTAACCTCTTCTTTTTATGAGATAAAAACTTATCTCATTCTCAATCACTTATAAAAAATACGTACTTTCTGAATGTAAAAGACTAAGTTGCTATTTGCACCCCGTTTTACGATTTTGCCACTTATTATGAATGTCGAAGCAAGAGTTCGTGCTCAATGTCGGCAAGGCTTACTCCCATCGCTTCGAGCATAACAAGGTAGTGATACATTAGGTCGCCAGCTTCGTAAATAAAGCGGTCGCGATTGCCATCTACAGCCTCAATGATGCTTTCGCTACACTCTTCTCCCACCTTTTTAGTAATGGCTTTAATGCCTTTTATAAACAAGCGAGTAGTGTAACTGCCTTCGGGCATTTCGGCATGACGACGCTGCACAAGTGCTGAAAGCGAACGTATAAAGCCTTCGGCATTTGGTGTATCAAAACATGCTGTAGTGCCACGATGACAAGTTGGACCAATGGGATGTGCCTTTATCAGAAGTGTGTCGGCATCACAGTCGGCATACATATCTACCACGTTGAGATAGTGGCCTGATGTTTCGCCTTTTGTCCAAAGTTGCTTGCGCGTGCGACTATAAAAGGTTACGCGATGCTCGCGCATGGTTTTGTCGAACGCTTCATTGTTCATATATCCCAACATCAGCACCTTAAGGGTGGTAGAATCTTGCACTATAACGGGCAATAGGCCGTCGGCACATTTATGTAAATTAAAATCGTTAAATGTCATGTTTAGCATTGTAAGTTTACCTTAATTACTTTGATTGTTTTGCTTACATTCTTACATTTATTCCTTGTGCAGCCAATGCTTGCTTGAGCTGAGGTATGGTTATTTCGCCATAATGAAATATGCTTGCAGCCAATGCAGCATCGGCATTTCCTTGCAAAAACACATTGGCTATATCTTGGGCAGACCCCGCACCGCCAGAGGCTATAACGGGGATACATAGCTCACTTGTAAGACGCAAGTAGGTAGAACATGGATAGCCCCGTTTGGTGCCATCGTGGTTCATTGAAGTAAAAAGAATTTCGCCTGCACCTCGCTCTTGCGCCTCGTGTGCCCATTCAAAGAGTTCGCGTTCGGTTAGAGTTTTGCCCCCATGCGTGCACACGTTCCATACGGCATCTGCTTCATTATCAAGAGGGGATAGCGGTGCATGCTTAGCATCAATAGCCACTACAACAAACTGCGAACCATAGCGTGCAGCTATCTCGTCGATGAGTTGCGGACGACTGATAGCAGCACTATTAATGCTCACTTTGTCGGCACCAGCATCGAGTAGTCGCGCAGCATCATCTAAGGAGCTAATGCCACCACCCACCGTGAACGGAATGTTTATGCCATCGGCAATGCGGCTCACAAGTTGCGTAAAGGTGTTGCGCCCCTCTTGCGTAGCACTTATGTCGAGATATACCAATTCGTCAGCACCCGAATGTGCATAGTGTTGTCCCAAAGCTACGGCATCACCTACATCTTGCAAGTCTTCAAAATGGATGCCCTTAACGGTGCGTCCATCCTTTACATCCAAACATGGAATAATACGTTTACTCAGCATATAGTTCGTTAAGTGTTATATGTCCTTCGTATATAGCCTTTCCAACTATCACGCGGTCAAGGCCTTTTGCCTTTAAATCTTCGATATCTTGCATAGATGATATGCCCCCCGACACAGTGAAATGCAAGTGTGGATACTTTTGCTTTAGGCGCACATATAGTTCGGTTGATGGGCCTTGTAGCATACCATCGCACGAGATGTCGGTGCAGATAACCTGCGAAAGTCCGTATGGCACAAAGCGGTCTATCAGTTGGTAGATAGAGATTGGCATCTCCTCAGTCCAACCATTAACCGACACCATATCATTTTTTACGTCAGCCCCCAACACCATGCGTTCACCGCCATATTGGGTGAGCCAATGTTCAAAAAGTTCGGGACTTTTTGCAGCCACACTGCCCACAACGGCATAGGTAGCTCCTGCATCAAACACCTGTTGCAGGGCCTCTTGTGTTTTGATACCACCGCCCCACTCTATCTCAACACCATCCACTTGTGAGAGTTGTTGCAACGTGTTGAGGTTTTGTGGCGAAGCGGCTTTTGCGCCGTCAAGGTCTACAACGTGTATACGTTGCAACCCATGTTCAACATAGGCACGCACCATGTTTATGGGCGACACATCGTAGCATGTTTTCTGTGCATAGTCGCCCTGCAATAGTCGCACACACTGCCCATTGATAAGGTCGATAGCAGGTATTATTGTCATAGTGAAATAAAGTTTTTGAGTATTTGTTCGCCCACATCACCACTCTTTTCGGGGTGAAATTGTGTGCCATAAAACTGTTCGTACTTCAGTGCTGCACTAAATAGTAGCCCGTGCTCTGTGGTTGCTATTGTGTCGGGACAAAGCGTTGGGTAATAAGAGTGAACATAATAAACTGCATCACCACTATGTATGTTCTTAAAGAGTTTCTTCTCTACATTACCGAGTGTATTCCACCCCATGTGAGGAACTTTAAAATCCTTGTTTTCGGGAAAACGACGCACATGTGAGTCGAAGATGTTCATGCAGGGTGTGAGCTGACCTTGGGGGGCTCCCTCTTCAGAATCGCGACACATCACTTGTAAACCAACACAGATGCCTAAAACTGGTTGGCGTAAGCTCTTTATTACAGGTATGAGTTTGGCATCTCGCAAATGCAACATGGCCTCGGCACAATTGCCTACACCTGGCAGCAACACGTGGTCGGCACGATGGATAGTTGCGGCATCGGCAGTAACAATATATTCGGCTCCCAAACGATGCAGAGCGTTCTCTACTGAACGAAGATTGCCCGTTTGGTAATCAATGATAGCTATCATAAATATGGTATTTTTATCCTTAAATACTCACTTATAGCACCCCCTTGCTGCTTGGCAACTCTTGGCTAAATACATTGCGATGTATACATTGGCGCAAGGTGCGTGCAAAGGCTTTAAACACGGCCTCAATGAGATGATGGTTGTTCTCTCCACGTGCTTTGATGTGCAGGTTACACTGCATGGCGGCACACATAGACTGAAACACGTGTTTAAACATCTCGGTGGGTGTATCGCCTACATACTCTCGGGTAAAGGTAACATCCCACTGAAAGTCTATTCTACCACCAAAATCCATCAGTACCATGGCATCGCACTCGTCCATTGGCAACACAAAGCCATAACGCTCAATGCCTCGCTTGTCACCCAGTGCCTTGCGGAGTGCTTCGCCAATGGCAATGGCCGTATCCTCCATCGTGTGGTGTTCGTCTACATCGAGGTCGCCTTTGCAAGTGCAATAGAGCGAAATACCCGCATGATGAGGGAGTTGCGATAGCATGTGATCATAAAAGTGAAGCCCCGTGTTGATATAAGTATTGCCCATGCCGTCGAGGTCTACTGCCACGTGTATATCGGTTTCGGCAGTCTTTCGTTTCACCTCTGCTGTACGCTCAGTTTTACGCAAAAAGGCGGCTATTTCGCTCCAATATGTGGTGGCAAGTGCCAAAGCCTCATGCTGCTGAGCACTGAGCATTTGCGCAGCCCAATCTGCCGATTGCAGCAATATGGCCTTACAACCCAAGTTTACAGCCAATTGTACATCGGTAGCTCTATCGCCAATAACATACGAATGCTTGATGTCGCAATTGGGCGATTCGATGTAGGGAGAGAGCATAGCTGTGCCAGGCTTACGTGTGGGAGCATGCTCGTGTTCAAATGTGCGGTCGATATGTTGCGCATCGAAGGTAATGCCCTCGCCACTGAGCGTTAATAGCATTTTATTGTGGGCTGGCCAAAAGGTATGTTCGGGAAAGCTATCGGTGCCAAGTCCGTCTTGATTAGAAACCATGATAAACTTGTAGTTGGTCTTTCTGATTTGTGCCAATGCCCCTATCACCCCAGGAACGAACTCCAATTTTTCGAGCGAGTCGATCTGAAAGTCTGCAGGCTCTTTAATGATAGTTCCGTCGCGGTCAATAAATAGCAGTCGGTCCATGATTGTGTTAGCGTGTGTAAGATTTTAAACATTCAAGCAGTTCTTTATTTTGCTTAGGTGTACCCACTGTGATACGTAAGCAGCCCTTGCAACCTACCACATGGTTGCGATTACGCACTATTATGCCTTTGCTTATGAGATAGTTGTAGATGCCATCAGCATCTGTAACTTTTACCAAGATGAAGTTGGCATCAGAGGGAAACACCTTTTCGACGCATGCCAGTGTGAGGAGTGTTTGTTGCAACAGGTTGCGCTCATTGCAAACCTCGCTGACATGTGCATCGTGCGGTTCGTTGCGCAGTCGGGTTAGCACTTCTTGTTGCGTGGGTGCATTGATGTTGTATGGATATTTTACACGCGCAAACAATTCGGTTATCCGTTTGTTTGCAAATGCCATGCCCAAGCGTAAACCTGCCATGCCCCATGCTTTTGAGAGTGTTTGTAGCACTATCACATTGTCATAGTTCGAGAGTAGTGTAAGGGCCGACCCTTTGCTTGAGAAATCAGCATAGGCTTCATCTACCACCACTATGCCTTGGAACCGCTGCGCCAACTGCTCTATTTTACTTAAAGGGAAGGCATTTCCCGTAGGGTTGTTGGGCGAACATATCCACATAAGGCGTGTGTGGTTATCGACGGCGCTAAGCATATCGTCTACCGACAAACTAAAGTCGGTGGCACTTAAAGCCACCTCTTTCACCTCTACATTGTTGATAGCTGCAGCCACTGCATACATGCCGTATGTAGGGGCTATGGTCACGACATTATCAATGCCTGGTTCGCAAAAGATGCGGAAACAAAGGTCTATTGCCTCATCACTCCCATTGCCCAAGAACAATTGGTCTGCACTCACCCCCTTTTGTGTGGCAAGTGCCTGTTTAAGTTGTTTTTGATGCGGATCGGGATAGCGGTTCACACCATTGTCGTACGGACTCTCGTTGGCATCGAGCCACACCGAGATGTCGCCTCCTTTATATTCGTCGCGCGCGGTTGAATAGGGCATTAAGGCCTCTATGTTAGGTCTGATTTTATACATACATTCGGTGGTTAGATACGTCAAGAGTTCTTACTAATTCTCACATTCACGGCTTGTGCGTGGGCATGTAGTCCCTCGGCCTCAGCCATGGTTACGATGGTAGACGATAGCGAGGCAAGCCCTTCACGGGTGAGTTCTTGAAACGTTATTTTACGCATAAAGCTATCTATGTTTACCCCGCTATAAGCTCTTGCCCACCCACTTGTGGGCAAGGTGTGATTGGTTCCTGAGGCATAATCGCCAGCCGATTCGGGCGAGTAGTTGCCCACAAACACGCTTCCTGCAGCCGTGATGTGATGAGCAATATCCCAAGGTTGCGACATAGAGATAATGAGGTGTTCGGGGGCATAAGCATTGGCAAAGTAGGTGAGTTCGTCTCTCTCTTTCAGCACCACAATGCGGCTATGCGATAGCGAACTCTCAACCAGTTCGCGGCGTGGCAAAAGGGCAGTTTGTCGTTCCACCTCAGCCCTCACCGCATGGGCAAATGCAGCATCACTACACACAAGCATGGCTTGACTATCAGGGCCATGTTCGGCTTGTGAAAGCATATCGGCTGCCACATAAGTAGCATTGGCCGTGTGGTCTGCCATAACGAGCACCTCGCTAGGACCTGCTGGCATATCGATAGCAGTGTGGGTGCTAATAAGTTGTTTGGCATGGGTAACATAGCGATTGCCTGGACCAAAGATTTTGTCTACACGCATCACACTCTCAGTACCGTATGCCATAGCTGCAATGGCTTGCGCCCCCCCAATGCGATATATATGGTCAATGCCACACTCGTTGGCGGCATAGATTATCTCGGGAGCAATGCGTCCGTCGCGCCCTTGCGGAGTGCAGAGCACCACGTTCTTACAGCCTGCAATGCGTGCTGGTGCAGCCAGCATAAGCACTGTTGAGAAGAGCGGTGCACGACCACCAGGGATGTAGAGGCCCACGGTTTGTATGGGTACAGCCTTTTGCAAGCAGCGAACCCCCGCTTGCGTTTCTACATCGAGCGTAGGGGGCATTTGTGCCGAATGAAAAGCCTCGATATTATGCAGTGCATGGCGTATGGCTTGCTTCACTGAGGGCGAAACGTTTTGTGCCAATGCCTTACGCTCTTGTGCCGATAGTTCGATGTGGGTGATAGTTGTGCCATCGAATGTTTGGGCATATTCTCTTAAAGCTTCATCCCCCTTTTGGCACACGTGGGCAATGATTTGCTGCACGCTCTCAACCACTTTGTCGTCGCTCGGAGCATTGCGCTCGCATAGTGCTGAGAGCTCTTTGTTGAGATGCAGCATGCGCTCGGAGGCTGTTATATATTGTGTAAAATCTGTAATAATCATTCGGCTTAGGTTTGTTATTATATGTATGATTGATGGTAGATGTTAGGGAATAATATTCTCGAGGTCGAGCACAAGAATGCCTTCGGCACCAATGGCTTTGAGTTGTTCCACTTTTTCCCACAACTCGCCTTCAGAGATTACGGCATGAAGCGAACACCACCCCTCTGCAGCCAATGGCAAGATGGTGGGCGAGCGCATACCGGGCAATATCTTCACGGCTTGGTCTACAAATTTTGTGGGTACATTCATGAGTACATATTTGTAGCCTCGACTATTAACAATAGAGGAGAAGCGAAACTTGAGTTTCTCGATATCTGCCAGTTTGTCGGCTGATAAACCTTGATGAGCAATGAGTGCAGCCTCGCTGTAAAACACCTCTTCTACCTCGCGCAAGCCATTCTGAACCAACGTGCCGCCCGATGATACGATGTCGAAAATGGCATCGGCCATGCCCACAGCAGGAGCTATCTCTACCGAGCCTGCTATTTCGTGAATGTCGGCCTTTATGCCCTTTTCATCAAAAAATTGCTTGAGCACATGGGGGTAAGAGGTGGCTATTGTGCGACCATCAAACCATTCTACGCCTGTATACTCAACCTCGCGTGGTACTGCCAACGATATGCGACAAGCACCGAAACCAAGGCGCATCACCTCGTCTATCTTCATTTCGCGTTCTGCTACCTCGTTAAGACCAACGATGCCAACATCGGCCACTCCCATGTGAACGGCTTGCGGTATGTCGTCGTCACGTAGGTAAAGCACCTCTATCGGAAATCCCTTGGCACGTGCTACAAGTTTGCGCTTGCTTTGCGCCACATCTATGCCTGCATCTTTGAGCAAGCTCATAGTGTCTTCGTTTAATCGCCCCTTAGCTTGTACTGCTATTCTCAGCATAATCTTTCGTTTTTAAATTTCGTTGCAATATTCGGCATTTATTATGAAGTGAGCAAGATATATGCATTTTATTACACTATTTTTAAATATTTATTCATATATTAAGCTGTTTTTCATTCTATCCTAAACAAATAACTGCATATATGCAATATAAAAGCGTTCTTCTTGAGCAATCATCCGAAAGATTGTTCTATTTTTCCTATATTGCTTATTTTCTACACTCTGAGAATTGATTGTTTTTAACCACCGATGCTTCTGGTAAAAAACAACGAAGTTTTGAGCAAATAGCATAAGCGCTTGATTATCAACAAGAAATGATTATTCATATAATTTTATTTGCTTGCAAACAGCCTTAAAAGCGTGTTGTTTCACTCTAAGCATACGTATCCTTAGGGCATAAGGACACATATCCTTGTGTGCTAAGGATACGTATGCTTGTGATGTAAGGATACGCATCCTTGTGATTTATCATCGCAAAATAGGGGCGAAACAGTAGGATTTTAGCCCCTAAAGTCCACATTTCTTTTCTATTTTACAACAAAATCCGTCCAAAAAATATTGTTCTATTTGTCGGTTTTTACGCTGCGCATAAGGCAACTGGCAAGTATGCTTTAGGCATTATCCAAAATTACGATTGCAACAAAAAAAACGGCAGCGTTTTATGCCTTGCATACACGCTGCCGTTTGCCCACGAATAATGGGTATTATGTTGTTTGCTGAGTGCTCTTAATAAAAGAGCAAGCCATCGTTTTCGATGCGGCTTTCAATGCGCTTCCAGTCGATGAGATACCAAAAGTTGTTTACATACTCAGCCCGGCGATTTTGATAGTCAAGATAATAAGCATGTTCCCACACATCAATACACATAAGCGGGCGCATACCTTGCGTAATAGGGTTGCCAGCATTGGGGCATGCCACAATCTTTAACACGTGGTCGGCATCTTGAGCCAACCATACCCAGCCCGAACCAAAAAGGCCAATGGCTGCTTTTATAAACTCGTCTTTAAAAGCCTCAACACTGCCAAAGTTAGCCACCAAATGCTGCGTGAGCGTAGTGCTCATGGGCACAGGTACAGGGGCGAGTTGCTTAAAGAATAGTATGTGGTTGTAAGCCTGCGCTGCATTGTTGAACAATGCCCCCGTTGCATGTACTATGATGTCTTTAAGCCTAAAATCGGCATAAGGTGTATCTTCTACCAAATGATTAACATTGTCGAGATAAGTTTGCAAGTGCTTGTTGAAGTGAAAGTTAAGTGTTTGCTCGCTCATACGAGGCTCAAGTGCATTGAGCGCGTATGGCAATTTAGGAAGTAAATGTTTCATAAGGCTACAATGTTTTTTAAAGTAAGTAAATAAGGTGCTTTATACCATACAAAGCAAGGCTTGCCAACGCGTTTCAAAACAGGCGATAAAGATTGATAGAGATGAGGGGTATACGCCTATTTATCACACATTTGCAACACTACTTATGGGTTTGATAGCGAATTTATGAATTAAACCTATGCCATGCCACTTTTTACCCACTTTTTTTTGATTAACGGGCATTTTCATACTATACAAAAGCCTATATATTAACAAAATGTTACAACATATCCCTTACAATAAAAACAATTATAAAAATATTTGGAAAAAGCAAATAATTATTTGTATCTTTGCAAACAAGATTGAGTGAGGGGCTTTCAAAAAGTTCCTCACTTATTTTTACCACTCAACAATATTAAATGATAGACAAGAACTTTGTAAAGAATTTGGTGGACGAATGGTTAGAAGGCAAAGACTATTTTCTAACCGACCTTACCATTAGCTCTGACGACCGCATCGTGGTGGAAATAGACCACGAAGAGGGCGTGTGGATTGAAGATTGTGTAGAACTCAGCCGCTACATCGAGAGCCACTTAGACCGCGAACAAGAGGACTTTGAACTCGAGGTGGGAAGCGCTGGTATAGGACAACCTTTTAAGGTGTTGCGCCAATACGAAATTCACCAAGGCGAACGAGTGGAGGTTATCACCACCGAAGGCAAAAAACTTGAAGGCGTGCTTGATAATGTTACGCCCGATGGATTTACACTCACCATCGAAGAGAAAGTGCGCGAAGAAGGAGCCAAACGCCCCAAACTCGTGAGCCGCGACATTCCCTTTACATTCGGCGATGTGAAATCTACCAAGTATATCATTGACTTTAAATAAAGAATTAGAACAAAAAGACTCTACCTATACACACATGGCCAAGAAGAAACAAGACACCGTAAGCCTTATCGACACGTTTGCAGAATTTAAGCAAAACAAAAATATCGATATTACTACCATGGTGGGAGTTCTCGAAGAGAGCTTTCGCAGCGTAATTGCCAAAATTTTCGGTTCTGACGAAAACTTTGACGTAATCGTCAATCCCGACAAAGGTGATTGCGAAATTTATCGTAACCGCGTAGTGGTAAACGACAACGAAGTTGAAGATACCAACAAACAGATTTCACTCTCTGAAGCACAAAAAATCGATGCTACCTACGAGGTGGGCGAAGATGTGTCTGAGGAAATTCACTTTGCTGATTTCGGACGCCGCGCCATTCTGACCTTGCGTCAAACACTTGCAAGCAAAATTCTCGAACTCGAACACGATGCGCTCTACAATAAATATAAAGACCGCGTAGGCGAACTTATCACCGCCGAAGTTTACCAAACATGGAAGAGCGAAACACTCTTAATGGACGAGGAGAAAAACGAACTATATCTCCCTAAATCACAACAAATACCTCGCGACTTCTTCCATAAAGGCGACGCTGTAACTGCCGTTATCGACCGTGTGGACAATAGCAATGGTAATCCTAAGATTTTCCTTTCGCGCACATCGCCCGTGTTCTTGCAACGCTTGCTCGAAAACGAAATTCCCGAAATCAACGAAGGTGTAATTAAGCTTTGCCGCATAGCACGCATCCCTGGTGAAAGAGCCAAAATAGCTGTTGAAAGCTACGACGACCGCATCGACCCCGTAGGTGCTTGCGTGGGCGTTAAGGGTAGCCGTATTCATGGTGTGGTACGTGAACTTCATAACGAAAACATCGACGTAATAAACTATACCACTAACACTTCACTCTTTATCCAACGCGCACTGAACCCTGCACAAGTTTCAAACATCGTGTTGCACGAGGATGAAAAGAAAGCCGAGGTATACCTACGCCCCGAAGAAGTGAGCCTTGCTATCGGTAAGGGCGGTATGAACATCAAGCTCGCATCAATGCTCACCGAATACACCATCGATGTGTTCCGCGAGATTGAAGGCGAAGAAGCAACCGAAGACATCTACCTCGACGAGTTCTCTGACGAAATAGATCAATGGGTTATCGACGCCATTAAATCTATTGGCCTCGAAACAGCTAAAGATGTGCTCAACGCACCACGCGAAATGCTCATTGAGAAAGCAGACCTCGAAGAAGACACTGTAGACGATGTGTTGCGCATACTACGTGCAGAGTTTGATGACGAAGAAAAAAACGCTGCCAAAAAGAATGATGCTCCGGCTACCGACAACGAGACAAGCCAAGACTCATCTTCTACAAACGAGTCTGCCGAACCTTCAGCAGACAAAGAAAGCTAATGCATTTGATGTGATAAATTGACTTTGATATGCATACATTGCTGCAATACAATGCAAAAGGGTGCATATCAAAAGCAATTTCTCATGAAAGGATAAGTGTTAATCAATTCCACAAAAAAACATCACGTCATTAGCTACCTATATCGACCCATATAGCGTTGATGAAACATGATGTTTGAAAGCATTAGTAAAAATAAACTTGCATGAGTATCAGATTAAATAAAGCAATTAAAGAATTTGGTGTCGGACTTCAATCAATCGTAGACCTTCTCAACGAGAAAGGTGTGCCTGTAGCAAGCAACGACCCTAACCAAAAGCTCGACGAAAAACAATACGACCTTCTGAAAAAAGCCTTTAGCGCTGACAAAAACCTACGCGACAAGGCCGAAGAACGTATGCAAAACCGCCAAGAACAAAAGCGTACTGCTAACAAAACACGCAAGGCCGAACCTCAGACAATTGGAACCACTGTACCTGAGGTTAAGGGTCCACACATTGTAGGACACATAGACCTTGACGACAATAACAATGGCAGAAAACAAAACAAAAAAGACAACGCTAAACCTAAAAACGACTCTAAACCAAAAGCCGAAGCCAATAAAGCTCCGGCTAAAAGCATAAATAAGCCTCAGGCTAATGCAAATACTGCCGCAACATCCGCCCTTAGTTCTAAAAATGAGGATACGGAAGCAAACAAAGCAAATGCTAAAGCCAACACTTCCACTCCTCAGCCTATGAACCAAGACTCAAACGGAAACAACAAACCTACACGCCCAACTGTCGAAGAACGTGCCAAAGCTATTGGCGAAGAAGAAGATGGTGTATTCAAACTAAAAACTCAGACCGAAATCACTGGTCCTAAAGTGCTTGGTACCATTGACCTTAGCGCCATCAACCCAACTACACGCCCTAAAAAGAAATCGAAAGAAGAGCGACGCCGCGAACGCAACAAGCAAGGCAATAATGCTCAAAACAACAGCAACAGCCAAGGCGCACAAGCTAACGGACAACGCAAAAAACGCAACCGCATCGGTAGCGAAAGAGTTGATATTAATGCCGCTGCAAACCAACCCAAACAAGGGGGCAACAACAATGGCAAAAAGCGTAATAACAACAACAATAATAACAATAACGCTAACAAAGCCAACCAACCTAACGCAAGCAAAAGCAACAACAAAAACCGCAATCGCCGTGCCAAAGAGCAACAAAAGGCCGAAGTATCAGACGAGGACGTTGCAAAGCAAGTAAAGGAAACATTGGCACGCCTAACCAGCAAGCAAAAGGGTAGCAAGGGTGCTAAATACCGTAAGGAAAAGCGCGAACAACAACAAGCACGCGCCGAAGAAGAACGTCGCGAAGCTAAGGCAGAAAGCAAGATACTTAAACTTACAGAGTTTGTTACTGCCAACGAATTGGCTCAGATGATGGACGTGCCTGTAACCAAGGTTATTGCCACATGTATGAGCATCGGTATCATGGTTAGTATCAACCAACGTATGGATGCTGAAACCATCGACCTTGTTGCCGATGAGTTTGGATATAAAACCGAATACGTAGCTGCCGACGTGCAAGAGGCTATCGCCGAAGAGGAGGATAACCCCGAAGACCTTGAGCCACGTGCTCCTATCGTTACCGTAATGGGCCACGTAGACCATGGTAAAACTTCATTGCTCGACTACATACGTAAGTCTAACGTAATTGCGGGCGAAGCTGGCGGTATAACCCAGCACATTGGTGCCTACAACGTTACACTCGAAAACGGACGACGCATCACATTCCTCGATACTCCAGGTCACGAAGCCTTTACAGCAATGCGTGCTCGTGGTGCACAGGTAACCGATATTGCTATCATCATCATTGCAGCCGACGATGACATCATGCCTCAAACTAAAGAGGCCATCAGTCACGCTACAGCTGCCAATGTGCCTATCGTATTTGCTATCAACAAGGTGGATAAGCCACATGCCAACCCCGACAAGATTAAGGAAGGATTGGCAGCTATGAACTTCCTTGTAGAGGAATGGGGCGGTAAATACCAAAGCCAAGACATCAGTGCTAAAAAGGGTACTGGCGTTAAAGAACTATTGGAGAAAGTGTTGCTCGAAGCCGATATGCTTGAACTCAAAGCCAACCCTAACCGCAAAGCTACGGGTACGGTTATCGAGTCATCGCTCGACAAGGGCCGTGGTTATGTAGCTACAATTCTTGTTTCAAATGGTACACTCCACCAAGGCGACATCGTGCTTGCCGGAACTAATTACGGCCGTGTTAAAGCTTTGTTCAACGAACGCGGTCAACGCATCGACAACGTTGGCCCATCAATGGCAGCCACCCTATTGGGTTTTAATGGTGCACCTCAAGCTGGTGACCAATTCCACGTGATGGAAACCGAACAAGAGGCACGCGAGATTGCTAACAAGCGCGAACAATTGCAACGCGAGCAAGACCTCCGCACACGCGAAGTGCTCACCCTTGAAAAGATTGGTAAGCGTCTTAAGATGGGTTCTTATCATGAACTCAACATTATTGTTAAGGCCGATGTGGATGGTTCAGTAGAAGCTTTGGCAGACTCATTTATCAAACTTTCTACTGAGAACATCGTTGTAAAAGTAATCTACAAGGGTGTAGGTCAAATCAGCGAAAACGATGTTACCTTGGCAGCCGCTTCGGAGGCTATCATCGTAGGTTTCCAAGTGCGTCCTTCACAACAGGCACGCAAGTTGGCAGAGCGCGATGGCGTTGAAATCCGTCAATACTCTGTTATCTACGACGCTATCGAAGACGTTAAAGTGGCTATGGAGGGTATGCTTGAACCTGTTATTAAGGAAGAAGTTACAGCCAACATCGAGGTTCGCCAAGTTTATCACATCTCTAAGGTGGGCTTCGTAGCCGGATGTTATGTTATCGATGGTAAGGTTAAACGTAGCGACAAGGCACGCCTAATCCGCGATGGTATCGTAATTTACACGGGCGAAATCAACGCACTTAAACGCTTTAAAGACGATGTTAAGGAAGTTAGCACCAACTTTGAGTGTGGTATTTCACTTACCAACTGCAACGATATCAAAGAGGGCGATATGATAGAAACCTTCCAAGAGATTGAAGTAAAGCAAAAGCTTTAACATACACTATTTAAGTATTTCAACATAACGCGATGCTTAAACAAAAGCATTACATAAGGACATATTTATGTCTGCTTATGTAATGCTTTTTTGTTTTTCGATCTGTAAAGATTAAGCCAAAGCAGAAAGTTTTACCTAAGATAGAAAAAAAACATAAATTGCTTTTTTTAATGCGTATCTTACAGTAAATTTGTAATTCAAAAATAACAAACACAATAGAAATATTATGACACTGATTAAATCCATCTCAGGTTTCCGTGGTACTATAGGCGGTCGCACAGGAGATACGCTCAATCCTGTAGACATTGCCAAATCCGTATCCGCTTATGCATCATTACGCGAAAACGTTGTTAGCCGAGCTTTCCGTCGCAAAATCGTGGTAGGTCGCGATGCGCGCATCTCAGGCGAAATGGTAAGCCACGTTGTATGTGGTACACTCATGGGCATGGGTTTTGATGTGGTAAATATCGGGTTGGCATCAACCCCAACCACCGAATTGGCTGTTAAAATGGAACATGCATGCGGTGGTATCATCATTACTGCAAGCCATAACCCACGTCAATGGAATGCCCTTAAGTTCTTAAACGAAAATGGCGAATTTCTGCCACCAGCCGAAGCATCTGAAGTAGTTCGCCTAGCCAATAACTGCAACTTTGAGTTTGCCGACGTTGATAGCCTTGGTTGCTACACAAAGAACTACAGCTACGACCAACGCCACATCGAACTTGTTAAAGAACTCGAACTCGTTGATATCGAAGCTATACGCCGTGCTCACTTTACAGTGGCTATCGACACAGTAAACTCTGTTGGCGGTATCATCATCCCTAAACTTTTGGGTCAATTAGGTGTTACCGAAGTTACAGGACTGAACACTGAGCCTACAGGTAACTTTGCACACAACCCAGAGCCACTTAAGCAAAACCTTACCGAAATTCGCAACCTCTTGCGTAAAGGACGTCACGACCTTGGTATCGTAGTAGACCCAGATGTAGACCGCTTGGCACTTGTATGCGAAGATGGCACCATGTTTGGCGAAGAAAACACACTTGTTGCTTGCGCTGACTACGTACTACAACACACTCCTGGTCCAACAGTTTCAAACCTTTCTTCTACTCGCGGTTTACGCGATGTTACTGAAAAATATGGTTGCAACTACACTGCTGCCGCAGTAGGCGAAGTGAACGTTGTTACAAAAATGAAAGAAACTGGTGCTGTAATTGGTGGCGAAGGCAATGGCGGTGTTATTTATCCTGCAGCTCACTCTGGTCGTGATGCATTGGTAGGTATCGCACTCATCCTTACTTACTTGGCAAAGACTGGCATGCGTGCCACTGAGTTGCGCGACTCGCTTCCTCAATACTATATTGCAAAGAACCGCATCGACCTCGACCCAACAACTGATATCTTTGCTATTCTGCAAAAGGTTAAGGAACTCTACAAAGACGAGAAGGTTACAGACATTGATGGCGTGAAGATTGACTTCGCTGACAAGTGGGTACACCTCCGCAAGAGCAACACCGAACCCATCATTCGTGTTTATTCTGAAGCACATACCATGGAAGAAGCTGATGCCCTTGGCAAGCAAATCATGGACATTGTGTATAACATGATTAAAAAGTAACACATAACACAACTCTTTTTTGAGTAGTTATGAGCACATAAATGGCGAATTGGAAAGTGAATCCATTACCTACAATTCGCCATTTTTTTTGTTTTATAAACAGCATATTTTAAAAACATAAAAGCACAGTCTACACACATGAATAAGAAAATGCTTTTGCTCACACCAATGGTGATGGCTAATGTTGCAATGGCGCAACATCGCTACAACATTGTGTATATTATGACCGACGACCATACGGCACAAATGATGAGTTGCTACGACAATCGCTTTGTAGAAACTCCTAACCTCGACCGTGTAGCTGCTGATGGCGTTCGCTTTGTAAACTCGTACGTGGCTAACTCACTTTCAGGCCCAAGCCGTGCCTGCATGATTACAGGTAAGCACTCGCACAAGAATGGATTTACAAATAATGAACACGGCATCTTTGATGGTTCGCAACAAACTATGCCTAAGTTGATGCGCCAAGCTGGTTATCAAACCGCCCTTATAGGCAAATGGCATCTTGTGAGCACTCCTACTGGCTTTGACTACTACAACATTCTGCCTGCGCAAGGTGACTACTACAATCCAAACTTCATCAACATGGATGGTACCACCACACGCGAAAAAGGCTACGTAACGAACATTGTTACCGACAAGGCCATCGACTGGATGGAACACAAACGCGACAAATCTAAGCCCTTCATCCTATTTATACACCACAAGGCATGCCATCGTGATTGGTTGCCCGAACTGAAATACCTACACGAGTACGAGGATAAAACATTTGCTATCCCCTCTACCTTCTACGACGACTACAAAGGCCGTCCCGCTGCTGCAGCACAGGAAATGGAGATTAAGAACAACGACCACATGGACATTGTTTATGACAACAAGATGTTCTATCCTGGCGCTAACACACGTCTCACCGACTCTTATCTTGCAATGATTGGCCGACTCGATTCGAAAGATCGTGCAGAATACGACTACTTCTATGATTCGTTGGCTACCGACTTTAACAAACGTCATCTAACAGGAAAAGCATTGGCTGAATTTAAATACCAACGCTATATGCGCGACTATGCAAAGGTGCTTAAATCACTTGATGACAACGTAGGTCGTACGCTCGATTATTTAAAATCAGCTGGTTTGCTCGACTCAACCCTTGTAGTATATACCTCTGACCAAGGGTTCTATATGGGCGAACATGGTTGGTTCGACAAGCGCTTTATGTACGAAGAATCGCTCAATACTCCTCTCGTTATGAGTTTGCCTAAGGGTCTCAAAGCACACGGCGATATTAACGAAATGGTGCAGAACATCGACTATGCTCCCACTTTCCTTGAAATAGCTGGTGCCAAGGTTCCATCGGATATGGATGGCGTTTCGCTACTTCCATTGTTAGAAGGTAAGCACCCCAAGAACTGGCGCAAATCTATTTACTATCACTACTACGAATACCCTGCTGAACATAGCGTAAAGCGTCACTATGGCGTGCGTAGTTCTGATGGTTACAAACTCATCCACTTCTACAACGACATCAACAAGTGGGAACTCTACAACCTTAACAAAGACCCTAACGAACTCCACAATATCTATGGTCAAAAGGGTACAGAGAAACTTACCAAGCGCCTTATGAGCGAACTCATTAAGCTACAAAAGCAGTATGAGGACAAAGACGGCTTGAAATTCAACAAGATGTAAGGCACACAACAATCATTTAGATTGATATACTTAAAAAGCAGATGCTTATCAAATATAGCACCTGCTTTTTTATTTACTCTAAACTTATTTTTTTGAATCACTAATAAAAATAAAAGTCATTACACTCATACCAAGCGTAATGACTTTATTCAAGTATCAATAAAAAGTACGTATTCTAAAAGAATAGACATTAGTTTACACTTGCATCAAGTTCTGCACCAGCCTTGAACTTTACTACCTTCTTAGCAGCAATTTGAATTTTCTCTTTTGTAGCTGGGTTAATACCTTCGCGTGCAGGACGTTCGTTTACTGAGAATGTACCAAAGCCAATAAGGGCAACCTTGTCGCCTTCTTTTAATGCACCTGATATAGCATTAAGCACTGCATCGAGAGCTTTTTTAGAGTCTGCTTTAGTCAAGCCTTCTGCTGCAATAGCGTTTACGAGATCTGTCTTATTCATATCTGTATGTATTATTTTATAATAAAATTAATATTTCCTATCTTGTACACTTTAGTGGCTATAAAAGCATTGCATCAATGCTTTATAACTAAATATGCCACAAATATGTTGCAAATATAGAGTATGTATGCAAAAGCGACAAACATTTCTATATGTTTTTTACTTTATAACTCTGAAAATCATTGTTTTGAGTCTAAATAGGGTTATTTACAATGCAATTTTGATGCAAACAGCCTTTGTAAATATACATTCTGCTACAATAATTATCTAACCATTGCTTATAAAAAATAAAACAAATCCCCTGCTTGAGTGGCAGACACTCAGCAAGGGATTTGCATGATTTGTATGATTGAAAAATACGAATGCTACATTCGAAATCAGAAGTGGAACTTGCTACCTACAGAGAGAGTAAGTTGTCCATCAACAGGATGGCCCGTTCCGCCAGGAATTATCTTTGAAGAGTAGAATGAAGCCTCAGGTTGCATGTAAACTTCTACTACTGGAGTAACCTTCCAACCTGCTTGCAATGCTGCTTGAAAGCCAGGAACAATCTGCGCACTACGTCCTTTGCTTGAGCAGAAGTTGAGCGAAGCACCTGCAAGACCAGAGAGTTGGAACAACTTATTGTCGGTACTCTCGCCTGTTACGGCTGTACGGAGGTTCATCATATAGTTGGCACGAATAGCAGTAACATTGTAGCGTGTGTGCTTAGTGCGATTTACCATCATGTTGGTAAGGTCAATCTCGTAACCATGTAAGCCTGTGAGCCATTGTCCATAGCCCAAAGCCGCATTGTAGGTCCAACGATAACCTTTCTTCTCTGGAGCAAGGTTCATACTATTGATACCTGTACCCATGTTGATGGTGATATATCGGCTATTTTTAGGAGCAGCAATATCTTTGAGTTCGCTGCTACGCTTAAAGCTATAATCTACACCAAGGAGCATGAGTGGTTTCCAATGTGCAAGACGTGAACTGCCTTTAAAACGCTTAGACATGTGATAGCCTACTTGTGGTTCAGCAAAGATGTGTGCATTGTTTGCCACTCTCACAGCAAGCTGACCGCCTACGTGAACATCAGATGTAAAGTAGTCCTTGCCACCAGCATAGTCAAGACCAAGGTTAAGACCTGCTAAAGCCGAAACACTAACTACACGGTCTTGATCATAACCATAGGCATGTGCTGTAAGGTCAGTAAGGTAGTCGCCACCTACAACGGTTGTTGCATACTTATTGCCTTTGAACTTGCCTAAAGTACCTTGCAGGTTGGCGCGCCATGCAGAGAGTGGAGTGTACCAATTAGTATAGCTCAAACGGCCTACAGCATTGTATGCTCCTTTGGTGCGCGCATTGTTAGCAGGCACTGCAGCACCACCGGCCATCGAGAAGCTACTGCGTAATCCGCCTTCATCCTCTAAAGCCTCTTGACTCAGTTTTGCATTGTAGTTACGCAAGTTGAATTGCATACCTGCCAAGCCAGATGCAATGATATCTATATTATATTTACCAATGCGTGATGGCAGATAGTTCTTGCCATATCCTTGTAGTTTGGGTTCTACGAAGATTGCACAGAAAGGACTTACGTGCCATGTACCACGAACCGAGGCATCAAGACCAAAGAAGGTTTTACTCTTTCTTTGTCGTTGCGAAATATTCATACCTAAACCACCTGTAAACTCGAATATGCGATCGGCACGATAGCCCATCATGGCATTGGTAAAGTTAAACAAGTAGTCAGCACCAAAGTCCATGCGACTCCAACTGTTGTTTTCGCTAAAGCGCGTCTTGCTCAATTGTCCCCATACACGTGCACCATGGAGTGGAGCGAACCATTTACCAACGGCAGCATATCCTGTAGGACGTACATACTTAAATGCGTGACGAACGGCTGTGCGCGTAACATCGATGTTTAGTCCACCACCCATTTCGATAAAGGTATGGTCGTGCCATTTACCTGCAATGAAATCGTCGTTAGCACGTTCTGAAACCGCCTCGCTTGTGTTGTTGGTATAAACAAAACCAAGGAGTAAAGAGGGCACACAATCGTAGCTACCAACGGTGCTACTATTGGTGATATAATCTTTATTGTATATGTCTACACGTGGTTCAACTACGAATGTAAAACCATGGCCAATACGAGCATTGCCTTGAAGACCTGCACCAAGACCAAGGGTGGTGTTGTGCTTTCCGTTAGACGAAGCGTAGTTAAGACTTGCACCAGCTACACCATTTACCCACCAACGGCGGCTTGTGTCTACACCACCAAACAAGTTGTGAAGGTTGGCCATATAGTCTATTTGACCTCCAATAGCAGTAGCTTTGTTGCTATCCTTCTGTTTGATTGCAGTAGCAGTTCCAGTAAGACGCAAAGCATTGTAGGCATTAAACCATTTGCCAACGCTTAGTGCAACACGTCCACCAGCATTGTCTTTCCATGTGCTGGGATGTGCATTGCTTAAGAACGACATACCGCCCATTACGCCAATGAACAAACCATCAGTAAATCCGTTGTTCTTAGGCGAAGTGCTGTCGCCATACTTGTGTGCACGCTCTTCAGGAGTTAGCATACGATAACCTAAACCAGCCATAATACTTGCCGTTGGACGATACTTGCGCCAAGTATTGTTGAGTGTAGCATTTTGATGCAAAACACCCAAACGAGGTTCTGCGTAAATATAAGTATAGGGTGAGAAAGCATATTGACCACGCAAACCAAGGTGAGCACCCCATCCCTTTTTGCTTACACCGCGATTGCGAGCATAAACTACATCAATACCTGCAACACCAAACACTTCGAATGAATGTGGAGTTGTGTAAGAGCGATTAGCAACGGCAGTGATGTTCATAAGGTAATCAAGTGTAACATCGCCAAACTTAATATTCTCACCATTTGTGCGATAAAGCCCTGCATTTACCCCTAAACGCACACCATGTTCGGGTGTGATGAAATCACCTATTGTCCAACCACCTTGTGCACCAAACTTAAGATCGTGTGCACCTACCAAGTTAAGTCCTGCACCAAGATCAGTGAAGAGATGGTCACCAAATTTCTTATTCTCGTAGTGTTTTGTAACGTGCGGACGTTGCAACATATAGTCCAATGCACTCTTTTGCAGTTTGGGTAAACTGTCGTTTTGGGCTTGGAGTGCAGTTGGCACCGAGAGTGCTAAGAGGCAGCAGATACTTGCAGCTTTCATAACCTTTGAATTTTTCAGATTGCGGCTTTTGTTGTTGGAAAATTCTGTTTTTTTCATTTTTTCTCTACCTCTTTTTTGTTCATCTTATCCTTAATTTCCTTAATGCATTCAAGGTCATTGACATCGGCATCATTCTCTGCTATCTCGATGAGTGATGGGTCAAGTGTAAGAGCCTTTCTAAGTTCTATATTACCCTTAAGCGAAGTGTTTGAATCTTTAGAACGGTGCATGCAGATAGCTTTGATGTAGTGAGTTACAGCATCGTCATCTGTCAGTTCCTTTGATTTTTCTAATGCTTCTTCATCTTTCTTCATAGCTAAGAGAAGCACAATCTCATTTCGCAAGCCAGTTTGAGCAATGATGTCATAGTTCTTGTCATAGCGTCCCATAAAGGCGTCGTTTACAGCCAAGAGCAGACGGTTCTCTTCGGTCTTAGGAATGAACTCAACAAGTGAGTCGGCTGCTTGGTATTCGCTATTAACGAGTAGCGCAACCATTTGGTTTTGATTAACAACAGCAGGTGCCATAACCTTTTGCTTGCTTCCGTTTTCGTCGTAAAGTTTCTTACCTGCAAAGTTGCGCAAGATCTCTGGGTCTGGAGTACCACGTTTGATAAGTAGAGCTGACAAGTCGTTTGCAGCAGCGGTAAACGAAGGGTAAATCTCGAGTGCTTGACGCAAAATTTTCTCACGTTTTACCTCGTTTTCCTCGCTACGATACATACGGAAGAACTCGTATCTCGATAGTTTTTTATAATCTTGATTGTAAAGTTCTTTAATTTCATCAAGTGTAAGGTTACGGAAGATAGAATAGTTCATGGTATAACCTACCGAACGGAGCATAGGCAAGTATTTACCTTGCAACAGAGATTTGTAGAACGACAAGCGCTTCATGCCTTGCCCCACTGCATCGCCCTTATAGCGGCGTGTAACGCTTTCAACCTGGTTTGCTTCGTTGTCAAGACTATCTTTGCGCATGAGTTTCACAACGTCACCCCAAGGTGCAACCGATGCGTTTGAACTAAACTTCATATTGCGTCGGAGGTTCTCGGGCATTTGCATACGGAAGTAGTTGATAGCATAATCCATACGGCGCTTAGCCAATGAGAGGTTGCTTGTATAACGTCCATCAGGCGAAGAAGTACCGCTAATATTAAGGGCCTGAACAGTGGCATCTTTGGTAGCTGCAATGTCTTGAACTTGTTGTTGCAATTTCTGTATTTCAACGACATTGTGAGCATCGTTGGGGTCGAATTCTGCTTTACCTATAGGGAAACGAAGGTCGATATTACCTTTGCTATCACGTAATTGCGGTTTGGATTTAGGAATAAAGTTGTCATCTGCAATCTCAGAAGAGCCGAATGAGAAATCAAGCCAACGCATTGGACGAATAACACCCTTTGTGGCTACGATAGTGTCGCGATAGACAATTTTGTTGTAGTCTTCAATAGCTGCATAAATTACACCTCTGAAAATGTCGTTAGGATTCTTTACAAAGATAGAATCCATATACATAAAGGCATCTCTTGTGTCGGTGTGTTTATCGCGAAGCGAATCATCTTTAACTAATATGTATTTAGCTAATGGGTCGCCATCTTTATCGTTCATTTTGAAATCATACATACGATCTTGCGTTTGATTATACTCTACAGCATCATATACCATAGGACGCATAAGAGCTTGCTTTTTGCGTGTTTGATTATCAAATATACGCTGTGCAACCAAACGACAATCGTGGCCAAAAAGTTTTGAAGGAACGCCTACGACATTCTTGAAATATGCCATGTTACCCTTCATTTCGATAGGGGTAGGAGTAATAGTAAGTTCTTTTACCTTTCTCTTAACAACAACTGCAGCTTCGCCAAGGTTGGTATCAATCATCGTAAGACGAACTACAAGACTATCCCGACCTCTTAGTTTGATGGTTTGGGTTTCTGCACCTGTCATAGAAAAGCGCAAAGAAGTGCTTGAGTGAGCATTAAGCGAAAAACGACCATCGCCATCACTTTGTGCTACTATCTTCTTCATCTCCATGTCCATAATATTGACAAATGCCAAAGGTTCACCCTTTGCGGCATCTATCACCTTACCTGTAACACGAATAATGTCTTGTGCCGAAGCACTCATTGCCATAACGAACAACAAGAATAGCGTGCCAACTAATTTGCTGCCCAAGCGGTGTACGCCCGAATATTGCGTAGCTATGTGTTTTTTCATATTATCTACTTGATTATGTATACAAAAGAAACGCCCAATTTCATCGGGGCAAACTTTACACTCGACTTAACATCTTTAGGTTCGGCTGTGCCTTTATCATAGTTTTTGCTGCGGACATTTAGCAAACCTAAACCAGCCGTGGTCTCTAAACTCCAGCGTTTGCTAAGCACAAACGAGTAACCATAAGTTACGCCTGCACCAACGGCTGTGCCTTTTTTTATTTTGTTTTTCAACGTAAGGTCGTAGTCGGTAGCCATAGCCATAAATCCAACAAAATGACCAGCTTGTGGACGTATACTGAACCAATAACGTGCCTCGGGAGTTACGCTTAACACACGAGTGTTGATTTTAGAACCCAATTTTACACGATTGAACAATCCCTCTACATTTAAAGTAAAGTGTCTGTTAAGTCTAAATTCTGCACCTACATTGGGGGTTGCTCCAGCCCAATACAAAGTATTAGTCTTTACTGAAACACGTTGCGCTAAAACGGGTTGCCCAAGTATACATATTAAGGCTGCTATGCCGTAGCGTCTTAGTTTGCGTAAATTTCCTCTCATACAAAAGGTATTTCTAAATAATTGTTTTTAATCTCTATTTTGTTGTGTTTCTTTTGTATATACGAACACAAATCTCTGCAAAATTACAACAATGAAACGATTTATAATAATTATTTAGTTGCTTATTCGTTGTAAAATCGGAAAAGGCTACATATTCGGTACATAAACGCTTACAATTGCAAATTATTCATTATAAAATGCTCTATTAATATATATATTTCTTATCTTTACGGCATACTTTTTACCTAATTAAATTCTATGTACATTTTATGCGAAGAAAACTACTTACAGCCATTAGTTTTTTTACTATAGGTATATCTGCTTTTGCGCAAGGAATACCCTTTCGTATGCACCGTTATGATGGGTTTAAAGTGCACCCAGTAACAACCGAAAATATAGTATTTTATGGAAATAGCATAACCAATATGCACGAGTGGTGGGAAGCTTTTGGCAATGCCAAGGTGCTAAACCGCGGTGTGAATGGTGCAGAAAGCCCTATCATGCTGCAACACTTAGAAACTGTGTTAGCAGGAAAACCCAGCAAAATATTCTTTATGATGGGCACGAACGATTTAGGCACCAAAGGGCTGAACACTCCTGCACAAGTAGCTAAAAATGTGCGCATTACGTTGATGCGTTGTGCTAAAGAGAGTCCTCATACACAAGTATTTTTCCAGAGCATTTTGCCATGCAGGAACACTGGAGTAAAAAATGCTGCAGACATACCTGTAACCAACGATAGCATAAAGAATATATGCAAGGAAATGGGGGTAACATACGTAGACCTATATGATGACCTTAAGGATATTCCGACCAACAAAATATCAAAAGATGCTTTACACCTTACAATGGCTGGTTACAGAATATGGTGCAATAAAATAGCCTCATACGTAGGAAGTTCATGTGTATACCCAAAGAATGCCACAGATAAAGATGCGGGGTTGGGCGGCATAAATGGTATGCGAGCCACTTATTTTGCAGCACTTCCCATAACAAAAGAAGATGTTGTTATATTGGGGGACGACGGCAACGATTGGCACGAATTATTGCATTCTGCTCATGTAAAACAGCGTGGTGGCAGTTGGGGATACCAAGCCATAGATATTGAAACAATGAAAGCCATGTTGCCTAATATCTTTAAGGGATTAACCAGCAACGAATCACCCAAAATGGTATTGGTCACATTAGGATATAAGGAAATAAACAACACGGCTACAGAGTTGTCAAACGTTGAAGTCCAATACAAAGAGGTTGTTAATAAGATAAAGAGTTTGGCACCTAACTCTGCTATCAAACTGATGGCTGTTTATCCATCACCTAACAAGGACATAAATACTACTCGTACCACTAAATTCAATGCTTATCTAAAAACGTTGGCAGAGAGTATGGACAATGTGGAATATGTGGCAGATACATATACGTCATTAGCTAAAAATGGTGTTATAAATGCAACCTATTTTAGCAACAACTATATGCAAGGAAAAGGTTATGCCAAACTTTCGCAAGTGTTTGCAAAGATTATAGGCGAAGGCGTAACACCCACAACAGATGAATTAGCAGAGTTGGCCATCAATACATTCGATGCTCGCACATCATTATATAATGCAATAGCTACAGCACAAAACATGCAGATTGGTAATGACGTAGGACAATATCCAAAAGCTGAAATAGCCGACTTGTTGCAAGGTATAGATGAAGGATATGAACTTTTAAGCAAAGAGGAGATAGACAACAAAAGCCTTACGCAAAAAGCCTCTGAATACGATGCACTTGTTAAAAAAGCCCTACCACAAATAAACCAGCCTAAAGCATCTACCTCAATAGATGAGCATTGGTATCAATTATTTACTCCCAATCGCAATAATCGTTATCTCACTTCGCAAGGAGTTGGCAGTGCGTTGATTGGTGGTGAATATAGTAAGAGTGCTACTACTATGTGGAAGTTTGCAAAGCGCAATGATGGTAGTTATGATATCATTAATCGCAAAGATGGTACCTACATCAATCCCACAGCAACTTATAACAAAGCGATAACTACAACCGCTGAACGTCCGTCAAAAGGATGGCAAGTGAGCTATGCCAATCAAAGTGGATTGTATATCATCTCTTCGGGAAAAGTTGAATTAAACCAAACTCTCGAACATTTAGGTTGGGCAATCTATAATTGGAGTAACGGGCAAACGGGTACAGACCGCAGCGATGCTGGATGTGTATATAGAATAACCAATGCTCCAGAAGCTGAAGAACATATTCCAGACTTTACCGAGGGTGATGTCAGCATTTCTCTTTCAACTGGAGCATTTAGCAATCCGTCTTCGCCTTTTAACAAATTATGGACCAGTACACGCACAGAGCCTCAACTATCTTTTTCGAGTGGAAGCGCTAACAACATGGGCAACGATGGAAACAACATCGTTATCTACTCGGGAATAAAAAAAGATTGTACTTATACGATAGATGTTGGTGTAGGATATGAAATAATGGGATATGGTTTTACTTATCAAAACATCAGCGGAAATACGTCTGCTATCTCTATTGTCGCAAATGGTAAGAACTACACCACATCTTCGGAAAAACAAGTTCTAAAGATTGAAGGAGCTACAGACCAAAAGGCAACCTTTGTGCTTAAAGGAGAAAATAAAGGCGTGGTACTGACAGATTTTGTTGTGAATGTAAGACGACGTGGTTATACGGCTATTAATCAAATTAAAATAGATAGTAGCAATGGTAAGGGGCATATCTACGATATTCAAGGACGCCGCATTACCTCTCCTCAAAAAGGTAATATATATATCGTCAATAATAAGAAAGTGATAATGTAACAATCGCTTTTCTTTCATTTAGTGCAAACTGAACTATCTAAAAGTTAAACACAAAAAGTTCTCCTTTTTGTGTTTAGTACGTTCGGTTTGCACTAACTTTGTTTTACGAAATTAGGCTACACCTCAGCACTAAAAGCAAAAAGTTCTCCTTTTTGTTTTTAGTACGTTCGGTTTGCACTAACTTTGCACCTAAATAACAATATAACTCTAAGAATGGAATATAATTTCAGAGAAATTGAACAAAAGTGGCAAAAGACATGGGCCACAGAGAAAACATATCACGTGGAGATAGATAAGAACAAAAAGAAATTTTATGTTCTTAATATGTTCCCTTATCCATCTGGTGCAGGCTTGCATGTAGGCCATCCATTGGGATATATAGCTTCTGACATTTATGCACGCTATAAGCGTCAGTGCGGTTTTAATGTTCTCAACCCTATGGGCTATGATGCATATGGTCTTCCAGCTGAACAATATGCAATACAAACAGGTCAGCATCCTGCTATTACTACTGAAACTAATATCAAGCGCTATCGCGAGCAACTTGATAAAATAGGTTTCTCATTTGATTGGGACAGAGAGGTGCGTACGTGCGATCCTAAATACTATCATTGGACTCAATGGGCTTTCCAACAAATGTTTAACCACTTCTACTGTCGCAAGTGCGAAAAGGCGCTTCCTATCAGCGAATTGGTTAAACATTTCGAAGAAAAAGGTACTGAAGGCACTGAGAGTTTGGCACAAAGCGAAGAACTTCACTTCTCAGCTGACGAATGGAAGGCTATGAGCAGTGTTGAGCAACAACAAGTGCTGATGAACTACCGCATTGCTTATCTCGGCGAAACAATGGTAAACTGGTGTCCTAAGTTGGGTACTGTGTTAGCCAACGACGAGGTAGTTGATGGCGTGAGCGAACGCGGCGGCTACCCAGTTGTTCAGAAAAAGATGAAGCAATGGTGCTTGCGTGTGTCGGCATACGCTCAACGCCTACTCGATGGCCTTGACAATATAGATTGGACAGATTCTCTTAAAGAAACACAACGCAATTGGATTGGACGTTCTGAGGGTACTGAAATGCAGTTTTCTGTAAAAGATAGTAATGTTAAGTTTACAATCTTTACAACTCGTGCCGATACTATTTTCGGTGTAACATTTATGGTGCTTGCGCCTGAAAGCGAGTTGGTTCAGCAACTCACCACTGCAGCACAAAAGGCTGATGTAGACGCTTACTTAGAAGCTACAAAAAAGCGTACAGAACGTGAGCGTATAGCAGACCGCAGAGTAACAGGTGTATTCACTGGCTCGTATGCCATTAATCCTTTCACTGGCGATGAGATACCTGTATGGATTAGCGACTATGTATTGGCTGGTTACGGAACGGGGGCTATCATGGCTGTGCCAGCTCACGACTCACGCGACTATGCTTTTGCTCGCCATTTCAACCTGCCTATCATTCCTTTGATTGAAGGAGCTGATGTAAGTGAAGAGAGTTTTGACGCCAAAGAAGGTATTGTGCAGAACTCTCCAGCAAAAGGCAAGCATAGTCTTAAAGACTTCAGTCTGAACGGACTTACGGTAAAAGAGGCGATTGCAGCTACCAAGAAGTTTGTTACAGAAAATCATCTTGGCCGCGTAAAGGTAAACTTCCGCTTGCGTGATGCCATCTTCTCTCGCCAGCGCTATTGGGGTGAACCCTTCCCCGTCTACTACAAAGATGGCATGCCACAAATGATTCCTTCGGAGTGTTTGCCACTCGAATTGCCCGAAGTTACTAAGTTCTTACCAACCGAAACAGGTGAGCCACCTCTTGGCAATGCCACTCGTTGGGCATGGGACGAGGCTAACAAATGTATCACTGATAATAGCAATATAGACAATAAAACTATATTCCCTATTGAGCTTTCTACTATGCCAGGTTTTGCAGGTTCATCTGCATATTACCTTCGCTATATGGACCCCACTAACGATAAAACCATTATTAGCAAAGAGGCCGATAGCTATTGGCAAAACGTAGATTTATATATCGGTGGCTCAGAACATGCTACAGGACACCTTATTTATAGTCGTTTCTGGGACAAATTCCTATTTGACTTAGGTATATCATGCAAAGACGAACCATTCCAAAAGCTTGTTAATCAAGGCATGATTCAAGGTCGTTCAAACTTTGTTTATCGTATCAAGGATACAAACACCTTTGTATCTCTCGGTTTGAAAGATAAGTATGATACCACTCCTATCCATGTAGACGTAAATATCGTACACAACGATGTTCTTGACGTTGAAGCCTTCAAGCATTGGCGTCCTGAATACGAAACAGCAGAGTTCATACTCGAAGATAACAAGTACGTTTGCGGTTGGGCCATTGAGAAGATGTCTAAGTCGATGTACAACGTGGTTAATCCCGATATGATTGTCGAAAAATATGGTGCCGACACCTTGCGACTTTACGAAATGTTCCTTGGTCCTATCAACCAGAGCAAGCCTTGGGATTCAAATGGTATTGATGGGTGCTTCCGCTTCTTGCGCAAGATGTGGATGTTGTTCTATCCTGCTTGTGGCGATTGGGCTGTTACGGATGATGAGCCAACCAAAGAGAATCTAAAGACTTTGCACAAATTAATCAAAAAGGTAACTGAGGACATTGAGGTATTCTCTTACAACACTTCTATTCCAGCCTTCATGATAGCTGTTGGCGAGTTAGCACAGCAAAAGTGTCATAGTCGTCAAGTACTCGAAACACTCGTAACATTGCTTTCTCCATTTGCGCCTCACATGGCCGAAGAGTTATGGCATACACTTGGACATACAACCACTGTATGCGATGCACAGTGGCCAAGTTATGACGAAAAGTATTTGAAAGAAGATACCCAAACACTGTCTGTTTCATTCAACGGCAAAACACGCTTTACGCTTACGTTCCCTGCTGATGCAACAAAAGAGAGCATACAAGAGGTAGCTCTTGCCTCAGAAGCTGCTCAGAAGTATCTTGAGGGTAAAACAGTTGTAAAAGTAATTGTTGTTCCTGGCAGAATTGTTAATATTGTAATCAAATAAAGCAACTTTCCTTGCGCAAGAGGCTCGCTTGTAGCAAGTCTCTTGCGCATGGTTTGTCTTTTCCCTAACAACCTATTTCATGGTAACAAAAATCAAAACATCCATGGCACAAGACGTGCGCGACTATGTAGTCATCACCATTGGTTTGATTATGTATGCGCTCGGTTTTACTTGTTTTCAGTTGCCTTACGAAATCACCACTGGTGGCCTTGCTGGTGCTGGTGCAGTGATATTCTATGCTACGGGCTTCCCTGTGCAGTACACATTCTTTGCTGTAAACATTATCTTATTGATAATTGCAGTAAAAGTGTTAGGGTGGCATTTTTGCTTAAAAACCATCTATGCCGTGTTTATGCTTTCGTTTCTCTTGGGTTTGTCACAAGAGGTGATGATCTATCTTGGCCAAACACGTCCCGACATGTTTCCCTTTGTCAATCCGCATAGTCATTTGCCACAAGTAGTACAAGGTAATGCTTTCATGTCGTGCATTCTTGGTGCAGCTATTGAGGGTGTAGGCATTGGCTTTGTCTTCCTCCACAATGGTTCAACAGGAGGCACTGATATTATAGCTTCTATCATCAACAAATATAAGGATGTAACACTCGGACAAATGATGATGCTTTGCGACATCATCATTATCACTTCGGCATTCTTCCTTCCAGATGGTGATGTAGACAAACTGCTTTATGGCTATTGCACACTAATCATCGTAAACCTTATGCTCGACTATGTGGTAGATCGTGGACGCCAGTCAGTTCAATTCCTTATATTCTCACGCGAGTATGATGCCATAGCTGCAGCTATCAGTGCTACCCATCGTGGTGTAACAGTGCTTGATGGCCAAGGTTGGTATACCAAACAAGAACGTAAGGTATTGGTAGTATTGGCCAAAAAGCGCGAAAGCACCAATATCTTCCGCATTATTCAGAGCATTGATCCCAATGCTTTTGTATCACAATCTAAGGTTATTGGTGTGTTTGGCGAGGGCTTTGATCGTATTAAGGTTAAAGCTAAAAAAGAAGAATAATACTACATCCTTATTTATATCAACTATAAAGTGAAAAGTAAATCATCACTTCAAATGTTTTGCTTTTCACTTATTTTTATTTAATGCTACCCTATGAAAATTGTTTTTGCAACAAATAACCCACACAAATTATCAGAAATACGTGCCATCTTCGGTAATAAAATACAGATACTCTCTTTAGCAGATATTGATTGTCACGACGATATTCCCGAAACTGCAGATACCCTACAAGGCAATGCACTCATTAAAGCACGTTGGGTAAAAGAACGCTATGGCTTTGATTGTTTTGCCGATGACACAGGCCTCGAGGTTACGGCGCTTAATGGTGCACCAGGCGTTCATACAGCTCGATACGCCTATCCAGATCGCCACGACCCTGAGGCTAATACTCAAAAACTGCTTGCAGCTCTTCGTGACCAAACAGACCGCTCTGCACAGTTCCGCACGGTTATAGCGCTTATACTCAATGGCAAGGAGCATCTGTTTGAAGGCATTGTTCGTGGAGAAATAGCTACCGAAAAACGTGGAACAGAGGGTTTTGGATACGACCCCATTTTTATACCCGAACACATGGGAAAGACATTTGCCGAACTTGGAGTAGAGGTTAAAAACACCATTTCACATCGTGCCCGGGCAGTGGCTAAATTGGCATTATACCTAAAAGAGGCTAACCAATAAATCACTATATACTAAAAACCATATATTGAAATATGAAAAAACTACTTTCCGCTCTTTTCCTATTGCTCAATATTACAATTGTTTTGCCCTTAAAAGCACAAGCATCAACGTTAGACTCGCACTGGGAACATTATCCGTCATACTACAATGCCACCCAATCTGTGGCTGTAGGCAATGTAGTTTATTCACTTTTTAGTGGCAATTTGCTAATTTACGACACCGAAGACCATACGGTTTATACAATTGATAGATTAAGCTATAATTTGTCAGACAATACAATATCAAAAATTGCGTGGTCTGACACACAAAAATGTCTTGTAGCATTGTATGACAACAACAATATCGACCTTATTTATCCTCAAAATGGTGATATATCTACTGCTACATTCGAGGTTGTCAATATTCCTCAAGTAAAGAAATATACCGAAACTCAAGTTAAAATCAACAATCTCAATGTGAGTGGCGATTGGGCTTGTATGGGCACAACCGATGGGGTAATATTGCTTAACCTCAAGCAACAAAACATTCGTGGCTACTATCAATTAGGTACAAATGTAGACGATGCCATTGTTATAGGCAAGCGCATATATGCCTCTTTTAATAATAGCATAATGAGTGGTGCACTCTACGGCAATCTCTACGACATTTCGCAATGGAAAGTAGCAACATCCAATATATATGTAAGTCGGTTTGTAGGTAGCAACATTGGTGCATATTTTATTGTTCCATATCGTGCAGCTTTGTCAAACGCAAGCGAGGCCGGCATTTGGCGCATGATAACCAATGCCGACAACACCGTTTCTACAAAAAAAGTACATGGTTGGCCTGTAGTTGAAAATGGTAGTGCCAATGGCAAATATGTTCAGTTCTCTAACCAAAATGTGGTAGTAACAATCAATACCAATAACCCCGACAGCCCCGAGCATGTGTTGAGCAACACTAATCTTATGCCCAATGCTATAACGCGCACTACTGACGGCACACTCTATATGGCGCTTGCCTATAATGGGCTAAAGTCTTACAATTTCTCTTCAGATGGTTCTTCACTATCACCTACCGAAACGATAGGCAAAATAGGTCCCCGTCATGTAGGCAGTTATAGTTTACAAATTAATAACGGACGCCTATTTGTAACAGGTGGAGAGTTTGACGACTATCCACACGATGGTTTTGTTGGATATTATGATGGAACCAAATGGAACGACATGGATGAAGATAATGCTATGACGGTTCCGAGTAAGGATGGACGTCAAGGACAACTATTCGTAAATCTTAATCATGTGGCAATTGACCCCCGTGACCCCAGCCACGTAATGGTTGCAAGCTATGGTGAAGGTCTGTATGAATACAAGTACGATAAGTTTGTAAAGCTCTACAACACAGATAACTCACCCTTGCAATATCCTACAGTAGTGGGTACAGCTTCGCGTAACAATTATGTACGCGTTGGCGGTTGCACCTACGACAATGAGGGTAACTTATGGATGACAGCCAACTACAACGACACCTTGCTCACCATTATCCGCACAGATGGTTCGTGGAAACGCATACGTTTTGCAGCACTTGATGAGTACACTCGTGCAGAGAAAATAATGTTCGACCATAAGGGACGCCTTTGGTGCAACATACGTCTTTCTGCAGATGGAAAATCAAGTGGATTGGCAGGTCTCGACTATAACGGAACTATCAATACCGACCGCGACGACAAGAGCTACCTTCGCACATCTGCCACCAACGAAGACGGCACATCTTGCTCACTCGAAGGACTCAAGACCATGATTGAAGATCGCAATGGACAAATTTGGATTGGTTGCACATCGGGGGTATATGCCATTACCAACCCCGATGAATGGTTTACCTCGAGTTTCAATATATACCAGCCCAAAGTGCCACGCAACGATGGCACAAACTATGCCGACTACCTGCTAACTGGCACCGAAGTGTCGGCAATTGCCGTTGACGCAGGCAATCGTAAATGGATTGGCACAACGGGTGCAGGCATATATCTTGTGAACGAAGATGGTAGCGAAATCCTACAACACTTCACCTCGTCCGACTCTCCACTCCTTAGCGACAACATCTTTGACCTTGCTATCGACTCTGTAAGTGGCAAAATGTTCATTGCCACCGATTGCGGTTTGTGCAGTTATAAAACCGACGTAACTACAGCCCTACCCACACTCAGTAAGGACAACATACACGTATACCCTAACCCTGTAAAGGTAGAGTATAAGGGCAACGTAAACATCACAGGACTTACACTTGGCTCTGAGGTTAAAGTGCTTAGTACTGGTGGTCAGCTCGTAGCACGTGGCAATGCCATTGGTGGCTCTTGGCAGTGGAACCTCTGCCACACCACCAACGGCGAACGTGTTGCACCTGGTGTCTACTTCATCGTGATTGCTACAGCTGACGGCAAGCAAAGTGTTGCGGAAAAAGTAGCTGTCATGTAAATCTTATATTCCGATAAGTAGGCGTTCATAATTATAAATAAAATTTTGAATACCTACCCCACATATTTTGCAATTGGCTCTAATAAATTGTTTTGAATAATTTATTAGAGCCTATTTTTATGAGTAAGTAGAACTTATATGTCATCATTACCATCCGCTAAAACATTAAAGTTTTTATTTGTTTCCACAGATAGCCCGTGCCTTTCTAATTTAAATTTGCCTACTTATCATTTAAATAGGGGCTTGTCAATGCATAAATCATTCAAATAGGCATACTAAGCACTTTTAGCGGATAGTAATAATATATATTATGCCCCCTTTTTGCAAGTTGTCTGCAAAATTCAAATCGTCATAATTCCATTCTTTTTGAAAATAAAATGCAACGAGCATTTTATTTGAAAAATGGAAACATTTCGTATTTTATTGATATTCAATCACTTACACAAAAATACTCAAAAATTTCACTTGCAAGGATACGTATCCTTGTGGGCTAACAAAGCCTTTATAAGCTTACAATAACACGTTTGTAAGCACCTAAGGATACGTATCCTTGCATCCTTATAACACGTTTGTTAGATATTTTTACTGATATTTTTACCTACCCCACCACGGTATGTATACTATAGTATTACAGATTTTCTTCTATTTTAAAAGTTCAAAATGTCAATAAATGTTCACTAATTTGATTGTTTTAAGAGGTATGCTATCTTATTTCCAATAACAGCTATCTTCCTGCTTAAAAACATTAGCAACATTCATCACCCAAACTAAAAATAAGCTACAATGCAAAAGAGCATCTTATTGCTTTGTTTTTTGCAAAATACATATTACATATTTCGCAAATATGTAATATTTTAACATACTTTCACCCCCCCGTTTGATTTATTAAGCATTTGTACGTACCTTTGCACAGAAATAATAGAACTTTTCACTAATATAGCATAATCACTATATAACCTTGATTATGAAGAACTCTGATGCGCAAAACGAATAGGTTATAACATCTATTTTAGCTGCATCAGCATAGCTCAACAGAACAAAAAAATCTTAAATACTCTATAACAAAATCTATCAACTCAATGAGAAAAATTACAAACTTATTCTTGTTGTGCGCACTCATGCTTATTGGTGTTGTTTCGGCAAAAGCCCAAACAGCTGTAGACTACCAAGTATCTGAGGCTCCAACAAATGGCAAATTTGCCGAAAACACGCATTGGTTCACCATGAAGTTTAGTAATGCGTACGTTTCAACTGAAAACGTAGAGAGTAGCACCTCCTACCTTCTAAGTAGTAATAATTTCCAAATACTCGACCACACAATTGACAAGGGGCTTTGGTGCATTGTGGGCAACGACACCAAAGGTTACAAATTTTACAACAAAAACGAAGGCCCAACCAAAGTGCTGGCTTTGAACTACAAAAGTGGCAATACAGGCGGTGAGGCAAAAGCTAAAATGGTGAATGCTTCGCTCGACAATGCTACAACTGCTGGTGACAACCAATGGCTCACAACCTTCGACATTTACAAAAACACGACCAAGAATGCTGGCGCTTTCTCAATCTCTGTAAAGGGCTTGACTAACTACTACATCAACAGTCGCGATGGTTATGTATCATTTTGGACTAGTGGAGACGCCAAACAGGATGATGGTTCTTCATTCTACTTTTATGATGCTACAAGTTATGCAACAGATGCTGTTAATGAAGCGCAAACATTGCTTACTACATTTACTGGCCATGTAGGAGGACTTCTCCAACCTACGCAAGCCGAGTTAGAGGCTTATCAAACAGGCATACAAAATCTTACTACAGACAACATTACTTGGGACAATCTGCAAACAAGCTTGTCCACTATCAATACTAAAGTTACTACATTCAAGAGCCAAATTGACCAGCACAAGCCTACTGTAGGACAAAAATATGCTATCAAAAATAAATACACAGGCAAGTATATCACTCCTAACGTAAGACCTGGTGACAACCTCTACGTATACGAAGGCGATAAGGTAAAGGCTTCTGTATGGATCGTTGAAAACGGCGATAGCGAAGGTACTCTTAAACTAAAAAATGCATACTCACAACTTTATGCAAGCAATACTACTGTAAACACTGACGCTAGTAGCCTCTATATCATCAATAATGGTTACAATAGCGATGGATACGCTGCCATTGGTACAACCTCAAACCTTAATAGCAGCACATGGTATCATGCAAATAATGACGACCATGTAATACCTTTTATAAAGAATGCAGGCGCAAGCAGATGGATATTTGAACCTGTAAGTGACGAAGATTACAACGCTTTAGCCAACTTTATCGACGTGCACATCAATACACTTGTAAACAGTCCCGCTGACATATTTACAGTTGCAACCAAAGAAAAAGCTACGCTAAAGGCTACCCCAACCTACGAAAACTACCTTGCTTATAAGCAAAAAGCTAAAGAAGGTAATGACAATCAATACATACGTCTGCAATGTGCTAAAAGCGATAATAGTTGCTTCTTAGGTTTGAATGATAGCTACACCGTGGGACGCTCGTTAGAGGCTTCTACACAAAAAACAAACCTTAGCAACATTTGGAAACTTGTGCCCGTTGATGGCTCTACACTATATAAGTTGATGAATGCTAACACAGGCACTTATCTTACAGGGCTAACCAATGCAACAGCAGGACAAAACAACAATGCCCCTACCCTAAGCGACTTTGCACATGGCCATAGCTTTACCTTTAGCATCAAAAATGAGAATAAAGGCAACTACGATGTGATTGATGAAAACGGCCACAAACTCAATGCCGAGACTGTCCAGAAAGGCAGTTGCATCAACTATTGGACAGATAATGGTAATGCAGGTTGGTATATCTTTAAAGCTACCGACATACAAGTAGCTCTAAACGAATTGGGCGATGCTTCTTATGCAAGTTTATATTTGCCCTATAGCATCTCTGCTGTAGATGGTGCTACTGCTTATGTGGCAGAAACCGAAGCTACTGACAACACGCTCGTTGTAAAATCTACCGAAGGCTTTGCTGCTAACGCAGGCGTAGTGCTTGTGAGCGACAAAAAGGCTGCAACCGCAACCCTTACGCTTGGCGAAAATAGCAACACCAGCGTGCTGAAAGGAACCAATGCCCCTATAAATGTTACCGACTGCGCAAACTGCCTTGTATTTGGTCCAAAAGATGGTGCAGAAAACACTGTTGGCTTCTGGTCACCTGCACCTGCACTCACAACCATACCAGCCAATCGTGCATACTATCAAGCACCAAGCGGACAAGCCGTAGCTCTTGTTTTTGGTGGCAACACAACAGACATCAACAATGCACTTGCTAATAAGAACGATGCAACTAACACCAATGCACCTATGTTCGACCTCAGTGGTCGCCGCGTGGCTAACGCTATAAAGGGCGGTGTTTACATCCAAAATGGCAAGAAATACATTGTGAAATAAACACTTCTACTAAACACACAAAAAAAAGATTTTCAGCATTATGAAAAAGCAATATATAGCTCCATCACTCACAGTTTTTAGCTATGTAACACCACTCACCCCGCTATGTGCAAGCAAAACTTTTGGCATTGGTGCAAGCGACGAAGAGCAAGGTGGCACAACATCAAGCGTATGGTCTAACAAACAACAAACGCCTAACCAAGGCGGCATGTGGAGCCACATGGACGACTAATAGCTTGTCTGTGTACAAACTAAATCTTTTCACTTTTCTGAGAAAAGATCATTGAGTTTTAATTAATCAGAGGGCATACGAACTTTTGTTTCGTATGCCCTCTTTCATTATAAACGAGTGCTAAAAATTAAGGGTGGATAATTCAAAATTATTTTATACAAAAGCTTATGCGAGATATCAAGTTGATTAATGCGATATATCAAACTAAAAACCCCACAAATTAACCTAATGCTTTGCTCTATCAAACACAAAAAAAGAGTTATTCCGAAGAACAACTCTTTTTTGTGGTGCCACCAGGAATCGAACCGGGGACACAAGGATTTTCAGTCCTTTGCTCTACCAACTGAGCTATGGCAC
>CAKQOG010000022.1 GCA_934255485.1 uncultured Prevotellamassilia sp. | reverse complement strand
GTGGTCCCTCAGCTCATCATATAATAAGCGAGATTATAAGGGATGTATGGATTAATGGCATATCCTTTGTAATCTCGCCTTTTTTGAACATTTTTTCATCATGGACACTACTTTAAAACCGCATCTTTGCAGCGAAGACATTGCTCAATGGCTAAAAGACAAGGGGATAAAACCCACAGCAAACCGCATCTTGGTGTATCAAATGCTCTTTGCTCACAACGTGCCATTAAGCCTAACGCGTATGGTAGAATTTATGCCATTGATGGACAAATCGAGTATTTTCAGAGTGCTCACCCTCTTTCTCGAACACGATGTGGTACACAGCTTTGAAGATGGACGCGGTATTCTTAACTACGAACTCTGTCTACACAACGGCACGTGCGACCATCACGACAATCATCTACATTTTTATTGCGAAAAGTGTAAACGCTCCTTCTGTTTGTCCCACACCCAAATACCGCATGTAGACCTTCCGCAAGGTTTTACAGCCCACAACATATCGTTTGTAATAAAGGGCGTATGTGCCGAATGTAAAGGTAAGTAGGCGGGACGTAATTATTTTTATATTTAAAGTGCTTTATGTGGATGTAAGCGGGCTTTGTGGCTGAAAACAAACCTTTAAGATGCACCACAAAAAGTGCTATAAAAGTAAAAATAATAGGATTGGTTTAAGTAAGTGGACAATATTTAATTGGAATGTTGCGAGCTTTCCCGTGTCTCTCAAAACTAAATGTTGTCCACTTACTTATCATTTAAATAGTGACTTATCAATCCATAAATCCTTCAAATAGGCATACTAAGCACTTTTAGCGGATTGTAATAAATGCAAATGAAATTCCTTGAATTTATCGAACTATATTTGTTTGAATTTATCGAACATATATTCAATATATACTGATAACTCGTTTCATATTTTTAGAATGTATGTAAAGAAATAAAAGGCTATGCAAGCATTTGTCATGCTGCATAGCCTTTTAAAGAGAATATGAAAAAAGTGTTTGAATGTGTGGACTAGGAGGGGGTCGAACCCTCGTCCAAACGAGGAAATCATATGCTTTCTACACGCTTATCACTGCCTAAATTTTCGTGCAACGGCAAGACCAGTGCCACCAACCGATGCCTTATCCTTTAAGAGTTTCGCTATGCTTGCAAGGCCAAGCAAAGCTAGTTCCGATTTATCTGCACCACCATGTCAAGACGCTTCGGAGCAACAGCTCTTGGGTGATGTCTCGTTCCAACACCTTGTGTCGGAATAAAGCTAATCTACTATACTTCGATTAAGCAGCGAGAGCAAATTGATTTTCGCCAGTTAAATTGTTGAAAGCCGAGATTAAAGTGCTTCACTTTCAGGTGCACTGCGTGCTTACATACCATTCCGACTCGCTGTCAAATCCAATCTAGCCCAATTATGAAATGATTTGTAGTGAAAAGTGGCTACATCTTAAAGAGAAAGATGTAGCCGCTTATATGTTTTGCATATCAGTACAATAAACTTACATCTCAATAGGAAAAGCTATGACTGTATGCTAAGATGGATCAAACTTTGTTGATTAGTTCTTGAAGAAGTCCTTAACGGCTTCGTTGGGAACCATCTGTTCGTCAAAGATATAAGCACCAGTCTTTGGGCTCTTTACCATCTTGATTACCTTGGTATATGAACGTCCGTCGGTCTTACCTTCTTGGAGCGTTGCGACTGTTTTCTTTGCCATGGTTTACTGTGTGGTTTTATTTGATTTCTTTGTGGATGGTCATTCTACGAAGGATGGGGTTGTACTTCTTCAACTCCAAGCGTTCGGGGGTGTTTTTGCGGTTTTTTGTTGTGATGTAACGTGATGTTCCAGGAAGTCCGCTCTCCTTCATTTCTGTGCACTCAAGAATTACTTGAACGCGGTTGCCTTTAGCTTTCTTTCCAGCCATTTTATTCTACGTTTTTTAGCCGATTACTTTAATATCTTTCCAATCGCAATATCCCTTGGCTACAGCGTTGCTGATAGCTGCATCCAAGCCGACTTTGTTGATGAGACGCAAGCCAGCTGCACTGATGCGGAGGCTGATCCAGCAGTCTTGTTCAACATAGTAGAACTTCTTAGTAAACAAGTTCACATCAAACGAACGCTTTGTACGGCGCTTCGAGTGAGAAACGTTGTTGCCAATCATGGCTTTTTTTCCTGTAATTTGACAAATCTTAGACATTGCTTTCGCTTTGTTTCTTTTATTTAATATTCATGTGTAGTGGATGATTAGCAGAATCTCCATCGTTGGGTTTCAGGAGTTTGTTGTTGCGTAATCTTGGGGTGGTTTTCCTTAGATTAACCAATGTATGGACGTGCTATCCACTTACGAGGTGCAAAGTTATGTATATTTTTATAATTGGCAAAGACTTGTATGTACTTTTTAGCTGATTTTCGTCGTTTTTTGCCTAAGATAGGCTGCGTTTCAGTAATTAAAGCAAGCTTTGTTCTGCATTCGCCTTGCCAGTATATTAATGTGTTTTGCCTTAAAATGGATTGATTTATGCTTGCAGAAGTTTCTCTATTTGAGGGATGATGATGATGCCTCTGCTATAGCTTAGAATTTTTTTTCCTGCCATATTTGATAGTGCTTGCGATATGCGCAGACGGGTTGTGCCAAGCTCTAAAGCAAGGTCTTCCATGCGTATGTGTAGTTTTTTTTCGCCTATTGGTCGCAAGCTACGGCGTTTAAGAAAGTTGTAAAAGCGATGTTCGAGTTTGTTGCTTCTTTGTAGCCATAGCATAGCAGTGGATTGTTGCGCACAGGTGCTTAAAGCATTATAAAAGTTTATCTGAAATGCAGGATAGTTGATAAGCATTTGCCTCACATTTTGCTTGCTAATGGTTACGGTTTGCACATCGGTAGAGGCTTTAAATGTGCGGGCGTATCTGTTGTGTAATCCAAATAGATTTTCGATTTGTATGGTATAAGGAGACTTAATCTTCTCTGTAAATCTATAAATTCCTTGTGGACTAACAACTTCGGCTTCGGCTTCGCCACTTAGCAATATGCATAGTGAGTGGCTCTCTTCTTCTTGTGCTACGATGGTGCTACCAGGCTTGTAGGTTTTGAACCCAAGTGGTATTTTTTCTACAATATCAAGAAAATCTAAACGACTAAAACCTTGGAAAAGAGGTACTATCAAAAGGCGGTTTGAAAAGGAATGATCCATAGGTTTATAGGAATGTATGAGACTTAAATGTAATGAATAAGCATAAGCTGGTGGTTATGATTGCTAACACCAACTTATGCTTTGTTTTCTCTATTCAAAAAAATTATTTGATAAGGTTGCTTGGAATGTTTGTGTAGGTTTTCATTATGCCATCTTTGTCGGCATAGATAAAGTATGCGTGCAATTCTTTATGCTTGCTTAGCACTTCTTTGGCCTTTTCCATGCCGAGTACCATAAAGGCTGTTGCATAGGCATCCGCTGTTGCGCAATTAGGGGCTAAAACGGTGGCTGACAACAATGAATGCTGAACCGGACGGCCTGTGCGCGGGTCGATGGTATGGGCATATTTACGACCATTGCGCTCGTAAAAATTCCTGTAGTTACCGCTTGTGGCCATTGCTGCGTTTTCGAGACTTAGAACTGTTTGAATTTTTGAATTGGTATTGGGCGTAGCATCAATGGGCTGGCTGATGCCTATTTGCCAAGGATGTCCTTCGGGGTTCTTGCCTTTGGTTATAACCTCACCCCCAATTTCTATCATATAGTTGATTACGCCATGTTCGCGCAAAACGCGTGATACACAATCTACACCATATCCTTTGGCTATGGCGCCACAGTCAATCATTGTGCGCTGATCTGTTTTGATAAGTAGACTATCTTTGGTGAGGCTGATGCGATGAAAACCTACGAATTGTCTGAGCGAATCTACTTGTTGGTCTGTGGGGAATATTCCTTGCTTGAAACCAAATCCCCACGCATTGACAAGTGGCATAACGGTTACGTCGAATGCGCCTTGTGTGGCATTGCTTATGGTTTTTGCCATCGATAGTACATCGTAGAGTTTGGCATCTACATGTTGTGTTTGCCCAGCGTTTATTTTTGATATTGTGCTTTGTTGGTTAAAAACAGAAAGGCTTGCATCTACTTTATTTAGCTCTGCAAGGATAGCGCTATCAAGATTTTCGGTTGCTTCGTATTTGATGTGGTAGGTGGTGCCGAAGATGGCGCCTTCGGCTGTGTGAAGACTTGCAGTTCCTCTATATCTAACAATCCATATAGTGGCAAAGATAAGGAACAAAAGGAATATGGAACCTATTATACGCTTTTTTCTCATATATCGAATATTATATTAAATGTGCCGCCAAGGGCATGAGTATCGTTCTTGCCGTAGCCAGGAACATACCAAGAGTTGTCTATTGATGTTTTTTTGTTGTAAAGGCGCATGCGGTAGCGAAAGCTCCAACCTAAGTGCAGAAAGCTCCAAACACGGGCTTCGAGTCCGAATACAGCCTCTCCCCAATGGTTTGTACCTCTTACACCTTGATAGTTGAATGGGATGTTTCCGCCATAGATAGGGTCGGTAGAGGTGGGACCATCTACATCAAACTTATAACTTGAGAAGGCGTATCTAAGTCCTACAAAAATTCGTCCTGCACCACGTACATTCTTTGCTACATTATAGTCCATGCCTATGCGGTAATAGGGCGAGTGGACACGATAATGGAGTGATGTGGTTTCGTTGGTGTGGTTGCTTGTGCCTATACCGATTTCGAATATCGGAAAGTATCTTCCGCGTAGGTTGAGCCTGGCAGCAGCTTCGTATTGCCCATAGGGAGTGCATGCAGCCATAATAGCTCCGCAAACGTCAGCAGATACGCTAACGCCCGCAAACAAAGGCATCTTTTTTTGTGCTGCTAATGCTGCAGCAGCTTCTTCGGGCGATGAATATTGCACACCTCGAATAGGAGCAGAGGGGCTTGTATGCGTGGTGGTGTCGCGCTTTTCCTCGTTTATCCGACTTTTGTTTTGTTGCTTATTTGCGGGTGATTGAGCCATGAGTGGCAAAGAGAAAATGCTACTTAGAAGTAGTAGAGCGAAGGTATATGCGAACGTTTTCAATGTCATCGTAATTAACAATAGAACGTACTAATGCCACACTGTCGATGGTTAGAGGCATCTGCGATAATGCGTGTGAAGTGGCTTTGACCGATGTGATGGTATGGAATACAGAAGAGGGGCAGTCGAGCGATTCAAAGTGTGGATGCAACGTATGATTTATAAATAATGTGTCGGTAGCAGCCTTTCCTTCTGCATTGCTAAAGTGCAAGAGCAGGGTGTCTTTCTCGCCAGCTTCTTTCAGTGGTAATAAAAAGCTCTGAATATTTGATGCCTTATTGAGTAGTATGGTATCTTTGCCAGCGGGGGTTATGGTTAGCTCATCTGTAAGTGTGTAAGCACTCTTTGTCTCGTAGGAGTAAAGGTTGCATTGCATACTCACCACATTGTCTAACGGACAATCAATGTTTGAACATGAGAGCAAAACAACGGCTATCGTGCATAAAGCCAAGGCACAAGAACTGATAGGTATCAGTCTGCGCCATCTCTTGCTTATTGCTTCCCTATGAATAGGGAATAGGGGATGCGCTATTTTATTCAGAAAATAATTTTGCATGTTAGGGGTATAACGTAGAATTATATGGATAAGTAGGCATTGAAAATGAATTTATATAATCATGCTCTGCATTAACTGATATGTTTTAGCACATTGTTTTGCATATAACCATAGGTTTTAGAACAAAAGGATACACTAACTCATATCAATTAATCTTGAGCACCTACTTAGCAAAATTAAATTTCTTTTTCTATCTGATAATCGTTACGTCCTGCTGCATTACGGCTGATGAGTTCACCCAAAAAGCCTGCAACAAAGAGCTGCGTGCCGAGTATCATCATAGTTAGTGCAATAAAGAAGTAAGGTGAATTGGCCACTAATGGGGCTGGGGTGCCAGTGTATAGATGTGCCAACTTAATGCCTCCCACAACAATACATGCCACAAAGCCAATGAAGAACATCACTGAACCAAGAAAGCCAAATACGTGCATAGGCTTGAGGCCAAAACTATTTAAAAACCATAGAGAAAGCAAGTCAAGATAGCCATTAACAAAGCGATTAAGTCCGCCAAACTTTGTCTTACCGAATTTGCGTGCTTGGTGGTGAACTACTTTTTCGCCTATTTTATCGAAACCTGCATTCTTGGCCAAGTAGGGGATGTAACGATGCATTTCACCATACACTTCGATATTTTTAACTACTTCGTTGCGGTAGGCCTTTAAACCGCAGTTAAAGTCGTGTAGGTTATGAATGCCACTAACTTTACGTGCTGTGGCGTTAAATAGTTTGGTTGGTATGGTTTTTGATAATGGGTCGTATCTTTTTTGCTTATAGCCCGAAACGAGGTCGTAACCGTCCTCTGTAATCATTCTGTAGAGTTCGGGTATTTCGTCTGGAGAGTCTTGTAAGTCGGCATCCATTGTGATAACAACTCTTCCTTTCGCTATGCGGAAACCACAGAACAATGCAGGGCTCTTGCCATAGTTACGGCGGAATTTAATGCCATGAACATGTGGGTCTTGCGATGCGAAATCTTCAATCACATCCCAAGAGTGGTCAGTGCTTCCATCATTTACGAATATGATTTCGTATGAGAAGTTATGAGTGGCCATAACACGTTTGATCCATGCATAGAGTTCGGGTAGACTTTCTGCTTCATTGAAGAGTGGAACAACCACTGATATGTCGTATTTGTAATCCATTTCTGTTTGATATTTAGCGTAATGTTTGTTTTATTCTTAAATTCGGTTATTTGCAAAAGAACTAATCTTTTTTGCAAATGAAAGCTATAATGGCTGAAAATATAGGCCCAAAGATGAGTGTGCAATATAGTGACATTGCGGCATAAGTGGCAGAGCCTACATTCCTTAGTGCTTCTACCAAGCCTTGTACTCCTTGTGCGCCTGATATTTGTGATATTTCTGTATTCAAGCCTGATTGTTGCAAGTATAGTTGCATTTCGGGAGTGTCAATAACCTTAGCGTATGCAGCGAATATGGCGCCATGATCAAAATATTGTAGGTAAATAAAGGTGAAAAGTGCTACCCAAATAGATGCATAAAATCCCGTAAAAAAAGCATGTATAAAACCATTCATGTAAGTGAACTTTCCAATTTCTTTTACGTAATGATTACGCAGTTTCATGGTTAAGTAAGCAGTTAGAAATGGACTGCCCAATAGCATGACATAAAATAAAGTGGACATGAAAGGGATGGTTAGAGACCACTTGAAAACTACTAACGAGATGATGCCGAATAGTCCTAATATAATGCCATTTTGCATGGCATAGTTATTGATTTCGCTAACGAGATTTTTACTTTGCATGTTCTTTTAATTTTCAATGAGCAAAGGTAATAATTTTTTTGTTTAAGATGTATTTAAGTCGGTATTCAAAATTAATTCATATCATTTAATGCAGAACGTGAACGTGTAATTTAATTTTAAAACCTTTATAATCTTATATATCAGTCAAATTGAATATATGGTTCTAAACGTTGAAAATCTTTTTCACTGAACTCTTTATACAATCTGAGTTCCTTAAACGAGTGTAATGGACCATATTGCCTAACGTGATTAACGATATCTTTGGTTTGTTCGTAGTTGATGTATGGATGTCTTACCAGTTCTTTGAAAGTGGCATGATTTATTCTTATCTTTTTTACAGATGGTTGAGAAGATAAAGTAAACCACCTTGATACGTTTGATGGCAAGCCTTCAATATCATAGAGTTGATTAGTGCTTATGAACCCACCAAGTCTTTCTCTATATTTTACTATTTTGCTTGCATAGTAACTACCTATGCCTGGAATTTGCTTTAAAATTGTAGTATCGGCATGCTCTAAGTCTAAGGTTACTCCTTCTTTAAGCTTTTCAATCTTTTCGTATCGTGGCTTTTCGCTCTTATTGGCTGCGTACTCGTTGTAATAGTATTCAAATGGAACGAACCTACCTCTTTTATCCTTTTCTGCTATTCGTATATAAGGTTTTAGCTTTTTGAAATCGGTTTTTGAAAGGCCATAAAGTCTTTGAAAATCATCAACAGAACGCCATTTACCACCTTTACGTCTATACTTCATCATATTGGCTACTTGCCAATTGCTTAGTCCTAATTTGAGTAATTTTACAGAGTCGGTGTGATTAGGGTCGAATGCGAATAATGAATCGGATATCTGCGGTGTATACAAGCGTTCTTGATGAAGTGAGTCAATTTTAATCTGCTGCTTAAGTTTTTCAATGGTTTTTAATTCCGAAGGCGAGAGTGCGTTGCTATAATCATCATGTTGTTTGCTGCAATAATTAAGCAATAATATGATGACCATTATAGATATGAAGATTGTGCTACATAAGCAGATTACGCGCACATCTTCTTTAGGTATGTGTGGCAGTTTGATTGGCATTTAATGCAGAAATAGTATGGATGAGGATAATGAAAATTGTTGCGTTTAGTGCTTGCCATAATAGTACCACCACCAATAGGTTGTGCCATACGAACGACGGAGCATGTTGCTACGCTGCAGCTTGTTGGGGATGGTATCGCCCATATCTGAATAATCTTGAAAATTAGCTTCGATACTATTGTCTGTGTAAAATACTTTGGGCTGAGTGCGTGTATGCTTATACAATATTAATGCTTGTGCAAAGTAGGTCGGTAGCGTTCCGCTTGTTATTTTATGAGGGTAAAAGCGTTTTACTTCGTTTGCAAAGACATCGAGATTTTTATCAAGCAAGAGACCACAAAGGTAATAATCTATGGCAGCATGCTTGTTTTTGCTGTTTTTCAAGGAGGCATTCCACGCACATCTGCGCAAATATGCAATAGGGGGTTCGTGCTGAAAGCGCGTGCTACCTAATAGGTTATATAGGGAATCTTGCGAAATGAGTAGTTGCTGTTTCTTGTCATTGGGGAACAATAAACTGGCTGCTCCAGCTTGTGGTACAACCTGTTCTAAAAATTCATTACCCAAGCCATGCTTGCTACTTTTGGCTAATAGATAGCAACGCATAGAGAATAATCGTTGTGATGTGGCATACGATTTTTCTCCTATGTGCCGCCCTTTGTTTGGTTTATTGTCGATGAGTACTTGAGCTGTACGCAATTCAAAGTGGTGCACATCGGTTACACCATTACCAATGCCGATATAAAGAAATAAAATTAAAAATTGTAGGCTTGTTGCTTGAGCATTTTTCCATAAAGTAGAACCCAATGAAACATTAATTGCTTTTTTGACAAAGTGTATTAAAAAGACAATAGCTATGGCAGATAGAAACAAAATTAATTGATATTGCCACGATACGAAACTATAGCTTGTACCTGCAACAACCAACCATGAACAAAACACATAGATGGGGCTACTCTCAATATGATGCTTGTTTAAAATTTTCTCGCCAAAGTGAAGAATAGTGGCTAAAAATATAACTAATACAAGCGCAGACATAAATGGATGCGCAGTTAGAGGATGCCCTACAATGCAACTTTGTAAATAGTTTATTACATCACCTTCGGGATATATTAAGAAAAGAAGTATGAAAAGGATAAAGAAGAACTTTTGCATTTTGTTTTTCTTTTTAGAAGGGAGGTAGAATACGTTTTTCCCTAAGATATAGTATATGCCCTGAGCGGCTTGTTGCTTGAAACCTTGTGACTCTTATAAAACAGATATGAGGTTATAAAGCTTATCCATTTTATATTTGGGGATAAGGCTATTATAACCTCATAAGCATTTCTTTTATGCCCTAAAGTTGTACAATATATTATTGCGCTTGACTTGCTGGAACACTTGGAGCTGAAGAAGCAGGGGCTGTTGGAGCGGGTGCTTGAGTTGCAGGAGCAGCATTTGTAACAACCGAATCAACATCTTGCTGACGAGGAGCAAAGAAGATTGTCATTACAGAAAGAACTACTAATACAGTAGCTAAAACCCATGTAGCCTTTTCTACAACATCAGTTGTTTTGCGAACACCCATAATTTGGTTAGATGCTGCAAAGTTTGAGGCTAAACCACCACCTTTCGACTCTTGGATAAGTACGATGAACGTTAGTAATATGGCAACTATTACAGCCAAAATTACGAGTACTGAATACATAATATTATTTTGTTTTATTTGTTTCTAAATTCTATTTGTATAGTTGAAGAAGATTTTTGTCAATTGTTCTATCTCTATTCATAGTAAATAAGACAAACAAAGGCAATGTATGAGAGCAATTTGTATTATTCCGACATTTTGTCGTGATTTTTATTGACAATCAGTTTTTGCAAAAATCTTATCTGGTCTGCAAAGTAACTACTTTTTTTTGGATTATTCAAGTTTACCTTGCGTATAATTTCAAGTGCCTTCTCATATCTTTGCTGTTTGATATAGATTTTAGCAAGAGTCATGGTTAAATATCCGTCTTCATTGCCTTCATCACTATCTTTATCATTTGTTACTTCTGGTGTGTATTGAGGCTCTTCTTGCAGTTTTATTTTGTCGGGTTTATTTTCTATAAAATCATTGATAAGCTCATCACTTCGATTTGTGTTCGTGTCTGCTGTTGTTTTCTCTTCAGGTTCAGCATCGTCCATTTGTAAGAGAAAAGCTGCATAGTCATTAGTTGCATCAGCAGCGGTAGGTTTGCGGTGTGAGCATGTTGCAAGGTTAGAGTTATCATTCCCGTCAAGGGTAGTACGTAGAAAGTCGTCGATAAGCGTAACAGTTCTGCTTTTTTCTTCTTTATCAGCTTCTTCGCTTATATGTAGTGGCGTTTTCTGAATTTGATAGTTGCTACCTTCAACCAATTTGAACAGAATGCGACGGTCTGGCATGAATAGAGCTGCTTTTCTTAGTTCATCGCCAAAAGTGGGGTCGTGAAGTAAAAATAAATTCTTCAGAAACAAAAGACGAGCCACTTGAAAGTATGGATATTTAGCCACGAGTTCTCTGAGCCCGTAGAGTGTATCTTTATTCAAACGTTCTGGATGATTGATTAGATTGGCTATTAAATCCATATTTGTATGTAATAGATATTTTATTTAGAGATGAGGAGCTTTGTAGTTGTGTTGTATAACTTTATTACCAATCTGCAACGGTTGCATTAAATATCTGATCGCAGATATCGGCAATCATGTCTGTCACAAGCTTTTCTTGTACAGCTGTTAGTTGTTGTGTAGAGTCGTACTGACTTGTAGCAGAGAATTGCTTTTCCCATTGCACATTGTTTTTTGAATTAACAAAGCGTATGTTTACGGTTATACGTAATTGAACTTGTGATGCATAGCCGTCTGAAGAAATGCCTTTGTTGTATTGGTCGTAGCTGATAATTTCACCCGCGATATGCAAGTCGCCATTTCTTTTGACAAGCTTAAGACGTGTCTGATTAGCATATACATCTTGCAGTTTGTTGTTAAGCATAGCTTCCATAGGAGCCCATCCATAGGGTGCGCGATTAGCAATCTTGTCAATCTGTATAGATTTGATAAGATCGTAGTTGATGCTTGTCCCTGTGAATTTATAACTAACGCTGCATGCGGTGAGCAGAGAAAGTAGCAATATGGGTATAACTAAAAGTTTTATGTATGCTTTCATGATTATATGCATGCGGTTAGTCTAATCCGTAATCTTTTATTTTTCGATAAAGCGTTCGTTCAGAAATTCCTAATTGTTCTGCCGCAGCCTTGCGACGTCCGTTGTTTACTTCTAAAGCCTTTTTTATCATGTCAAGTTCTATCTCGTCGAGCGATTTGGGCTTAAAAGATGCTTCTTTATTTTCATTTTTACCATCCGTGCTATTGATTGTATGTGATGGCTGTTGCTCGGTGTCATCTTTAACTTCTTCCCAATAAGACAAGCTGTTGTCATCTTCTTTACTAAGGTTTACGGCATTATCGCTATTGTATAAAAGAGTTTTTGGTTCAATGCTTGGTGTGGTTGTTGGCTGAAAATTCTTTTGCCTCTCTTGTAGTTCTCTCACATAGCGCTTAAGCTCTGTAACATCGCGACGCAGGTCAAATAGAATTTGGTAGAGAATTTCTCTTTCTTTTTCAAAAGAGTGGCTATCTCGTTCGGCGTCATTGTTTCCAACCATAACTAATTGCTTGCTATGCGATTCTGTTGGGAGATAGAGCGAAAGAATTTCAGGCGTAATAATACGTTCTTCGGCTGTAACACTCATGTTTTCGGCAATGTTTTTAAGTTGTCTTACATTTCCAGGCCATGAGTAGTTAAGTAGCATCTCTTGTGCCGCATCGTTGAGGCGGATGGGGGGCATATTATATTTTTCGCTCATATCGAGTGCAAACTTCTTAAACAAGAGAACTGCATCGTCGCCTCTATCGCGTAAGGCAGGCACGGATATCGAAACCGTGTTAAGTCTGTAGTAGAGGTCTTCGCGGAATTTTCCGTCGGCAATAGCCTTCTCCATATTAACATTTGTGGCAGCCACAATGCGTACATCGGTTTTTCTTACTTCGCTCGAACCTACACGAATATACTCTCCCGTTTCGAGCACTCTCAGCAAACGGGCTTGAGTTTGTAACGGGAGTTCGCCTACTTCATCAAGAAAAAGTGTTCCACCATTTGCTGCAGCAAAATAGCCTTCGCGTTGTTCTACAGCACCAGTAAAAGCGCCTTTTTCGTGTCCAAAGAGTTCAGAATCTATTGTTCCTTCGGGAATGGCACCGCAATTGACGGCAAAATATTTTTTGTTTTTACGCAAACTGTGGTCATGAATAACACGTGGAAAAGATTCCTTTCCCACACCATTTTCGCCTATTACCAGAACAGATAGGTCTACGGGAGCAATCTTTAGAGCAATCTCAATAGCTCTGTTAAGTGCCTCGCAGTTACCCACTATACCATAGCGTTGTTTTACACGTTGAATAGCTGAATTATCCATTTTATTTATGCGTTTGCCTACAAAGTTAAACAATTCTATGCGAATGGTTCAATAGTTCTTCTTAATCTTTCTTGACTGACTAAAAGTCTTGTAGATTTATGGATTTAAAACTCGTCTGATGATATGCCTAAGGCTGACATCAACGAGTACCCAAGAATTTCTTGGTTAAAGCCTCTTCCTGTCATAGGTTCCATGGCAAAGAGTGTAATATCTTTGCCATCTGTTTGGGTGCAGATTTGTTTTAATTGCGCACCATATGCTTGCACATCGCCAACAACCATGAGATGCTTAATTTCTTTAGCGTCGGCAAGCATAGTAAATGATTGCAGAAAAAATTCGTCTTTGGATACGAGTTGTTCAACGGGAAAAGAAAAAAGTTCAAAGTGTCCTAAGTTGTCATCAAATGTAAGGCCATTGATGTCGTCCTTGAATATAGAAGGTTGAAAGTTTTTTAAATCCGCAGTCTCTTTGTTATGTAGAAAATGAACTTGAATATCGTTCTTTTCAGGGTGTAATCCGCCATCCAAAGCTATACAATCCAACCAGTGGCAAAGGTCTGCTTTAGGTATTCGTCTCCCAAGCATACGTTCAAAGTTCACGATGAGGTCGAATGCAACCGAGTCTATATAATCAGCATCAACGAGAATTACGGATGATGCCCATTTGTTTTCTTCCATAAAAGTATAATGTATAAGTTAGGATGTTATTCTTCGTCGTCAAAGTCAAAATCGTCGTCCATAAACATAGGTGCTTCTTCTGTAAATTCGTCTAAGGCTCTGCGATCTTTTTTAGTAGGTCTTCCTGTTCCGCGAGCACGTCCAACAAACCCACTTATGCGACTCATTTCTAACAACTCGTATTGCTCTGGCGCAGTAATATTTTCAAGTATATCAGGTAATAATTTGGCTCCTACACGTTTTTCAATGGCTTGTTTCACTCTGAAGGTATAGGTAATAGGCGATTTTTTTACACCAATTTCGTCACCAGTCTTAACTGTTCTTGCAGGTTTAGCTTGTGCGCCATTAATGGTTATTCGTCCGTTTTTACAAGCGTCAGCAGCTAAAGAGCGAGTTTTGTATATACGTGCAGCCCATAACCATTTGTCTAATCTTGCTTCCATGCGTGCAAGTTTTATTTGTTGTTAAACTGATTCATGGCAATGTTAATGCCCGACAAGCAAAATGTTTTTACGGCTTCGCCAGCGAGTTTCAGTCTTTCGTCCATTGTTTTGAGATCCTCTTCGCCAAATTCGCCCAATACATAGTCTACTTGCGCACCATGTGGAAAGTCATTGCCAATGCCAAAGCGCAATCGAGCATATTTTTGAGTACCAAGCACCGAGGCTATATGCTTCAGCCCATTGTGTCCACCATCGCTTCCGCTTGGTTTGAGTCTGAGATGCCCAAAGGGGAGTGAAAGGTCGTCTACCACAACAAGAACGCGTTCAATAGGAATTTTCTTCTCGTTCATCCAATATCTAACAGCGTTGCCAGAAAGATTCATATAGGTTGAAGGCTTTAGCAACGTAAGTGTTTGGTTTTTTACTTTGATGGTTGTAACAAATCCGTATCGTTTGTCTTCAAAAGTGGCATTAGCTTCGGTAGCCAAAGCATCAACAACTCTAAAGCCTATGTTATGGCGTGTGCGAGCATATTCGTCGCCAATATTTCCTAATCCAACTATAAGATAATTCACTTGTATATATTGTTTTGCGTAAAAACAAAGTTAAGGATTAAGTGCAGAGCCCTATATGCATTGTTCTTTCAATGTTTAGGATGGCTCTTTCACTTAATCCTTAAGTGTATAAGAATGCTCTGTATAAGAAAAATTAAGCTTCAGCAGCAGCTGCAGCAGCACCCATAGCGGCACGAGTCATCTTAACAGCGCAAACGATAACTTCTTTAGGAGTTACCATTTCAAGACCTTCAAAGTGGAGATCACCTGCCTTGATAGTCTTACCAAGGTTCAAGTTAGTAACATCTACTGTGAGCTTTTCAGGGATTTGATCGTACATAGCACGTACTTTGAGCTTACGTACCATCATCATCAAACGACCACCGGCGCGTACACCAGCAGCAAGACCTGTTGCTTGTACAGGAACACCCATAACGATAGGCTTTTCAGCGTGTACTTCGTAGAAGTCTACGTGCAATACGTTGTCTTTTACTGGGTGGAATTGAACCTCTTTCAAGATAGCTTTGTGGTCTGTGCCATCAATGTTGATATCGATGAGGTAGATGTGAGGAGTATAGATAAGTTTGTTGATTTCCTTTTCGCTTACAGAGAAGTGAACAGCTATAGGATTGCCGTTTTCGTCCTTCTTTTCACCATAGATTACGCAAGGAACATTACCATTGTTACGGATTTCCTTAGTGGCTTTCTTGCCAAGGTCAGTACGTACAGTACCGCTGATAGAAATTTGTTTCATTTTGTTGAAATAATAAATTGTGTTACTCTAAATTAAGTTTTTCCTATGCTATCGCTTCAACGCACCAAACGTATCTTCGTTTATCATAGGGTTCTTTTTGTTTAGCTTAATTCGCCATCACACACAAGGCTATTCACCCGATGTAGGACAAATCGGGTGCAAATGTACGATTTTTTTTGTTATTATGCAAGCCTTTTGCGTTAATCATCAGCGTGCTTTGCAAACAAATTAAGTAGCTATAGGGGTGTTATGCTTCCTCTGTGCTTTCTTCAGTGTTTTCGCCTTTAATAAAGTCAAGCAGCATGTGCATTGCTACCGATGTGGCAGAAGCAAGATTCTTGTCGCGTCCGTTGTCTTCCTCAATCATTCGGGTAACAATTTTGTCAGCATTTCCTACTGCAATCCAGATAGTTCCAACAATTACGCCGCTCTTGCCACCATCAGGTCCGCCAGGTCCTGCATAACCGCTTATGGCAACAGCGTAGTCAGTATTGAAGAGCTTGTTTGAGCCTAAAACCATTTGGCGAACCACCTCTTCGCATACAGGTGTTTGCTCCTCAATAACTTTGGCATCAACGCCTAAGATGTTTTCTTTCACCTCGTCTGCATAGCAGATAAGGCCACCTTTGTAGTAGTTTGAGCTTCCAGGAACGGCTGTTATAACGCTTGCTATGCGGCCTGCTGTGCAACTTTCTGCTGTAGAAAGCGTTTTGCACTCGCGCCACATAAATTCATTAATTTCTTTGCTTACAAGTTTTAAATCTAAATCCATTGTATAGATATGTGTTTATGTTTATATTCAGATTGTATAGTCTTTTGCGCTTGTTCCCTTTTTACAGAATCGTACGCGAATAGGCGGGTTTGTCGATGGGACAAAAGTCTTTATCGAGATACTTAAAATACCCTGTTATAGCTATCATTGCAGCATTATCTGTAGTATAAGAGAAGCGTGGAATGTATATATCCCAACCTTTCTTTTCTGCACGTTGCTTAAAAGCATTTCTTAAGCCTGTGTTTGCTGAAACACCACCCGAAAGAGCCACGTGCTGAATGCCTGTTTGCTTAACGGCTAAGTCTAATTTCTTCATCAAAATGTCTACAATGGTGCGTTCGAGCGATGCAGCCAAGTCTTCCTTATGATGTTCAATGAAATTAGGGTCAGTCTTTAATTGGTCTCGTAAGAAATAAAGAAATGACGTTTTCAAGCCCGAAAAACTATAGTCAAGTCCGCTAATATTAGGCTTGCTAAATTTAAAGGCATCGGGGTTTCCTTGTCGTGCAAGTTTGTCGATAATGGGGCCACCTGGGTAGCCAAATCCCATAACCTTTGAGCATTTGTCCATAGCTTCGCCTGCAGCATCATCAATTGTTTGGCCCAATATCTCAAGTTTGTTGTAGGCATTAACTTTAACAATTTGAGAGTTGCCACCACTTACAAGTAGGCACAAAAAAGGGTAGGGAGGCACATTATGTTCATCATCGTGTGTCTGAATGAAGTGTGCTAATATATGTCCTTGCAAATGGTTTGCTTCTATAAGAGGTATGCCAAGTGCAGTAGCAAAACCTTTGGCAAACGATACACCAACCAACAATGAACCCATTAGTCCTGGACCTAACGTAACAGCCACGGCAGAGAGTTCTTCTTTTGTCACACCAGCACGTTTCAATGCTTGGTCTACTACGGGGACAATATTTTGTTGGTGGGCACGTGATGCCAATTCGGGCACTACCCCTCCGTATGCTTTATGTACTTCTTGGCTTGCTGTAACGTTGCTTAGTAGGTATCCATCGCGTAGCACGGCTGCTGAAGTGTCATCGCAACTCGATTCTATAGCAAGTATCGTTATCATTGTTTAGTTATTTTTCTTTAGCAGATATTTGTTACACATTTTAATAGTGTTATAAATATCAATCCAATTAAACCTATGGTTTCGTAATAGGGCAATCTTGCCCATTGGTTTAGGCTAAGTTAGTATGTAAGTACTTCGAGTCCGTGTTCTGTCATTAAGAAAGTATGCTCCCATTGTGCAGAAGGCAATTCGTCTTCAGTAACTACGGTCCAACCATCTTCCTCATCTATAAATACATGCCAATCGCCCATATTTATCATAGGCTCAATAGTAAATACCATACCAGGAACAAGCAACATGCCATGATGATGGGTGTTGTAGTGATCAACTTCAGGATCTTCATGAAATTCCAATCCAACGCCATGTCCGCAAAGATCACGCACCACGCTAAATCCATTTTTCTTGGCATGTTTTTCGATAGCTTTACCAATGTCGCCCACAAAGCCCCAAGGCTTGGCAGCCTCAGCACCAATTTCAAGACATTCTTTTGTAACGCGTACAAGTTTTTCTTTTTCGGGCGAAGTCTTTCCGATGATAAACATACGGGAAGCATCACTGAAATAACCATCAAGGATTGTACTTACATCTACATTGATAATATCGCCCTCTTGCAAAATTTCATATTCAGATGGTATGCCATGACATACCACTTCATTGATACTTGTGCATACACTTTTAGGAAATCCTTCGTAATTAAGAGGAGCAGGTATTGCACCATGTGCTACAGTATAGTCGTAAACCAATTTGTCAATCTCTGCGGTACTCATGCCTGCATGAATTTCTTTTTCAACCAAGTCGAGCACCCCAGTGTTCACTTCGCACGAACGTTTAATACCCTCTATTTGTTCAGGGGTTTTAATCAGTTTGCGTGTAGGAACAAGCTCTCCACGATTTTGAAAACTCAGAATGCGTTTATCGAAATCTGTAGGTTCTTGTCCTTTGGGGACATACCAATTTCTTATTTTTCTTTTTAACATCATTGTGTGTAGTATATTGTGGAGTGGCTTTTAGCCATTTCGTTGCAAAGTTAGTGCAAACCGAACGACAATCAAAACAAAAAGCAATTTTTGTTTTGATTGTCTGATGTGTCGCCTAACTTCAAGCAATTAAAGTTAGTGCAATACAAAGAAGGTGGATGCCTTAAAGAATATGTCTCGTTAGTCACGTAAAATGTGAACATTTATTGACATTTAAGACTTTTGAAATAGAACGGATTTTGTAATGTGTTTGTGAACATACACTATCTATTTCACTAAAAAAACTAACAAAAAATTGCAACAAACGTGTTATAAAGCTACAAGGATACGTATCCTTGTGTGCCTTATTTGCGTGTTCTTGTTGTCTTATAAAGGCGTTATTATACTGCAAGAACACGTATTCTTGTAAGGGTATGTTAGGTGTGTTTTTTTACAAAGCATTGGTTATCAGTAAGTAATGAACATCTCTCATTACTAAAGAAAAACGAATTGCAGCGTTTCTTTAATCCAATAAATCGAAATATAGCGATTTGAGTTGTTGGTCTTGATAAATATGCCTACAAATCACAGACGCATGTTCTGGGTTTGTAGGCATATTTTTATACAATTTATTCAAATTCAACATTGAGCTTGTATTCTTCTTTACCAAAATCTTCAGTGTCAAGATTGTCGGTTGGTTTATTCCAATCACTCGAGAAACTATTGCGTGAACGTCCCTGCGTAAAGTTGACTACCTCATTGAATGCGTGCTGAAATTTCTCGAGGTCTTCACGGTAGAGAAAAATCTTGTGCTTCTCAAAAATGGGGTGCATAGGGTCGGCTTGCTCTTTTAAACGTTTACTCTCTGTCATCGAAATGTAGAGTTCGCCTTTTCTGTCGCGCTTCACATCGATGTAATATACGCGTTTACCTGCTTTAATGGTTTTAGAGAATAAAATCTCGTTGTCTACACGTTCTTTGTTTGTTCTGTATTTATAATCTTCCATGGTATGTATGATTTAAGTGCGTTGTTTATTATAACCCCAAATTTGTGCATTTTTTTTGTATTTACCAAAACTTGTTAGGCAAAAAAGTTGTAAATTAGTTAAATACCTTAACTTTTGTCAGAAGATGCGCTTAAAACGCTCTTAAAAAAAAGAAAAAAACACTTGTTGTAATAAGTTATGACGCTCTATGCAAAATGTTTTGCTACCTTTGTACGTAAGTATACATTAAAAGAATAACGCTTCACCTAATCTCATAAACAAGGGTATGTACAACGATAAAGCAGATTTTGTAGCAGCATTTGAAAGGTATGTTAGTGAGGAACTTCGTACTTCGATAGAGCCACCCGAATATAATAAAGATGCTATAGAGATAGTCGATGCACGCAATCATTATTTTCGTAATGTGGGGCACAAACCTACAGACGAAGAGAATAATGTTTATTCCATAAGCGACCTTTGTTGCGTAGATGAAGAAAGTTTTGAAATTGTTCCCAATGTGATGAAATTGCGGGCAATAGCTCGATCTTATTGGGATTAACAATATACAATATATATAACAATGCAAAAAGCTGAACAACCTCAAGAGGTGTATCATCACCAGTTGCCCATACAAATAAGGTTTAACGATGTCGATCGGTATGGCCACGTTAATAATAATGCCTATTTTGCATACTACGACCTTGGAAAAGAAGAGTATTTACGCAATGTGCTGAAAGTAGATTATAGGGCATCCGACGTAGTGCCCGTAATAGCTAACATCAATGCAGACTTCATTATGCCAATATTTTATGGCGATGATATTGTGATAGAAACTCGAGTGTCGCACGTAGGCACAAAAAGCTTTACACTAAAGCAGAGGGCTATAAACCAGCGTACGCAATGCGTGGTATGTCAATGTAAAACGGTTATGGTATGTTTTAATCTCAAAACGCAGCAATCGGCTGAAATACCTGAGGCATATCGTAAGGATTTTGAAGATTATGAAGCTCTTTAACGCATGCAAGTTATGTTGCTAACACCACGTAAAAATTAGTAAGAAAGATATATAAATAGGTATATAAAAATATGCAGAAGATAGTATTTTCAAAAAATATCATCAACGAACTCGACCAACTTTGCGATGAAATTGGCGCAGACAAAGTGTTCTTACTTACAGATACAACCACCCACCAGTTGTGCCGTCCTTTGGTAGAACAATGCAAGGCTGTGATAAATGCACAAGATATAGTAATAAAGCCTACAGATGTAAATAAAACGCTTAATTCGCTTGCAGATGTGTGGAGTGCGTTGAGCAATGGAAAGGCTTCGCGCCGTTCGCTACTGATAAATTTAGGCGGTGGTATGGTTACAGACTTAGGTGGTTTTGCAGCTGCTACTTTTAAGCGTGGCATTGATTTTATCAATATTCCTACCACCTTACTTTCGATGGTTGATGCAGCCGTTGGCGGAAAAACAGGCATCAATTTTAATGGATATAAAAACGAAGTTGGCGTGTTTCAAGAGAGTCGTGCGGTGATTATTAATACTGACTTTTTGCGTACGCTCGACGATGCTAATTTACGTTCTGGCTATGCCGAAATGCTGAAACACTCGCTGCTCGAAAATGCTGATATGTGGGCAGACCATTTAAAGTTCAACCTTTCACAGCCCGACTATGCCCACCTACAAACGCTTGTAGAGCAGAGCATACGTTGCAAGGAACGCATTGTAACAGAAGATCCGCACGAACATGGTATACGCAAGGCACTGAATTTAGGTCATACTGTTGGCCATGCTTTCGAAAGCCTTGCATTGGAGCGCAACACCCCTATTTTGCATGGTTATGCTGTGGCTTATGGTTTGCTTTGCGAGCTTTATTTGAGTGCTGTTCACATGGAATTTCCTATAGAACAAATGCGCCAAACTATTAGTTTTATTCGCGAAAACTATGGGCCATTTGCCTTTGATTGCAAAGATTACGAACATATATACAACACCATGTTGCACGACAAGAAGAACGTTGGTGGTGTGATTAACTTTACGTTGCTTTCGGGCATTGGTTGTATCAAACTCAATCAGCATTTAAGCAAAGAAGATGTGTTCGAAAGTTTCGATTTCTTTCGTGAAGCATAGATAGTTGTTGTAGAATATAAGAAACATACGATAGTGATAATAGATAATAAAAACCGAATAATAGAGAAAATGCAAACGCATTTGTCGCACGCACTCTCATTATTGGTAGTGTTTCTGCTCCTAACGGCAGCTGCTGCATGGACAGGCAATTTGTTTGGCAAACGTTTGGGCAATGCAGAAAATGCCACAGAGCAAGCATCTACATTAATATTGCCCACCGAGCAACAACTTGCCGATTTAGGCATAAAGGCAAACAAAACCCAACTTGTTCCGCACGATTCGGCCTCTTGGATGGTGCAATCATCTCAAGGTAATGCTTTAGGCACACTCATTTATTCAGCTCCTTATGCTAAAGATGTAAAAGGCTTTGCAGGTGCCACACCTTTATATATATATGTCGATGCCAAAGGAACTATAAAGCACATTGTAGCCCAAGATAATGCTGAAACCCCCTCTTTTTTTAACCGAGCTTTTGAGGCTATTGCTGCAAAGTGGATAGGACTTGATGCTGAAAAAGCAACAAATCTTCATGTAGATGCGGTAAGCGGTGCCACGTTTTCAAGCAATGCAATCATTCATAACGTGCAGAATGCTATGACTGCTTATGCCTCTTTGCATAGCCAGCATGCACAGTCGCCAACAATAGGATGGGGACGCGCTATTGCCGTTGCTTTTGTGTTGCTATTAGGTTGGTTCATTAGCATTTTTTTTAGGGGTAATAAAAGGCTACGCACATTTCAGTTACTACTCAATGTAGTGGTGCTTGGCTTTTGGTGTGGGCAGTTCCTTTCGCTCTCATTGCTGCGTGGTTGGATAGCCAACGGACTTAGTCCTATAGCTTATTTGCCCACATTGTTAGTGTTGGCTATGGCTGTGTTAATGCCTGTGTTTAAGTACAAACACTACTATTGTTCGTGGGTATGTCCGTTAGGTAGTTTGCAAGAGATTGCAGCCCATATACCTATACCCAAAATTCATTGCTCTGCCAAAGTATATAAGGCCATGAGTCGCATCAGACTTTGGGCTTTTTGCTTACTCATGCTCTCGTTATGGACGGGTATTGGAGGCTTTTTACTTGATTACGAGCCGTTTACAGCATTCTTGCTTCAAGCAACTTCGCCTGTGGTATTAATACTGTCTGGTGTGATAGTTGTGGCAAGCATGTTTATACCCAACGTGTGGTGCAAATGCTTGTGTCCCATGGGCATGTTGCTCAATATAAGTGAAAAATAAAGCAATAATATAGTATTGAAAATATTCTTTATATAATGAAAGAGGTTAATAAGTATAAACTAATCTGCGTGGTATTGGCCATTGCGCTATTGGCGAGTATGACGCGACTGATTGTGTTGATTAACAACACAAGTGCGACCCCACATCTCAGCAATGCAGATGTGGTAATGAGCAACATATTGCAGCGCAAGAGTGTGCGCTCATTTACCAATCAACCAATTGAAAAGAGCAAACTCGACACCCTCGTGCGTGCTGCAATGGCAGCGCCAACGGGCAAGGATATGCGTCCATGGAAATTTGTAGTAGTAAATGATAAGCAGGCTATGAAATCTTTGGCAGCCCAATTGCCTTATGGTAAAATGTTAGCTGAGGCGCAAGCAGCTATCGTTGTTTGTGGTGATATGAGTGTGGTTGATAAAGACGGAAAACCCTCTACCAATTGGACATTTGACTGCTCTGCTGCCACCGAGAACCTATTGTTACAAGCTGAGGCTATGGGCTTGGGAGCCGTATGGACAGGAGCTTATCCCTACGACGAGAGAGTTGCAGCTGTTAAAGTAGCTCTCAAATTGCCTGATAATATCATCCCTCTTAATGTTATTCCCATAGGTTATCCCAAAGGCAATCCTCAGCCTAAAGACAAATATAATGCAGACAACATACATTACAATTTATGGTAAGGTTCTATCTGCAAAGTTCAAACCTATATTAGCCTTTGCAGATAGTTCTTGTGTATGAGCCTTACATCTAACACTCACATTTTTACACATGACAACAAATAACAATCTTCAAACTTCTGAAACTACAGAAACTCCCTCTAATCCAGCTAAAAATAAGCAAAAAGAGGCTACATTAGGCTTTATCGTCGGGCTCCTTGCAGCCATATGTTATGGCTTTATACCTTTCTTTACATTACCCATAAAACAGGGCGATGTATCACAATATTTGTCAGATCCAACCATACTATTCTATCGTTTTGGTTTTGCAAGCCTATTGGTCGCAATGGTGATGATAGTACGCCGAAAGAGCTTTAAGGTAACGCGTGGCGAATTGGTAACACTCATCTATTTATCGTTCATTAGCGATGGTTCAGCCCTTTTTTTGATAGATGGTTATAACTATATGTCGAGCGGCGTGGCAACAACATTACACTTTATGTATCCCGTTGTAACAGCCTTGATAATGATGATGTTTTATAACGAATCCAGGCGCCTAAGCACCTTGTTAGCTGTGGCGATGGCTGTTGCTGGAGTTGCCGTATTATCGTGGAATACCAACGGAAATACAAGCATAAAAGGCGTGATAATAGTGCTAATATCTGCCGTTTGTTATGCGCTCTATCTAATCCGCGTAAATCGCTCAAGAGCCGCTACAATGGAGAGTAGCAAACTCGTGTTTTACGTAATGTTTATAGGGGCTATAATCTTTGGCGCTGAGGCTTTAAGACAAGGCAATTTCTCCCTAATATCCACACCCTTGCAACTTAAAAATTTGTTGTCGTTAGCTGTAGTTTGCACATTTATCACCAATGTGAGTTTGGTGTATAGTGTTAAGCGTATCGGAAGCACACTAACCGCAGTGCTTGGTGCACTCGAACCATTAACCGCTGTAATTATAGGTTGCATTGTGTTCGACGAGCCTTTCAGCGTGCAAGTTTTATCGGGCATTTTACTCATTATTCCAGCGGTAATAATCATAATTTTCACACGCAGAAGGTAACAACCTCTCTCTTAAAACACAAGTGGTGGTCGGTGCTGAATATGTATTTTTCAGTACAGACCACCACGGTTTTTTGATAAAATATTGTAACTTTGCAGTTCTAAGTAGATGTTTAAAATTAAAGCAGAACATAATTATATAAATTAATTTAGTTTGAATATCTGCTTAAAAATAGCTTGGGCTATAAAACAACAAAACAGAGCATATTAGCCCCGAGTGCTTGGTAAACCTCGTAAAAAACAAGAACAATGATAAACAAACAATCAAAAGGTGCTGCAAGAGAACAGCACCGCACTATGGTGAGCATACCCTATATGTTGCTTGGGGTGCTCTTTTGCGTTTGCCTTATAGCGGCAAACTTGTTAGAAACCAAACAAATATGTATTGGACCGTTAGAGCTAACGGCAGGACTAATTGTTTTTCCCGTTTCGTATATCATCAACGACTGTATGGTTGAGGTGTGGGGTTATCGTCGCACACGTCTCATCATTTGGTTAGGATTTGCCATGAACTTTCTGTTTGTTCTGTTTGGTTTTGTGGCAGATGTGTTGCCAGGAGCCACTTATTGGCATGGCAACGAAGGTTTTCATGCCATTTTTGGTTTAGCTCCTCGAATTTGTGCAGCATCCTTTGCAGCCTTTTTAGTAGGTTCATTCTTAAATGCTTATGTCATGAGCAAAATGAAGTTGAAGACCGAAGATGGACGACACTTCTCATACCGAGCTATAGCCTCAACGGTGGTGGGCGAGACGGGCGACTCGTTGGTGTTTTTTCCCTTAGCATTGGGCGGTGTAGTACCTTGGAGTGTCCTACCCATGCTCATGATAAACCAAGTGGTGCTAAAAACAGTATACGAAATTATTGTTCTGCCCATTACCATCCGTGTAGTGAATTTTCTTAAACGCTATGAGGACGAAGATGCCTACGATGAGGGCATATCGTATAGTGTTTGGAAAATATTTGATTTATAAGCAAGTAAAGAGAGAATATTATTCTTTACTATAAAGAAACACAAAAGGATAACAACATATTATGCTAAAACAAAATCACCATTTCCCAATAGACAATGGCGTAACAAACGAAAGTGCCCTTGTCGTTTTTAGCGGTGGACAAGACTCTACCACTTGCCTTTTTTGGGCAAAAAAACACTTTAAAGAGGTGTATGCCTTGAGCTTTGTATATGGACAAAAGCATGTACACGAAGTAGACCTTGCACAGGACATTGCAGCAGAAGCTGGTGTACATTTCGACAAGATAGACGTGAGCTTTATAAGTAATTTGGCCCACAATTCGCTCACCGACCAAAGCATTGTGATGGATCAAGTGAAGCCTGCCGATGGTCCGCCCAACACCTTTGTTCCTGGTCGAAACCTCTTCTTTTTGAGCATTGCAGCCGTTTACGCACGCGAAAGAGGCATACGCCATTTAGTAACGGGAGTGTCGCAAACCGACTTCTCTGGCTACCCCGATTGCCGCGATTCGTTTATACGTTCGCTCAACGTAACGCTCAACTTGGCTATGGAAGAACAATTTGTGATACACACCCCGTTGATGTGGATTGACAAATGTGATACTTGGGCTCTTGCCGACGAGTTGGGAGTGCTCGACCTTGTTCGTAACCGCACACTCACGTGCTACAACGGAGTGGTGGGAGATGGATGTGGACATTGCCCCTCATGCAAACTGCGTAAGCAAGGTCTCGACGAATATTTACGCTTAAAGGCCCAACAATCAGACAATAAGTAAGTAGGTATTCAAAATTATTTATATAAATCAATACTGTTATTTTTATATTTCAAGCACTCTCTGTGGCGCATCTTTAATGTTTGTTTTCTGCTACATAGCCCACTATGTTCTTTCAAACATCCCTTTAAACTACATCCACATAAAGCACTTCAAATATAAAAATAATTAGAAACACCTACTTTGCATTAAAAAATAAGACTATTACATTAACTATGCGCGAAGATTTACATCTCAATGCCTTAGGTGCAAAAACAGAATATAAGAGTGATTATGCGCCCGAAGTGCTCGAAACTTTTGTAAACAAACATCTCGGCAACGACTATTGGGTACGCTTTAATTGTCCCGAATTTACAAGTCTCTGTCCTATTACGGGGCAACCCGATTTTGCTGAAATACGCATTTCCTACATTCCAGGCGAACTGATGGTAGAGAGCAAGAGCCTAAAACTATATCTATTTAGTTTCAGAAATCATGGTGATTTTCACGAAGATTGCGTAAATATCATCATGAAAGACCTCATTAAACTAATGAAGCCTAAATACATCGAAGTGACAGGTTTGTTCACACCGCGTGGAGGCATAAGCATTTATCCTTATGCAAATTACGGCATACCTGGCACAAAATACGAAAAGTTGGCTGAATATCGCTTGCAACAACACGATTTATAAAAAAACTCTTTGATTTCATAATATAGGCGGAACAATGGCTTTTGGGCTATGGTTTCGCCTATTGTTTTGCTTTAAAAACGTATCTTTGCATCTATCTCATTTAAATTTAATAACCGAAAGCAACAAAGAGTGGAAGAAGAACAACAACAATCTCCTCAACAATACGATGCAAGTTACAGCCACGTGCTGAAATATACTGGTCTATTTGGCGGTGTGCAGGTGCTAACAATGCTCGTTGGCGTGTTGCGCACAAAGGTGGTTGCCATATTTTTAGGCCCTACGGGGTTGGCACTCATTAATATATACAATAATGTTGTGTCTTTGCTCAACCAATGCACCAACATGGGCATATCGTTTAGTGCCGTCAAAGATGTGGCAGAGAAATATGCATTGGCCGACAAAGAGGGCATAGAAACGAGCGTTCGCTCCGTTCGTGCCTGGTGTGTGATAACGGCAATCGTTGGCACACTTATGGGGTTGGTGCTAAGTCCGTTAATCAGTTTACTCACGTTTGGCAATTATAGTTACACCTCATCGTTTGCATTGCTCTCGCCCATGGTAGGCATGTTAGCCATAACAGGTGGCGAAATGGCCATACTCAAAGGATTGAAATGCCTAAAACGTGTGGCTGCTATCTCGGTGGTTTGTGCCATTGTAGCCCTATTCGTTTACCTCGTTTTTTATGGCACAATGGGCTCTACAAGCATTGTGCCAGCCTTGTTGTTGAGCAATTTGGGCATACTATTAGTGCATTTATACTATTCAACCAAGGTTGTTCCGTGGAGATGGAACATGCTAAATACCACTAATTTAAAATACGGAATGCCTTTCATCAAACTTGGCGTAGCCTATATCGTAGCAGGTGCATTTGGCCAGGGGGCAGAGTATGTAATGCGTGCCCTCATGGTGCGTTTGGGTGGAGTTGATGTAGTAGGATTGTATAATTGTGGCTATATAATGATTGTGAGCTATGCCTCGTTGGTGTTTATGGCGGTAGAAAACGATTATTTTCCACGGCTTTCGGCTGTTAAAGATAATCGGCAACTGATGTGTAACACCGTGAATAAACAAATCGAAGTGTGCGTATTGCTCGTAGCTCCCATATTAGTTAGTTTCGTTATACTTATGCCTTGGGTGGTACGTTTGCTCTTTTCGGCAGAGTTTGTAAGCTCCGTAAATATGGCCACTTGCGCAGTTTTTTACATGTTTTTCAAGTCGCTCACCTTGCCCGTGGCCTATTTACCACTCTCGCATGGTGACTCTAAAATTTACGTAGTGAGCGAGGTAACATACGATGTGTTGTTGGCTATAGCCATTCCGAGTTTCTATTATCTGTTGGGGCTCGAAGGCACTGGTTGGGCACTTACGTTGATGGGATTGTTCGATTTGTTGTTCATACACATCTTTTATTATTTTAAGTATGGCTATCGTTTCAAAACAACTTCACCCATAGCCATACTCGCCCAATTTGCTTTGCTTGCAATAGCCGTTTATGCTTCGTTGAAGATGAATTTTATCTCTAAATGTATTGTTGGCTGTATTGTGGTTGCGGTGTCGGGCTACATATCTTTGGGCATATTAAATAAAGAAACACATTTGTTTGAGACACTGAAAAATAAATTCTTTAAATCGGAATAAACAAGTATTTAAAATGTGCAAGATAACGGTGCTTGTTGCAGTATACAATGCAGAGCCTTTTTTAGATAAATGCCTAAACTCCTTGCTCGGTCAGTCGCTTCACGACATACAGATAATATGTATTGACGACTGCTCTACAGACCATTCACTCCAAATATTAAAGGAGTATGCGCAGCGTGATAGCCGAATAAAAGTGATGAAAACTCCCGTCAATAGTGGACAAGCCGTGGCACGCAACTTAGGACTTACCATAGCCGATGGCGAATATACAACAATGCTCGATAGCGACGATTGGTATGAGCCAACTACATTGCAAAAAGCCTATAATGCGCTAACGGCTGATGCCGAAAACGACTGCGTGTTGCTACATGTGGTGATGCACGACAACGATACACAATGCGAAACCGACTACGAAAACAGAACCGACAAAACCACACTTTCGGGCGAAGAGGCTTTTAGGTTAAGCCTTGATTGGCGCATACATGGGCTTTATGTGGTGCGAACTTCGCTGCATAAACGCTATCCTTACGACGCAACGTGCAGATTGTATAGCGACGACAACACCACACGACTTCACTATCTTCACTCTCGCAAAGTGGTTTTTTGTGATGGAAAATATTTTTACAGACAGCACAAAAACTCGTGCACAAACAGTTGCTCAATCAAACGATTCGACTATATGGAGGCTAATTTGAGCATGCGACGGCAGTTAGACGATGAAGTTAAAAATGGCAATATTAGCCATGCTGATGAGGTGTTAAGCCTTTACGAAACGCATCGTTGGTGCAACCTCATTGGGTGTTATGGTTATTTGTTGCAGCACAAAAATGCGTTTTCAAGTGCCGAAAAAAGCCTTATTATGAAGCGTATGCGAGCCGTGTTTCAAACAATCGATGCTTCGCTCATACGCACCAATGTAAAATATCGCCCAGGCTATTACCCGTGGCGTATGTTCAGCATTTTTCTTTTACAATCGTGGCTGTATCTCACTATAAGGAGGGTATTCTTTAATATTCGTGTGCCCGATTGATAAGTAAGTGGACATATATCCCTATATGTATAGATACTTATGGCGCTACAATAGGCTGTAGCCTTTTGTATTCAGGCCAGGCCTTTCTAAATTAATTTTGAGCATTTACTTATGTATGAACAAAGAAATCAGCATAAAAGTTTATTGAATGAAGCTTTTATGCTGATTTCTCTGTTCTACTAATTGAAGTATCATACTATTCTATCTTATAAATGCGTATTTAGTTAGCGTATCACGCCCGTGATACGCTAACTGATTTCGTACTATTGCTTGTAATGTTGCGTTTATTAATTGATAATCATGCGTTTATGGCATATTGAGGATGTATCCTCATTTTTCAAAATGCTGATAGTCTTTGCTGTGTCTCCATGCACCTCCCCATCTAAAACCATGCTGCTTGAATAATTTGTAGCAAAGGTCGCTTGCATCTATCTTATACGGAAAATGTTTGTTGCGGTTGGCGTATGCAAGTCCTTTTTGAGGAGCAACAATCATTTTGTTCTGATTGTTGTATTTTACGTGAGGATTATACAGTGGATTGATGTCTACAGCCAATCCCAAGCTATGCTTTGAGAGTTTGCTCTTGCCTTTTATCCGCCTAAAGTTAAAACAAGTGGTGTTGTTATCTTGCATCGATAGTTCATCGTTGGCATTGTAGGCATCAACGAGCACCATGCGCTCTATGCGATAGTGGTTGATGTAGAGTGTTCGGAATATAGCAATTAAATCGTTGGCTATCAGTTTGTTGCAAATCATCTCGCCTAATTGCAGTTTGCCCTCGGCATTATAGTGTAAAATTCTGAGGTAGCACAGGTCTGAAAGCGGAACATTGCATCCTTTTTTATACGATTTTCCCTCAATTCGCTTATAAATATTGTGGCTTATGGGCAAGGAACTAAAGCATTTATCTTCGCCATATGCCTTGACAAGCGATGCGGTGACAATGGTGCCCGCCTTCCATTCTTTTAAACTATTAATAAGATTGTTTTTGTCGCTTGTTAAAGCATTTTTTTGATAAACGTTATGGGGCTGTTGCTCTTTAATCTTTTTTGTTGAACTTATAGTAGTGTCCCTATTCGTATCTTCAGCATTGCGATGCTTGTTTAGATTGCATCCGGTGATTGATTGCAGAGCATAGGGTAGAGCCACTGCCAACAAAAAAAGTTTTCTTTTATAAGTCATAGATTTTATTTGTATTATTAAGTAGGTGCTCAAAACTATTTTTTTGAACAACAACATAATTATATCAATTAATTTTGAACACTTACTTAATAAATTAATTTTGAATACCTACATCTTATTGGATGGCACAAACGACTCGTAAGTACCATTGCTATAGAACACTCTTATCTCTTTAATCTTTCTGTCTTCTCTCTCAACTGCCATGTTTGTTGTTACAACACTCCCATTTCCTCTAACAGTGTTTTGCATGTTGTCGCGACGGCTGAGTTGGGAGCTTGTTGCCACATTTTCGCTTCTGGGTTGTGGTGCAACAAGTGTGTTCATGTTGCCAAAAATCGAGGCTGATGGTGCATCGTTGCCATTGTTTTCGTTCGTAGCAGAGGCATCTAAATTTTCTTCTTCGGTAGTAGTTTCGTCAGCTAAATCTTTGTCAAGCGAAGGGGCGTTTGTGGCTTGATTCTTCATAATCATATCTCCTTCACCGAATAAAAGCCAATTAACATTTATTTGCGGAAACACTCTGTGTATAGCCATCACGTGTTTGTTAGTTGGATTGGTGCGTCCGGTGAATATACTTGATAGCGAAGCTGCCGATATGCCAAGCTCTTTTGCAAAATCTTGTTGCGACAATCCAACGGCTTCCATTATTTGCTTGATGCGATCTTTCATTTGAGTGGTGTGTTTATGCTATGTGTTATGTTTATCTTTTGTCATGTTAAGCTATTGCCACTTTGTGGAGTAGGGCAGAGGCTTACGGAAAAATAGAACAATCGGATGTTGCACCCATATTGTCAAATTTTCAGGACAAGTGCCAAGCGCTTTCAGTTTTTTATTTGTAGGTGTCTGTGTACTTGTTGGCAACGAAAGTAGGAGAGGGCAATTGCTTCTCTTCTACTTGCGACTCTGTTGCTACTCATATCTGCTGCATGCTTCTGCTTGCAAACATCTCTTTCGCTTGCTTGTAACATCAAATTGTGGGGCTTGATTGCAACTTGAACTACCAGCACCCCTCCATTTTCCGTATACAAAGTTAAACATTTATTATTTATCAGACAATGGATTTGTAAATTACTTATTGATAAATGTAAAATCAATAACTGTAAATATCTTTCGCATAGAAGACATTGTTATATTTAGAAATATAAATCCGCTTTCTTCAGCTTTAACTTAACAGGACGTAAATATATTTATTTATATTTTTATATAAATAAGCATAACTGCTTGATAATGAGTAAATATGGTGTGTTTTAATATCAAAATGTGTGTATTTTTTTGCTTTATGCAGTTCTTTTGGCTTAATTAGATCTAAAACTATACAGTAGAATAACGTAAAATACTGATAATTAATTAATAAGCTAATTATATGTGATACGAATAAATATAAATACACAAAACAAAACTACAAAATATTATTACATACATAAATAATATAGAAATATAAAGATGCGTTACATATGTAAATATTGTAAATAAAATATGGTATTTAGATTTGTAAATATAAATCTAAATTAATGAGTTTGTTATTTGTAAATATTAAAAAAGGTTTAATGTAAATTAAAATATTGGCAAAAAGTCACATCTACTTTAATTTTCGTTTTTCTGTGTGTCTCTCTGTATTTGCAAAACGAAAGCAACTATGAGAAGCTAAAATTTGTATAACCTATTGATTATGAATGAATTATGAATATATTGCCAATTTCTGAATGTGTTAGAAATAGAAAATAAAATATTCAGTAATGTAATATATATATAGCAAAAATGTATATAATTAAGCGAAATCTGGGCTTTGAAACGCAAAATAGACACCATAAGTAGTGGCTATTTACATTTTTGTATGCTTTGGATGCCTTGCATAGATGCTTGTTTCTTGATTTGTTTATTCTTTACACATTTGTGCTGCAGGTCAATAAGTCTCCATGCGTTTGTTCTGCAACCACGCTTGTAGGTGGTGTATGTCCCTCTGTTTATAGCATGTTGTTTTTAGTTTGAGAACTTTATATAAAGAAAAATAGAACAATAAATACTGCAACTTATATCGAATTAAAGCAGACAATTTTCCCTCCTTATCCATGCCTAAATATTGATTGTATGCTACAAGTATTTGTATGTTACATGGTACGACATAGATGTGGTTAAAGAGGTTAGATAAGCGTTGTAGATTTAAAAAAAAACACCTTACACTTGTTCGTGTAAGATGTTTTCAGTGGGCTTGTTAGCATGATGTAAGAACATCTGTGTTTCTTAGTGAAGTATAAAAAATATTAATTCTTTCATCAAGTCTCCACTCGATGTGTGCGACCCTTCAGAGCCTTTTGAGCGTGCATCGGTGCGCCTTATTTCGGCTAAAATATTCATTACTTTGACGCCTTTGTAATTGCTCATAGCGGGCAGAATATTCTTGTTTACCTGCCACTCTTGTATGTCAATCCATTCGGCAATTCCCCTTGGTGTTTTTTGCGGACTATAGTAGGCAAGCATCAGATTAGAGAAGAACTTAAAGAGCGCAGGTAGTATCTTTTGTATAGGGTTTTCTTTGGGGGTGCTTTCAAAATACTTTATAATGCGGTTGGCCTTTAGAATGTCTTTCTTACCGATAGCGTCTTGTAGTTCGAATATGTTATAGTTCTTCGTAATGCCCATATTCTGCTGCAATAACTCGATTGTAATCGTTTTTTCTCCTTGTGGTAGTGCAATGAGTAGTTTCTCAATTTCGGAGGCTATACGATTTAAATCAGAGCCTACATATTCGGCCATCATCTCAGCTACTCCTGGAGCTGCTGCAATATGTTTGCGCCGCAAGTAGTTAGTTATAAATTGGGGTAGCTGGTTATCGTAGAGTTTTTTAGACTCATAGAGTACTCCCTCTTTTTCAATGAGTGTGGCAACCTTGGTGCGCTTGTCTAAACTACCATTTTTATGACAGAATATCAAGATGGTGCTTGGTTGTATCTGCTTGAGGTAGTAGGTAAGGTGGTCTATGTTTTTAAGGTTTTGCGCCTCTTTAACTACTACTACCAAGTGGTTGGCCCCCATGGGGTAGGTCTTTGCACTTGATATAATATTGTCGATATTGCTATCAGCGCCAAAGAAGGTGATGAGGTTGAAGTCTCGTTCGTCGGGCTGGAGCGCGGCATCTACAATGTAGTCGGCTATACGATCGATATAGTAGCTCTCATCGCCCATTAAGTAATAGATAGGCTTAAAGTGGCCCGCTTTTACGCTACGCAATATCTCCTCATAGGAGGTGGCGTTTGTTTTCTTCTTAACGTTTGTAGTATATGCCATGCTCTTACCAATCGTATTTAAGATGTCTTACGGTTTTGCGCTCGCCAATGATAAGTTTCATACTTTCAATGCCAATCCTAACGTGTGTTTCGGCAAAATTACGGGTAACTTGATTGTCGCTTGCTTCTGTTTTAACGCCGTCAGCCTCCATGGGATTGTCTGAAACCAATAGCAATGCTCCTGTGGGTATATGGTTGAAAAAACCACATGAAAAGAGCGTGGCGGTTTCCATATCTACAGCCATGGCACGTGTTTCGCGAAGGTAGTTTTTGAAACGTTCATCATGCTCCCACACGCGGCGGTTGGTAGTGTAGACGGTCCCTGTCCAATAGTCGTGGCTATTGTCGCGTAGAGCCGTTGAAACCGCACGCTGAAGCATAAAGGCAGGGAGGGCAGGCACTTCGGGTGGAAAGTAGTCGTTAGACGTTCCTTCGCCTCTAATGCCTGCAAGGGGTAGAATGTAGTCGCCCAACTGCGTTTTTTCTGAAATACCGCCACATTTGCCTAAAAACAGGCATGCCTTGGGCTTAATAGCACCCAGCAAGTCCATGATGAGTGCCGCATTGGGGCTGCCCATGCCAAAGTTGATGATGGTTATACCATTCGCTGTAGCTGTGCGCATATTGGCGTCAAATCCTACTGGCGTAACACCACATTGTTTGCAAAATATATCAACGTAGTTGTTGAAGTTGGTTAGTAGTATATGTTGTCCAAACTCATTTAGAGGTGTTTTGGTATATCTCACCAACCAGTTGTCTATAATGTCTTCTTTGGTTATCATATTGTGTGAATGTAAAGGATAATTAAGTAGGCAATTGTGAATACCTACTTACGATACAAAGTTAGCTAATAAAACTGAGATTGTACTTTTATTTAAGTTCTGAAAAAGCAGGAATATCGCGGAGGTATTCCACACTCATCTTTTTATAGTTTACGTAGCAACAATAGTGTGATAGGCCATTGCTAACAATCAGATAGTCTGCTTTGAGCACGCTATTGTAAGCATAAATTTGCTGAAAAACTGCTTGCGTGATAGTTATGTGGGGGGCTTTATATTCGATGATAACCCTTGGAGTGCCGCCATGAGCGTTGTAAAGCACGCTGTCGCAACGTCGTGCTACGCCGCATACATTGATTGTAACCTCGTTGGCTAAAAGCGCTTGAGGATAGCCTTTGTAGACTATTAAATAGTGCGTAAAATGTTGCCTTACCCACTCTTCGGGGGTAAGTTTGATATATCTATGACGCAGAAAATCAAATATCTGCACGTTGCCGTTGTTGTCTTGTTTTGTCTTTATCTGAAATGGCGGTAAATTGAGTGCTTGCATGTGTGTTATTACTTATATACATATTCCAAATCTAAAAGAATGGGCAAATGGTCGCTAAAGCCACCTTGATAATAATGACCTAATAGCGTGCGATAGGGGTGAACGCCATCTCCTTTTTTATCCTTTTGTAACAAGATGGGTAGGTCTACTATCTTACACATTTTTTTATTTGTATATAAAGAACCATCATTCTTCTTTTGGAGCAATGAACCACTCACTATAAAGTTGTCTAATTGATTCCATTGCCCTCTAAATTTATAAGTACCTTTAATTCCGTTATGGGCATTCATGCGGTTGGTTAGCAAATATAGGGCTTTTGTATCAATGTTATCAGCCTCTTCTATAATCCTTGTTCTTAATGTTTTGCTAAATATTTTTTCAGGATAATAGGCATTAAAATCTCCCATGATGATAATCTTTGCATTAGGCTTTGTATTTGCCACACTGTCGGCTTTGTGCTTAACATTCATTGCTACCTTATCTCGATATATATCGGCAGCCCTTCCGCCTTTTTTGCTCGGAAAATGGCATAGAAATATATGAAGTGTATCTCCTGTAAATGCTTCGCCCATAACGTGTAAGATATCGCGTGTGGGGTGCAATTCTTTTATGTCGGGAGGCGCAACTCTTATGTCCTCTATTAGTAAAGGATTAAACCTTGCTCGCTGGTAGAGTAGGGCTACGTTAATACCTCTAACGTCTTCTGAATGGGTTATGATATAATCGTAGCCCATTCTTCTTAGTTTGGTGCGCTGGGTAAGATCGTAAACTACGCTGTCATTTTCTATTTCAATCAGTCCAACGATGTCGGCTGCACTCTTTCCGCTGGCGCTTGCTATGATACGCCCAATTTTGCTTAGTTTGCTCCAATATTTAATGCTATTCCAATGGCATTCGCCTTGTGGTGTAAAAGTTTCATCTTGTTTGCCTTCACAATGCAATGTGTCAAACATATTTTCAATGTTATATTCAAGTATTCTGATGCGTCCTGTTTGAGCTGGGCAAACAAGCCAACTTAGGCATAGTATGAATAATGTTAAGATGGCTTTCTTCATAAATGTTGTTGCAGTTTTTTATTTGCTTATTCATGATGGTAAGGCTCGCCTCTTAATATTGTCATGGCACGATAGAGTTGTTCAACAAAAAACAATCTCACCATTTGGTGTGAAAATGTCATTTTAGAAAGTGAAATCTTTTCTTTTGCCAATTGATAGATGCTTTCTGAGAAACCATAGGGGCCTCCTACAATGAATACAAGCCTTTTTGCCACTTGACTCTGCTTCTTTCCTATGTACGAAGCAAACTCTATTGAGCGGAACTCTTTGCCGCCTTCGTCTAACAATACTACATAGTCGCTGCTATTTAATTGCTTTTTTATTAACTCTCCTTCACGCTCTTTTTGCTGCTCAGGAGTTAGCGACTTTGTATTCTTTAGTTCTGGAATTACCTCAATATTAAAGGGAATGTAGTGTTTAACTCGTTCTGTATATTCGTCAATTAAACTTGTTAATCTTTTGTCAATGGTTTTGCCTACCACTAAAAATGTAACTTTCATAATCTTGCTATTTAATTTTGTTTTTGCAAAAATAGATAGATGATTTTTATTAGATGCAATAATTCTATGATTTCTTTTTTACTTCTTATTTGGACCTTCGTTGTTTGTGGCTTTAGTCTGTCATGAGATAAAACAAAAATACTTCTAAATTTTACTTTTCTTTTTTCTTAAGGTCATATAATTGTAACGCTCAACAGAAAGAGCTCGAATTGTAAAAATTAGCCCTAAAAAAAAGAGGTATTGATATGGTGACTATTAAAAAAATATATTCTTGCATGAAACCTATAAAGGTACAGGTACATTAGATTAAATAAGCATTGCAAATAACAAAACTATGTTTCATGGCCATTGATGACAAAACAATCATTCAAGCTATTCGGGGAAGAACTGAAGTGGGCTTCAGACTCTTGATGCAAAAATACAAGCAACCTATCTATTGGCACATTCGCCGTTTGGTTGTTCTACACGATGATGCACAAGATGCCACGCAAGAAGTCTTTATAAGGGCATTTCGCTCTTTCAACCAATTGAAGGATGAAAAATCTCTTGAGGGCTGGCTTTACCGAATAGCTACTAACGAGGCTCTTAGGCTGATAGCCTCTCGTAAGCAAAACCAAGTTTCATTGGAGGATGGAGAAAACGAGGTACAGTGTGTCATGGCAGACAGCTATATTGACTATAGTAATCTTGAAGCTGTGAGGCTGCAAAAAGCCATACTCACTTTACCAACCAAGCAGCGGGTGGCTTTTAACCTTCGTTACTATGATGAGTTGAGCTATGAGGATATAGCAGAGATCATTGGTTCAACGCCTTCTTCTGCTAAAATGAATTATCACATAGCCAAGGAGAAAATTATCAAATATATGAACTCAAATGAGAACAATTATGAGTAAAGATTTTGATTTGGAAAAAGCCAACAAACAGATGCCTTACACCACTTCTGAGGATTTTTTTGATAAATTGGAAGAGAATATTTGGAATGAGGTAAAAGATGATTATCTTGCAGGAAAGCCCCAAGAGAAATGCGAGCAGGTATTGGCACTTGGTGAGTTCGATCATCGTAAAACATCTAAATTGCATCTTGTTATGCGAAACGTCATTACGCTGGCTGCATCTGTGGCATTGGTGCTCATCGTAAATATAAATCTTCCCAAGCAAACCACAATTTCTATGAACGATGTGGACAAAGCATTCAGTCAGCTTAGCACCGATGATCAGGCATACTTGCTTAGTGTTTATCAAGATGATGTTTTTATCAACGAGTAAATTGAGAGCGTGCAAGGCATTCAGAGGAATAGATGAAATCTATAAACAACATTTATAGAACCAACCTAAAAGTAGAACATTAAAAATCGAAAAATTATGAAACGTATTATCAGAACATTGTTTATCGCAATTATGATGGTTGTGTCTTGTGCAACCGTATTTGCACAACAACCCAATCGCCAACAACGTGTTTCACGTGAGCAACTGGCTGAAAAAGAAGCCAAGCATATTGCCCAACAACTGGCTTTCAGCGATGCTATCACCGCAAAGTTTGTAGCTACCTATTGTAGCTGCAAGAAGGAAATATGGGCTTTAGGACCTCGCCAACGTCAAAGCCACCAAGGTGGAGCGTCGGAGCAAGAGAACGAGAAGCGCATTAAGCAACGCTTTGCTATGAGCGAGAAAATCCTGAACATCCGCCAAAAATACTATAAGGAATATTCTAAGTTTCTTACACAAACTCAAATTGAGAGAGTGTATGAACAAGAGCGCAAAATCATGAAGCGATATGCCAAGCGAGGACAGAAGTTGTCAAGCAAAAAACAACGTAATTCATGAGACACACATTTTTCCTATTCTTCGCCCTGCTGAGTATTTTCAGTTGGGGCGAAGCCTTTGCGCAAGAAATAGAGTTTTCAAAGGAAACCTTTGCCAATGATGTGATGACCTTGCCATATCGCAAGGCAAATATCCCTGGTTATGACAACAAGGCATTGCTCGTTATATATCTGCACGGAGGTTCCAGCAAGGGGAATGATAATGAGACGCAGATGCAAGAGCCTGGCATTAACGCCATTACTTCTTGGCTCTCAGCCAATAACCGTAAAGCTATTATGCTCGTACCGCAATGTCCTACAGACAAAGCATGGCTTGGTTCTACCCAGGATGTTTTGGCAGCTCTGCTCAAGGCATACATAGAACGAGGTGTGGTTGATGCCGATAAGGTATATATCTTTGGTGGCTCCATGGGGGGTACAGGCACATGGGGTATGCTCTCCAACCATTCGGATTTATTCGCCGCAGCCATGCCTATTGCAGGTAATCCGACAGGCTTGAATGCCGAAGCTATTTCACAAGTTCCGATTTATACAGTGATGGGTACTGCCGACAGAATTATGAAAATATCAAATGTGGAAGTATTCTTAGAAGATATGGATGAATACAAGGCAGAATATAAGTTTGACATAGAAGATGGTTGGACGCATGAGGATGTGTGTAAGAAAAGTTACACCAATTATCGCTTGGAATGGGTGTTTGGGCATACCAAAGGCTTATCTACAGGTATTGAGGCTATAGCCAACGATGGCAATTTAGTCAATGTTACATGGTATTCCATCAACGGCCAACGTATGGATGCTCCAACCCAAGGAATCAATATTGTGAAATACAGCGATGGAACAACAAAGAAGGTTGTGATCCCATAAAATCTTTTGACTAATTCACTTCATCTTTAAAGAATTATTTATAGCATAGGTTTCAATAGGTTAATGTCTTTTGCTTAAAGATTTAATGACCTAATTAATGTCCAATTAAAGGCCATTTATGTTTCCCTTTCCGCACGCAGTGCCAATTTCCCTAAAATAAATCATCCCCCAATCATGATAATTCATGCCCCCAAACCTCCCCAAATCATCTTCCCCTAAAATATCTCCAAAAATATTGAAAAATTTTTATCACACATTTCTCACTGATTATCAATCATTTGCGTAAATCTTCTAAAAATTTCTCAAAAATTTATTCAAAAAACATTTGGTCATATCAGAAAAACCCCGTACTTTTGCAC
>CAKQOG010000021.1 GCA_934255485.1 uncultured Prevotellamassilia sp. | reverse complement strand
GTGTCAAACACACCGCCGTATGTTCTTAATGTTGGCTAACGACTTGCTTAGCAAGGGCGATGCAAAACGCGCTCAACAAGTGTTGAAGAAGTGTAAGGAGATGCTGCCTGATGCTACTATCCCTTATAGCGATGACGATGCTCAATTGGCTACATTGTGGCTTAGTGCTGGCAATAAGGCTGAGGCAGCGCGTGTGGCTAAGGTTGTGATAGATTATGATGTAGACTACTTGAACTATATCAACTCGCTTGGCACAAACCGCGTAAACACTTATGGCAAAACTGCCTATTACCTCACAACGAGTTTGATAGAAGCTTCGCGCACACTTGCTGCAACAGGTGACAAACAGGCTAAGCAGTACGAAATGAGGGTTAGAAATCTTAGCAATTCGGATGCTTTCCGCTTGGGCTTGCAGATTATTCAGCAACAAATGAGTGGTAAGTAATATTTTGTAACAAAACAGAATCTAACAAGAGGCAACAGAAGGTGCAAGACCTTTCTGTGCCTCTTGTATGTTTCTTTCATAACGAACTTTTTTAGACTGTGATTATTGAACAACCTGCATGGTTTTTGCGTTGGCTATATCCACGTGCTATATGGCGAATGAACAAGCATGAACGTGCTGTATATCTCACGTTTGACGATGGCCCTATACCCGAGGTGACACCTTGGGTTCTTGATGTGCTTGACCACTATGGCATAAAAGCTACATTTTTTATGGTGGGCGATAACATACGCAAACACCCCCATGAGTTTGAGATGGTCAAAAGCCGTGGACATAGGTTGGGAAACCATACATACAACCATATAGGTGGTATGCTGCATGGCATACGATCGTATGTAAGAAATGTAGATAAAGCCAACGAGTATCTACACACCGATCTTTTTCGTCCGCCTCATGGATGGATGAAATGGGAACAATATATTATGGTGCTTATGCGCTATAAGGTGGTAATGTGGGACCTCGTTACGCGCGACTATTCAACTCGGTTGAACGGCCGCGATGTGCTGCTTAATGTGCGTCGGTATGCACGTCCAGGTAGCATTATAACGTTTCATGATTCGCTTAAGAGCCAAGACAAACTGCTCTACGCTTTGCCACGTGCTATAGAGTGGTTGCAGTCGCAAGGCTACGAGTTTAAGGTGTTTGATTAAGCAGTTCTAATTGATAAAAACGATAAAAGGCTATGCAGCAAATACTTATTTCTGCATAGCCTTTTATCGTTTTTATGTATAGCGGAAAGCATCTATAAATATTATAGAACTATCCTTTGTTTTTATTATTGTGCAATTTCTTTAACAAGATATATTTGGGTTGGTAGGTGATCGGAATAACCATTGAGCCATACACCACCAGCATGGGTGCGGAGGGGTGATCCTTTATAGCGTCCCTCTTGCTGGAAAAGGTAGTCGCGCATAAAGATGGCATGTTGGTAGTACTTGAGGGTAGAGCGGTCTTTGCCAACAAGGTTGCCACTTACAACTATTTGGTCGAATAAGTTCCATTTGCCATTGTAGAGTAGTGTGCCTTGTCCCACTTTATAGAGCGTGTTGTACCAAGGGTTGTACATATCGCTTGCGCTCTTAACGTCTTTGATTTCGCTCTTGCATTCCAATTGTTCAGTCATACTCTTATTGCCTGGGTCATCGTTCATATCACCCATAATAACAACCTTAGAGTCGGGTTCGCTCTTTTGTAAAGCATCCTTGAGTTGTCGCACTTGCCACCCTGCACGCTGACGTACCTCATCACCCGCTGCACGCGAAGGCCAGTGATTGACAATGAAGAAAATTTTTTCGCCAGCCATACGTCCTTCCATTACAAGAAAACCACGTGTGATGTAGGTGGTGTCGCCCTGAAGATGATCTATGGCTTGAACCTTTCCCTTTTTATCAATAGTGAAGCCAAGCATAGGGTCGTTTACTTTGCCAGTAGGTCCATAGTTGTATTGCACGCAAAAGTAACGCTCCATTTTGAACATGCGAGGATTGTAAAAGAAAGCACATTCCACACCACGGCGGTCGTAGCTTGGAACGTCTACATACTTATAACCACGTTTGGCAAGCGAGGGTTGTTTTAAAAGGTCATCGAGCACATTGGCGTTCTCTATCTCAGAAACACCAATAACGGCAGCTCCCATGGGCAGTTTGTCTGTACAAAGTTCGCTAAGCACGCGACTCATATTGTGAAGCTTTGCTTCGTATTTCATCTTACCCCATTTCATCGTGCCATTGGGTAGATACTCGTAGTCGTTTTTGCCTACATCGTGAATAGTGTCGAAAAGATTTTCAAGATTATAGAATGCAACACCATAGAGGGCGTAACGTTTTTGCTGTTGCGAGAACGTTGCTTTTGTGGTAAACGAAGTGAGCGTGGTAAACGCTAACAGCAGTAGTGCGAATGATAAAAGTGTCTTACGCATAAGAGGAAATGATAAAAATGTGTGCTAATATTTCTTACTTATAACTTTAATAAATAGCAAAATTAGAAATGATCCTTAAGGAGGATCGTATTACTATTATACGGCAAAATTGATAAAAAAATCTGACATTACACTTATGTTTTTATATCATAACTTAAATATTCACAAAAATGTAAAAGTAATAGGTATTATTTTACGTATATTTGCAGCGTATAAGTATTAATAAGATATTTTTCTCAAATGCTAAATGCTTCTATTGCTACGCAGCATGATGATGAGATGCGTAATCTGCATTGTAGTGTAAAATAGCAAAAGGGGAATTTCTTGAAGTATGTACGTTTAAGAAAAACTTAAAACCAAAACCTTTGTATTAAATGAATAAAAAAGGTGTAAAACTAACGGCGGCTGCCTTGCTCTTAGCAACAGGCGCATGGGCGCAAGCTCCTGCCGACACCCTGGGCATTGATAATGCTGACTTTACCTTTACAGAGTCACAACTCGATGACGACAATGATGCGGCACAGACGGTGTCTACCATCGTGGGTGAAAAAAGCGACCCCTACAACTCAGAGGTTGGCTATTTGTTTAGTCCTATGCGCTTTCGTGTGCGTGGTTACGACAATCAGTACAGCAATTACTACATGAATGGCTTGCAACTCAACGACCTTGAGTTGGGACGTTTTGGCTATAGTATGGTAGGCGGTATGAACGATGCTACCCGCAATCAAGAGGGGGTTACTGCATACGATTTCAACCGTTTTGGTATTGCAGGCATAGGTGGAGCATCAAACGTTAATACGCGCGCAAGCCAGTTTGCACAAGGCAATAAACTAACGTTGTCGGGTTGCAATCGTAACTATGTGGCACGTGGTATGTTTACTCACGCTACAGGTTTACTACCCTCAGGTTGGGCTTTTGCTGGACTTGTGGGCTATCGTTGGGCCAACGAGGGTGTGATAGAAGGAACGTTCTATAACTCTCTTTCTTATTTCTTATCGGCAGAAAAGCGCTTTGGCGACAAGCATGCTCTGTCGCTCGTTACCTTTGGTTCGCCTACAGAGCGCGGACAACAAGGCGCATCAACCGAAGAGGCTTATTGGCTTGCTAACTCTCATTATTACAACCCTAACTGGGGCTATCAAAATGGTAAGAAACGTAATTCACGTGTTGTGAACGATTTTGAACCAACTGCCATTCTAACATGGGATTGGAAGATAAACGACAACAAAAAACTTACCACTGCAGCCGGTTTTAAGTACTCTTTGTATAGCTCAACAGCTCTTGGCTGGAATGGTAATGCTTACGACCCACGTCCTGATTATTACAAAAATTTGCCCAGTTCGGTATTCGGCATTTACAATGCAGAACAGAATCGCTATGAATGGTTGCAACAAAATCCTTGGGCGCTCGAGGAGTATAATACGCTTTACGACTTCTGGACTTCGTCGAAGGCTAATCGCCAAATTAATTGGGACAGAATGTATGCTGTAAACCGCTCTGCTGCCGAGAATGGCGGCGAAACGCTTTATTATCAAGAGCGTCGTCACAACGACCAAATGGTTGAAACTTTCAATACCATTTTTAACCATGAAATAAACAAGCACCACAAGTATGCTCTTGGCTTCCAATACAACCATACCAAGGGGATGCACTATAAGACAATGGCCGACTTACTTGGCGGTACTGTCTATACAGACTATGATAAGTTTGCTGCCAATGAGTACGGACGTAATAGCCAAGAGGCGCAAAACGACTTGAATCATCCTAACCGCACTATTGGCAAGGGCGACAAGTTTGGTTATAACTACAACATCAATGTAGACAAAGCACGCCTTTACTCCATTTATCAATACACCAAAGGCATTGGACAAATCAATGCACAGGCTTGGGGCGAAGGTACACTTATGGAACGTGATGGCTTGATGCGTAACGGTCGTGCAGCCGACAATTCGTATGGCAAGAGCGGCAAGGCCAAGTTCCTTGGTGGAGGTGCTCGTTTTGGCTTTACCTTGCGTCCCAATGGTGGCAATGTGTTGAGCTTAAATGTAGGTGTAGAAAGCAATGCTCCATTGGCACGTAATGCGTTTGTTGCACCACGTATGCAAAACAACTTTGTGGATAATCTTAAGAACGAAGATATCTACCATGCAGACCTTTCTTACCAATTCCGTTGGGGTAACTTCTCGGGTAAGGTTTCGGGCTACTATGCACAACTTAACAATGGTGTAGAGCAAACAGCTTTTTATAACGACGATGAATCACGTTTTACTTATCTCACAATGAGCAAGGTAAAGCGCGAGCACTATGGCGTAGAAGCAGCCTTCAACCTCCAACTTACATCGAACTTCTCGGTTAATTTGGTCGGTACTTATGGCGAGGCTAAATACGTAAATAACCCATTGGCACAGATTGCCTATGAAGGCTCTAACGCAGCTACATTGCAGGCACTTAATACTTGGACTAATCCAAAAACAGGTAAAGCTATGCCAATGTGCGTGTTGGCAGATGGTATGCGCGAGAGTGGCACTCCTTTAAGTGTGATTAGCCTCGGATTTGACTATAATGTTAATGGTTGGTTCTTCAGTGCAAACTTAAACTACTACGATCGCGTATATATCGACTTCTCTGAATATCGCCGTCTTTCAAAGTTTGTTCCTTCATACTCAAGCCAAGGTTTCGATGCTAACGGCAACCAAATGTTTGATGTTACTATGAAAGAACTCAACGATAAGGGTGGTATCCTCTATGCAGAAGATGGTAGCATTATCGATACCTACGGAGCTAAACAAGAAAAGGCCAAAGGTGGCTTTATGCTCGATGCTTCTATAGGCAAGTATATCCGTTTGAAGAAAGGTAAGAGCATAAGCATTAACCTTTCAGTTCAGAACATTACCAATAACCGCAACCTAAAGACTGGTGGTTATGAGCAGAACCGTTCTGATAGTTATTCTACGGGTAACGATCGTGCTTATAGCTTCTCAAAGAATGCTAAATACTATTATGCCAATGCCATCAATGGTTTCTTGAACATTGGTTTTAAATTTTAAAAAAGTAATACAAAAGCAATGAAATTAAAGTTTTTATCAATCATAGCTGTTGCGGCTATCGGTCTTCTTAACACCTCATGTATGGACGACCACGATGCGCCAAATACAGACAAATTCATTGTGACCAACCCTTCGGATATTGGTGAAGTAAATGCCTCTATTCTCGACGTTAAGCAGAAATATTGTGCAGATGCTTCAGCATCAGATTATTCACGTAACTCGTCAAACTTCTATACCAAGGTAACCGAAGACGTGATTATCGAAGGTGTGGTTTGTGCTAACGACATCAGCGGAAACCTTTATCAAACTTTGCTCATACGCAATATTGACAATTCAAAAGCTGATACCGACCCAGCACACGACCAGAGCATTATCTTGGCTGTAAAGAGCACTGCGCTCTATCCTTATTTTAAATTGGGACAACGCATAAAGATTAACCTCAAAGGTCTTTATGCGGGTTGTTATAGCAAGACTCCTCGTATTGGTATGCCTACAGTGTCATCTGCTGGTAACATCAATCTCGGCCCAATGCTCTTTGAACTACTTGCTACCAATGTGCAACTTGTGGGCACACCTAATGCAAATGCTCCCGAACTTACTCCTATCGATAAAACCGATGTCGATGGTAAGGCTTGGTTGCGTGCATCTGCAAATAAAACCTATCAGAACTCTCCAATCTTGGCTACTGTTCGTGGCGACATCAAAGAGGCCTCTCCCGAGAACCGCGATGTGCTTGAAAAAGGAACAAAGAGCGATGTGCTTAATAAGGTAGAAACAGTATCTGCAAATGGTAAAAAGATTTTTGGCCCATACGAACTTCATGATGATGGTTATGGCGTAACACGTAGCTTGCAGTTGGGTAATGGCTCTACTGTAGACATACGAACTTCTACCAAAAACCGCGTATCGTTTGTAGAACTTCCCGAGAATACTCGTTCTTATACAGGTATCCTCACTTATTATAGCAATTGGCAAATACAGTTGCGCGATACTACTGATATTTCAGAAAACTAATTACTAATTCAAAATAACTCAGAACAATATGAACAAATATATTTTCTGTATTGCAGCTGCAGTCCTTTCATTGGGCGGTTTTACAGCATGCGAAGATGTGCCTGCTCCTTATGGCATAAATACAACTCCTACAACTCCCGATACTCCTTCGGAAGCAAAAGGTGATGGTACTATAGACAATCCTTATAATCCATTGGCAGCAATTAATTATTGCAAGTCACTTGGTAGTGATGTCAACTCTGAGAATGATGTTTATATCAAGGGTAAGGTAGTAAGTGTAGAAGAGGCTTATAACACAACTTTTGGCAATGGATCATTTACTATTTCAGAGGATGGTAAGTCTACAAATACCTTTAAGATTTGGCGTGCGCTCTATATAGATAATAAGAAATATGTGGAGGGACAAACGCAAGTTAAAGTTGGTGATGAGATTGTGGTATGTGGCAAGGTTGTGAACTTCAAAGGCAATACCCCCGAAACCGTGCAAGGACAAGCATATTTAGTTTCCATAAATGGTAATGGCGGTGGTAGCCAAGGCGGTGGTGAAGCTACAGCAACAGGAGATGGGACTAAAGCCAACCCTTATAATTCAGTAGCTGCAAATACATACGTTGCATCGCTTGCTGCAGATGTAAACTCTGATAAAGATGTTTATATTAAAGGTAAAATAGCAAGTATAGAAGAAGCCTATAATACTACTTTTGGCAATGGCTCTTTCACTATATCTGATGATGGAACGAGTAATAATGCTTTTAAGGTATGGCGAGCTCTTTATCTCAACAATGAGAAGTATACTGAAGGAAAAACTCAAATACAAATTGGTGACGAAGTCGTTGTTTGTGGTAAGGTCGTAAACTTTAAAGGCAATACACCCGAAACTGCACAAGGATTGGCTTATCTTGTATCTTTAACAAGCAAAGGTGGTGAAAGCACAGGTGGAGAAACCGGTGGTGAAGTTGCAACTGATGCAAAGACTGTTGTTGAGGCACAATCCATTACGGATGGTTCTAAAATATTTGTAACAGGTTATGTTATTGGATATATTGATGGAAAGGTATTCTCAACAGGTATCCAATTTACGGCACCTGATGCAAGCGTAACACAAACAAATATCGTTATAGCAGATTCGCCTACAGAGACAGACCCTAACAAATGTTACCCAATTCAATTGCCCACTGGTGCACTTCGTACAGGCTTAAGTCTTGCTGTTCATCCTACTTATATTGGTCAGAAGATTACCATTTATGGACAAGCAACAAAATATTTTGGTGTAGCAGGTCTTAAATCACCTACATATGCCGAAATAGCTGGTGTATCGCTTGGAACAAAACCTTGATAAAAATAAAAGTAGAGTATAAATAAATGGTTTAAAACTCTGCTGTAAAATAAATTGGATGAAACTAACAAAATTTATTTTAACCTTGATGCTCGGTGCAATTGTGCCGAGCATTATCGTCTCTTGTGGTGACGATACTCCCAATTGGACGCCTTCAAATGGCAATGGCAATAGTTCTTACACACCTTCATCAGACATTGCAGCACGCATGGAGACACCTCGTATACTGTCAGATGGTTTAACGGTAGTTGTGTCGCATGATGTAGTCATCAATGGGAAAAAGGTAGTAACCTACGAACTTGAATACGATAAATCTAAGTTCCATTCACGTTGGGTGGCTTTTAGATTTGACGGAAATACGCGTGCTCAAAGTGTAGGACGTTCAGACGAACCATTCATGGACGACCCGAGCTTAAGTTCAACGTTGCACATTGGTTATTATGGTTTTGGACGAGATTATAATCGTGGACATTTGTGTGCTTCGGCCGACCGATTATATGACCGTACAGCCAACGAACAGACATTCTATATGTCTAATATGTCGCCTCAGTTGAGTTCTTTCAATCAAGATTATTGGGTAACACTCGAAAGTCAAGTGCAGAAGTTAGGGCGTAGCAAAACCTTTTCAGATACGCTTTATGTAGTGAAAGGTGGAACCATCAAGGAGGGGCAGATAAAGTCGTACATAACACGTAATAATGGCAATAAAGTGGCTGTGCCTAAGTACTATTATATGGCATTGCTAAAGGTTAAGAATGGGGTATATCATTCTATTGCTTTTTGGATGGAGCATAAAGAGTATGGTTATTCATATAAAAACAAAGCTCCATTAAGCGAGATAATGAACCATGCAGTTTCAGTAAATGAACTCGAACAACTTACTGGCATTGATTTCTTTCCTAACTTGCCAGATGCAACAGAGGAGAAAGTAGAAGACCAAAAAGACATCAATACTTGGAAGTAGTATTAAGTACTGTTCTATAAACAAAAATAATAGACCACCCCTAAATAACACTGTACAAGCATGCTTTAAAAACATTTGATATGCAATAAAACTTGCATATATATAATCAAGTTCGCACAAAAAATCAAAAAATGTGCATTATATCATATCTTTTTAAAGTAAAAGTTTGTCAGTATTAGGAATAAACATTACTTTTGCACTCGGAATTTTAACCAACAAAGAACATAATTCATTATAAACAAAATAAAGAAACTATGTCTGATATTGAAAAGAAAGTAAAAGAGATCATCGTTGACAAGCTCAGCGTTGACGAAAGCGAAGTAAAGAACGAAGCAAGCTTCGCAAACGACCTTGGTGCTGATTCTCTCGACACTGTAGAGCTCATCATGGAATTTGAAAAGCAATTTGGTATCACTATTCCTGATGACAAGTCAGAGAAGATTGCAACTGTTGGTGACGCTATCGCTTACATCGAAGAGAACGTCAACAAATAATCTTGTCTTTTACGACATCATTTACAGTAATTGCTGATTAACGTTTAACGCTCTGCGTCTACAACTCATTTGTATCCTTTTTCATGAAAGAGCGAAGAGTGAAGACAGCGTTAAACGTTAATTATTTATTGTTGCATTTCATTGATAAAAGCGTTGTTTGATGAATGCAACATCTTCTGCTTTCTATACACAAACATTGTTTTACAGTCGTACTACATAACAGAACCAAAGTCCACATAACCATGTATGGCAATCAAGGCAGTACGCACAAAAGCATATATGTACACGAACTTTAGTAGATTAGTAAGTGGGCACGTAATAGTGCTTAAATACATGTAAAAAACATTGTATGCGTTCGCATACTAATCTACTAAAAGCATTGATGCAAATGTGCTGAGCATTGCTTTTCTATGCAATAGAGCAATAAAAAGATGCATTGCGCAAATACGCAAAAGCAAGTGGCCAAAAGGTGTTCTGTAAGAACGACAACAAATCAATTAACAAACAAAAAAAATCTTATGGAACTCAAAAGAGTAGTAGTAACAGGTCTTGGCGCATTAACCCCAGTAGGTAACACTGTACCCGAAACATGGGAGAATATCAAAAATGGTGTAAGCGGTGCAGGTCCTATCACACACTTTGATGCATCAAAGTTTAAGACTCAATTTGCTTGCGAAGTAAAAGGCTTTAAGGCTACCGACTTTATCGATCGCAAAGAGGCTCGCAAGATGGACCTTTACGAACAATACGCACTTGTAGCAGCAATGGAGGCTATCAAGGATAGCGGTTGGGATCTTGAAGCTATCGATAAAAATCGCATTGGTGTTGTGCTTGGTGTAGGTATCGGTGGTATCCACACATTCGAGGAAGAAGCAGGTTATTATGCTATAAACAAGGAAAATGGTCCTAAGTTCAACCCATTCTTCATCCCCAAGATGATTGCCGACATTGCAGCAGGTCAAATCTCAATTCAATTTGGCTTCCATGGCCCTAACTACACCACAACATCAGCTTGTGCATCATCAACCAATGCACTTGCAGATGCATTCAACCTCATTCGTTTGGGCAAGGCTGATGCAATGGTAACTGGTGGCGCCGAGGCTGCTATTTGGCCATGTGGTGTGGGCGGTTTCAACGCTATGCATGCACTCTCAACACGCAACGACGACCCCACTCACGCATCACGTCCATTCAGCAAGAGCCGCGATGGTTTCATTATGGGCGAAGGTGCAGGTATCCTCATCCTCGAAGAGTTAGAGCATGCAAAGGCACGCGGTGCAAAGATTTATTGTGAGGTAGCAGGTGCTGGTATGTCAGCAGACGCTCACCACATTACAGCTTCTCACCCCGAAGGCTTAGGTGCAAACCTCGTTATGAAGGCAGCTCTCGAAGATGCAGAGATGAAGCCTGAGGATATTGACTACATCAACGTACATGGCACTTCAACTCCTGTTGGTGATATATCAGAAGTTAAGGCTATCACTAAATTGTTTGGTGATCACGCTTACAAACTCAACATCTCTTCAACCAAGAGTATGACTGGTCACCTTCTTGGTGCAGCTGGTGCAGTAGAGGCTATTTTCTGCTGCTTGTCAGTAAAGAACGATATTGTACCTCCTACTATCAACCACGAAGAGGATGATAAGGACGAGAACATTGATTACAACCTCAACTTCACCTTCAACAAGGCACAACATCGTACCGTGCGTGCTGCATTGAGCAACACCTTTGGTTTTGGTGGTCACAACGCTTGCTGCATTGTGAAAAAATATGAGGACTAAGTTTTCTATGTACCACCACTTTGTAAGTGATGATACAGGTCGAAAACAATTTTGAAAGTGCAAATGTGCAAGTGAGTGAATACCACTACTGGCACATTTGCATATTTTGCTTTACCCCCATACATAATCACCACACAACAAATGATTGTAAATTTACTTGACCGGATGAAGCTCCCCTTCCGCAAAAACAAGGAGTTTCTTTCGGCTTTATACGATATACTCGGTTTCTATCCCCACGATATCGAAATCTATCGCATTGCTTTCTCGCATAAATCCTTAGGTTTTCGCCGTGATGAAAAAACAAGCACCAAGGAACGCAAGGGCAACGTAAAAGAGCGTAGAGAGCGTAGAAACCGAAATGAAAATACGTCGAAGCCACTCAACAACGAGCGCCTTGAGTACTTAGGAGATGCTGTGCTCGAAACTGTAGTGAGCGACATTCTCTTCCGTCACTTTAGCAATAAGCGCGAGGGCTTTCTTACCTCAACACGCTCTAAGATTGTGCAACGCGAGGCTTTAAATCGTCTTGCAGCACAGATGGGAATCGAAAACCTTATCATTGCAGCCCAAGGCACCCGCATGAGCCACACCAATATTGGCGGCAATGCGTTCGAGGCACTCATGGGAGCTATATATTTAGATCGTGGTTACAAATACTGCCATTGGTTTATTTCAAATCGCATTATAGGTCGCTATGTAGACCTTGACAACGTTGCGCAGAAAGAAGTGAACTTTAAGAGCAAACTCTTAGAGTGGAGCCAAAAAAATCGTATTAACACAACGTTTAAGGACACTGTTAGCGACAATGGCGAAAAAGGCTTTAGCACCATCATTAGCATAGAGGGCATCATTATGGGTAGAGGCACAGGCCGTTCTAAAAAGGAGAGCCAACAAGAAGCCTCAAAAGAGGCATTGACCCGCATGCGCCAAGATGCACAAACATACGATAGTATATTCCGTGCGAAAGAAAAACGCACGGCTATGGAAGCTGAAGAATCGTTTGCTTTGCCCAAGATCGAAGAGATAGAAGAAAGTCTAAATATTACTGCAAGCAAGAAATGCAAACTCGACGATGCACCTATCTTAGAGGAGCGCAGAAATGCTAAGAGTAAAAAGCCTTCAGTATCTGATGAAGCATACGATACAGCTTACGATGAGGACGCAAGCTACGAAGTGATAGATACACCGCCAGCTGAAGACGAAACCACCTCGCAGTTTGTCGAAGATAGAGGAATACCCGCACCTCCCGACGAAGATGAGTTGCGTGCAGCCGACGAAAAACTTCGTAAAAAACGTTCGCGCAATCGAGGTGCAAAAACCGTAGGCGATGCAGTTAAAGGCATTGCTAAAGGTACAACCACAGCCGAAGAAAAGGCAGAAAAACGTGAGGCAGAACGCATTGCCGAAGTAGAGCGTCAGCGTGCCAAGGCAGAGCGTAAGCGCAAAGAGAAGCAAAAGAAAGAAGAAAAGATTGTAGAAAAACAAGCAAATGAGGAGCCTATTCAAACAATCGAACAACAGGCTCCAGTTGCAGAAACTTCTATGCCTTTGCAACCCGATGCTGCAACCGCACATGCTGAGAGTGAACAAAACCATGCGCAACTATCTGCGCTCATTGGCTCATTAAGTCACAGGTCTACTGAGGACGAAGATGCAGATAAGGCATTAGAGAGTGGGGCAGAAGTACCCCAGTCGCATACGGATTCTTTGCAATTGTCAGCAGAAGAAATTGAGGAAACGACAAAGGTAATAACTGAGGAAGACAAGTTAGTAGAAGATGGTACTATAGTGTCAGAGACTGTTATTGCTAAAGTAGTTGAGGACGAACAACACCCCCAACAACCTACTGCCGAGGCAACCCCTCAAGATGTAGTAACTGACGATGTAGAGGAGACTCAGCAAGCAAGTTCAGAGGTAGCAGAAAATGCCATTCAGCCTTTGGCTAAATCTACAGCCGAGCAAAAGCCAATACTGAATGAAACGAACGAAGATGCAGCTGCAACACAGCCCAATTCTTCTCAAGCAGTAGTTGCAGAAAAGGCCGAAACCTCAATTGATGATGCAGAGCAAGCCCCATCAGAGCCTATATCGATAACGCCTCTGCCCAAACTATCGTTCGACGACATAATCTTTGGTACAAGCCACGATGATTATGCCTCATTTGCAGCCGACGAAGAGAATGTAGCCGATAAAGGAAGGCAGTCTAAAAGCAACCAAAATCGCCGTAGACGCCGTAATCCAGCGCAGAAAGCCGCAGGCAAAAAGTCTTCTGAAAAAAAGAGTGCAACACCTAAGAGCGCACAAGAAACCACTGCAGATGAGTCCCAAAAAGGCTCTATAACGCACAAGGATAAAGGGGCGACAACTTCGCAACAAGGCGAAAATGCTAACCCAGACAAAGCTAAAAAGAACAATCGTCATCGCCGTCCTTACAAAGGAAAACGCAGTAGCAATAACACCAAGACCGAAGCTTAGTTATTGGCATAGCAGATATAATTAAAAGAGAAAACGGAAGGCATTTTCAACCTTAAAAGGTGTGAATTGCCGTCCGTTTTTTGTAAGAAGTAAGTAGATTCTCAAAATTCATAACAAATAATGCAGAACACCTACTTATAAATCAATTTTGAATACCTACATAATATATTTCATCAATAATACACAGAAGAATGGCTCCCTTACAAGACTTTCTCTATTGCCCACATTGTGGTTCACCACGCTTTGTCAAGCATGATGCGTATAGCAAGCAATGCCTGTCATGTGGCTTCATATTCTACCCCAATGCAGCAGCGGCAACTGTAGCTGTTATACTGAATAGCCGTGGACAACTGTTGTGTATAGAGCGTAAAAAAGACCCTGCAAAAGGTACTCTCGACCTTCCAGGGGGCTTTGTAGACCCAGGTGAGAGCATAACCGATGGCCTTATAAGAGAAGTGAAAGAAGAGATAAATGCCGAAGTTATTTCTTATCGTTTTCTCTTTTCAGAGGCCAACGATTATAGTTACTCTAACCATATAGTGCATACAGCAGATGCTTTTTTCTTGTGTGTGATAAAAGATGAAACTACAGTTTTCGCTGCCGATGATGCAGCCCGTTGGATGTGGCTTAGTCTGTCCGAAATTAATCCCTTACAGTTTGGCTTACATTCAGTAAGAAGAGGCATCGAAAAGCTCAAAAAGATGAAGAATACTTTGTTGTAGCAGAGGGTAAGGCACAATTTGTTTGTGGCTCAACCTAATCTGTAAATTATATAAAGTGTTCCGTTATAAATTGCTACCTTTGCACGCAAAGAAACAACAAAAACAAATCAGATAATGGCTCAAAAACCAAGTATACCCAAAGGAACACGCGACTTTGGTGCTGTAGAAATGGCACGTCGCAATTATATTTTCAACACCATACGCAAAGTGTATGCCCTTTATGGTTTTCGTCAGATCGAAACACCAGCCATGGAGAACCTATCTACATTGATGGGTAAGTATGGCGAAGAGGGTGACAAACTACTATTTAAGATACTTAATTCGGGTAACTTCCGTGGCGAGGTATCAGCCGAGGAGTATGCTGAAAAATCGTCTGCTCAACTCGCTGCACGCTTTTGTGAAAAGGGTTTGCGCTACGACCTAACTGTGCCCTTTGCACGCTATGTTGTGCAACACAGAGACGAACTCCAAATGCCCTTTAAACGCTATCAAATTCAACCCGTATGGCGTGCCGATCGTCCACAAAAGGGCCGTTATCGCGAGTTCTACCAATGTGATGCTGATGTGGTAGGTTCTAACTCATTGCTCAACGAGGTAGAGCTTATGCAAATTGTTGATGAGGTATTCAGTCGTTTCGGTATACGCGTATGCATTAAAATAAACAACCGCAAAATCCTTACCGGCATAGCTGAGATTATAGGTGCTGCCGATAAAATAGTGGACATCACTGTAGCTATCGACAAACTTGATAAGATTGGACTTGATAAGGTAAACGAGGAGTTGCGTGCTGTAGGATTATCGGACGAAGCAGTAGAGAAATTGCAGCCCATTATCTCACTTACTGGCACTAACGAGCAGAAGCTCGAAACCATGCGTCAGGTGCTTGCACAGAGCGAAACAGGCTTAAAAGGCATTGATGAAGTTGCATTTGTGCTCGAAGCTCTCAAGGCAAGTGACTTGCGTAACGAGATTGAACTCGACCTCACTTTGGCACGTGGCTTAAACTACTATACGGGTTGTATTTTCGAGGTAAAGGCTCTTGATGTGCAGATTGGCTCTATCACTGGTGGCGGACGCTACGACAATCTAACAGGCATTTTTGGCTTGCCAGGCTTGAGCGGTGTAGGTATTTCGTTTGGTGCCGATCGTATCTACGATGTGCTCACTCAGCTCGACCTTTATCCCTCCGAAACTAACTCTGGCGCACGCATTCTTTTTATCAATTTTGGCGATAAAGAGGCCGCTTATTGCTTGCGTTTGGCTGCTGCTGTACGTAAGGCTGGCATCTCTGCAGAGGTATATCCCGATTCGGTAAAGATGAAAAAGCAAATGAGTTATGCCAATGCTCATAAAGTGCCATTTGTTGCACTTGTAGGTGAAAATGAAATGAATGAGGGCAAAGTAGCTCTTAAGAATATGGAAACGGGCGAACAACAATCGCTTAGTATTGAGCAAGTGATAGATGCAATAAAGTAATTTATTAATCTAATTACAAATGTATTAGTAGGTTATGGGTGGTTCAACAATATTTGCCGCACAATCCATTGCTGCAAATGTTGTAGAACCACCCATAAAATGCTACCATAAAAATTAAAAGCACGTAACACACATTTGAACATGACCGACAACAAATCTACTTCTAAAATATTCGATCAAACTTTTACCGAAAAAACATTGTTCGATACTCCTGTGCATTCCGCTCCCGAAGTAGCTGAGGCACATTTGGCACATTTTGAAGAGGTAAACCAAATGTACACCACGCGCCAAGCCATTGATGAGGCCAAGCGTTGCCTTCACTGCAAGGTGCCACAGTGTAAAAAAGCCTGTCCAATAGGCAATAATATTCCCGACTTTATACATGAACTATCTAAGGGAAACATGGGCGAGGCAATGGCTATACTCCACGAAAAAACTAACTTGCCAGCCATTTGTGGCAGAGTGTGTCCACACGAAAAACAGTGCGAGGGCAATTGTGTGTTGGGCAAAAAAGGTAAACCTGTGCGTGTGGGAAAACTTGAGAGTTTTATTGCACAATTCGATGCCGACATGAACTTAACGCATGAGCGCATTGCCGAAAAAACGCGTGGCAAGGTGGCAGTAATTGGTTCGGGCCCTGCTGGACTCACCGTTGCTGGCGACTTGGCTCGCCAAGGTTTCCAGGTAACAATCTTTGAGGGACAGCCCGAACTTGGTGGTGTGTTGATGTATGGTATTCCCGAATATCGATTGCCAAAATCTGTTGTACGCAACGAGGTGAAAAAGATTGAAGCCTTAGGGGTACATTTCATTACTAATTGCCTTGTTGGTTCGCCCGAGAGTGGAGTCACTATTGATAGCCTTTTTGAACATGGTTTCGATGCTATTTTTATGGGAACAGGCACGGCTTTGCCTCAAAACCTCAACATTCCTGGAGCTGATTTGCGCCGCGTAACGCAGTCTACCGACTTCTTGCACAACGTGAATGCCTATGTTGAAGGGGCTATGCCTTATGAGATGGTGCCTTTGCGCAAGGGCGACAGAGTAGCAGTGATTGGTGGTGGCAATGTGGCAATGGATGCTGCACGCACGGCACGCCGATTGGGAGCCGACGTAACGGTTATTTATCGTCGCACACAGGCCGAAATGCCAGCCATACAGAGCGAGTACGAAGATGCTGTTAAAGAGGGCGTAAATTTTATGTGGCAAACAAATTCTATTGAGTTCTTAGGCAACGAAAAGCAACGTGTAAAGGCTATCCGACTTTCTACCCCCGATGGTGAGCGTACGGTAGACTTTGATCGTGTGTTCCTTGCTATTGGTTCGCGCCCAGCAAGCCGTATAGTCGATTCAACAAAGGGCATTGAGGTAGACGAAAAGGGCTACGTGGTAGTTGGCGACCGTCCGATGGGCATGACCACGCGTCGTGGTGTGTTTGCTGGTGGTGATGTAGTGCACCGTCCGCAAACGGTTGTGCTTGCCATGAAAGCTGCTAAAGAGGTGGCAGTAGGCATTGCGCAGTATGTTGATGCTATCAAACTGCTTGCCGATTGCGGACTGCATGCGGAGAAGCAATAATGGCTCTCTTACGCAGTTTTTTTACTGACTTATTTGTGAACATTTATTGACATTTTGAAAGTTCAAAATAGAACGGATTTGTTAATGATTTTAACAAAAAAAGAGGTAAAAACAATCAATAATAGCTTGAGTTTTTATAAGGATACGTATCCTTATATGCTTAGAACCCGTTTCTTACAACACAAAAATACGCATTCTTGTACCCTAATAACACGTTTATAAGCACACAAGGATACGTATTCTTGTAACTTTTGGTAAGGCGAAAAATCATTATAAAATTGATAATATGTTGGTTATCAATAAGTTATAAAAACGCTCAAAAATCGATTTTTTTTGAACAACAAATGTTTTTTTTGTTTTTCTCGATTTTTGAGCGTTTGCTTTTCTAACTTTCTAAGTGTTTATGCGTCGGGTTCGCCACTCAGAATTTTATGCATTTGATAGCGGTTGTGCAACAATTTTACGGCTTGTTTCACCTCATTGTCGTTGAGTAGTTTATAGCTTTCACGACCACTCTCGTAATAGTAGTTTTCAATGATGGTGCCTTCAACTATTTTGCGTATCTCTTTCTCCCAATGTTCAAAGTCGTAGTCTTCGTTGTGTTGCAGTTTTTTCTCTAACGCATCGAGTTCAGCGCTAGCTTGTTGGTCGTAACCTTCAAGGCTTGCCACTTGGCGCAACGTTTTGAGCAGGCGTAAGCTCTGGCGGTCATAGCTAAATTTGTTCTTTTTCATAAACGAACAAAAATCTGCATATTCCTCTTTGGTTAGCTTAAAGTCAGTGGGCGAGGCAATGTGGCGGTGTGAGTTGTGATACTGAACGCAATAGTCGAATAGTTGATTGCTATTTTCAATATAAAGCATCAAATTGGGCAGACTATCTGCCTTTAGCACAATGTCGGGGGTGATACCACCACCATCGCGTACAATGCGTCCATTGGCAGTGTGAAACTCGTGGCTCAACGAGTCGGCCAAATGTATGGGCTCTCCGTTCTTGAATTTGTAGGCTTGCACACATCTACCCGATGGTATGTAGTACCGTCCAGTTGTAAGTTTTAAAATGGCTTTATAGGGCAATTCGCGACTTTGCTGTACCAAACCTTTGCCGTAAGTGCGCTGTCCCATCACTACGGCGCGATCGTAGTCTTGCAAGGCACCACTTGTAATCTCGGCAGCCGATGCCGAACCACCATTGGTGAGAACCACGATGGGGATGTCGGTGTCTTGTGCATCGAGTGTGGTGCGGTAGGTGTGATTAAGTTCCTTTACCTTGCTGCGAGTACTTACCACTTCACGGCCACGCGGAATAAACAAATTAACGGTTTTAACAGCCTCTTCGAGCACGCCTCCAGGGTTGTTGCGTAGGTCGAGTATGAGTTTACGAGCCCCTTGTTGTTTTAGTTCAACCAAGGCACGGCGTATCTCGTTGCTTGTGCCCTCAATAAATTGCGAAAGCTTGATGTAGCCCACACTGTCGGCTGCCATGGCAGAGAGTGTTACGCTCGGACGCACAATGTTGCGGCGCGTAATTTTAAAAGTATGTATCTTGTCGGTGTAGGGGCGTTGAACCTTTAGTTCGAAGGTTGTACCAGCCTCGCCTCTCATCTTTGCACTGATATCTGTGGCATATAGGCTTTGCACCTCGCTATCGGTAGATGTACATGGCTCAATGTTTCGACCATCTATACCGACAATAACATCGCCTGCTTGTAAGCCTGCCACAGCAGCAGGCATATCGGCAAAAGCTTTGGCTACAATGCAGCGTTTAAGGTCGGACCGAAAATGCGTAAGAACACCAATACCAGCATATTTGCCTGTGGTAAGTTGCTTAAGATCGTCGGTGTTTTGTTCGGCAAAGTATTCGGTGTAGGGGTCCAACATCTCAAGCATATATTGTGTTGCATTACTGATATTTTTTGAAGCATCTAGCGTATCAACATAGTATAAGTCGAGGTCACGATAGAGCGCATTGAAGATGTCAAGGTTCTTGGATACTTCAAAGTTGTGATTAACAGTCTGCGCCTTTACAGCCTGTTGTGTGAATAAGAGCGTTAGAGCTAATAAGAATATTAATCGTTTCATTGCTTAGATTATATATGCCAAGAGTTGGAGTGGGAGAGGGGAGATACAGTTAATGTATTTTAAATTTGTTTCTTAATCTGTGCCCATGTGCTTGGCGAAAGAGCTGTGCCAACCACCTCGATGATGTGACCAGCTAAGAGCGAACCCAATTGTGCACACTTCATGAGGTCTTTGCCTTGTGATAGGGCATACAGAAAACCTGCCGAAAAGTAATCGCCAGCGGCAGTGGTATCTACTACATGTTCTACCTCGCGTGCAGGGCACTGCACTTGTTTGTCGCCACATTTAACAAGCACACCCTTCTTGCCGATCTTAACAACTGCCATGCCACAAATATTAGCCAATGTTTCTACATTTTTTTGCGCATCGTTGCACCCAGTAAAAGCAAAGGCCTCTTGTTCGTTGGCAAACACAATGTCGGTTTGTTGCAAGAGTTCCTCAAAAAAATCCTTGTCCTCTTGTACAATGTTGTAGCTTGCAAGGTCTATACACACTTTTAAGTCAGCTTCGTGGGCCAATTCTACAGCACGGCGTATGAGCGCATGGTTTTGTACCAAATACCCCTCTATGTAGAAGTATTTGTAGCCATCAAACCATTCGGCTTGTATGTCGCTTGGTTGAAGATTGGCAGCAGCACCTAAGTAGGTGCCAAAAGTGCGTTGACCATCTGGTGAAATGATGGTTGAGGCAACCCCTGTGGGCAGTTCTAAGTCCTTGAGCAAGCAAGCTGCTATGCCATGCTTCTTGCAGTTGTTGGCAAAAAAGGTTGCAGTCTCGTCGCATCCCACCTTGCCAATAAGTCCAGGCTCGCCACCTAAATTAGCAATGGCCAATATCGTGTTGCAGGCCGAACCGCCAGTGGTACGTAGCGGTTTTAATTTTTTAAATCTTTCTTGTACTTGTAGGTATCTCTCGGTATTGATAAGTTGCATAGAGCCTTTTGGAAAGTCTAACTCATTAAGAATGAAGTCGTTATCTACTTGCACAAGCATATCAACAAGGGCATTGCCAATCCCCAATATTTTATTCATCTTAATTTTTTTTGAAAATTTCTGTGCAAAGATATAGCTTATTTCAAAAATAACACTTATCTTTGCACCGCAATTCAGCAAAAGATGATAAGTTTTTAAACTTATGCTTCAGTAGCTCAGTTGGTTAGAGCACCTGACTGTTAATCAGGGGGTCGTTGGTTCAAGCCCATCCTGAAGCGCACTTAGTAGAACTTTTCATCGCTGAATTGATAGGCTTCAGTAGCTCAGTTGGTTAGAGCACCTGACTGTTAATCAGGGGGTCGTTGGTTCAAGCCCATCCTGAAGCGCAAAGGCTTGCAAGTTATTTATTTGCAAGCCTTTTTCATGTTTATATTTCTTTGCAAGATATTAAGGGTGGTTCTATAAATTTTGTTTTATAGAACCACTCTGTACTTATTTGTCAATAATTAAGCAAAAGGCAGACCTACATCTCTGAGGGGCTGCCTTTTGTTTAGAGGTGGTTATTTAAGTCTCTTGCCATCTGTACGATAGATTTGGTTGAGTGGGGTTTCGATAACGATTTCACCATCTCTTAATACCTTACGAACTTTCGTTTGGTGCTTGTCTATTACGTTATTGATGCCAAGAGGTTGGTCAATATCGTTGGGTAGGTTGTCTTTTATAGTCCAGCGCAGATAGGGGTAACCATCATTGATATCAGTGCGTCGGCCCCATATATTATTGAAATCCCAACCTTCGAAAGTAGTTATTCTCTTCATTTCTTCTGTGCTGCATGGTGTGTCGAGCGTGTTGCCGCTCTGCCCCGTTGTTTGCTTGTCAAAGTAGTTCTTAGCATTGTCGAAAGCGGGGTAGCCATTGCTACGAACACCAGCAGTGCTACCTTCGGGCCCGTTTACTGCTCCTGTTGCAAATGATGAATGAACGTAGCTCATAGCAGTACCTCCTACAAGACCTGCTATATTCTCACCATTGCCCGTGACACTTCCGCGTGCATAACAATTGGTGGTATTGCCATAGCTTTGTCCTAAGAGTCCGCCAATATTGCTGTTTCCGTAAACATTGCCTTGGGCATAGCATTCAGTAACGTAGACTCCATCACATTTACCAATGAGCCCCCCTACATAGTCTTCTGTAGCCTCTACATTGCCGCTTGCCATGCAATATTTAGCTCCATTTGATGAATTCCAAAATGTTTTAGTGGCATTACCAATAAGACCACCTACAATGCCGTTAGCTTTCACGTTGCCAGTAGAGTAAGAAAGTTCTATGTCGTCTTTGCTCTCACCGATGAGGCCTCCTACATAGTTCCAACCCTCTACAGAACCTGTGGCATAGCAATTTTTCATTGTAGACCCTTTACCAGCTAAACCGCCTACATAGTTTCCTCCTTTTGCTTGAACATTGCCTGTGGCATAGGAATTGGTTATCTCAGAACCTTCTCCAACTAATCCGCCTATTAATACTTCTTGGTTCTGTGTGTTTTCGCTAGTATATGTAACATCTCCTTTGGCATAGCACTGAGTGATGTTATTGCCATTTCCTCCGATAAATCCACCTATGAAATGTTTTCCGCTCACATTTCCGGTGCTATAGCATAAAGTGTGCTTGCGTCCAATGCCTGCAAAACCACCAACGTATTTGTTGCCGCTTACATCGCCAGTAGCGTAGCTGTTTTCAGCATTAATATCATTACTAATGGGGCTACCTACGAGTCCACCCACATTCTCATTACCAATAACTTTGCCCATGGCATAGCAACTCTTAAGATTAGTGGCTTTACCTACAAGTCCGCCAATATGGTTGTTATTAGCAGCCGTAACATTACCTTCAGCATGGCAAGAAACCAAGTTGCAAGCTTGTCCTGCTAATCCTCCGATGTTATATCCGGCATGGCCATTGTCTTTCACATTACCAGTAGCGTAGCAATCTAATAAAACGCCTTGTTTGCTATAGCCGATAAGTCCCCCCAAATTGCAAAATCCCTCAACTGCAGCTGATGAGTTACAATTGCGTAATGTGTCGGTCTCATTGGATAATTCATTATAGCCAATAAGTCCGCCTACACTCATGCTAAGCCAGTGTTCGTGCGTAATTACGCTACCTGCACTGCTACTATTAGCAACAAGTCCACGATTGTTACCAATGAGTCCACCTACATCACAGCCATCAAGAACTTCTACTTTTCCCTCAACATGACAATTATCTATCGATCCATGGTTCTCGCCTGCTAACAATCCTACATAGCCGTAAGAACTGCTACCTGAACCTTCTGCAGTGCGTAGAATGGCAGAAGATGTAATATTAACATTGGTCACCTTGGCTTTTGTGCCTAAAAAGCCGAAAAGTCCTTGCTGTATGCCACTAAAGTTAGTTAAACCATCTACATTCTCGTGGAGTTGATAGAGACCAGAAATGGTGTGCCCTTGTCCATCGAATGTTCCATTAAAGGTTTTGTTGTAGGTAGGACCTATTGATAACCAAGGAATAGCACGTACCTCTTTTCCCCAATATGCGAAGTTATCCGTATCGTTGAGCAGAATATCTGCACCCAATTTAATGGTCTTACCTGTGAAGTCTGTGGCGTCTTGTACTCCTTCGATGCCTCGGGTCATTATAGAGAGGCCAAGTAGTTGCTCTTTAGTTTTGATAATATAGGTGGTAGCAAAGGGGTTTTGAAAAGGTTTGAGGTCGTAGGTAAAATTATCGAGCCATTTAGCATATAGTGTAGTATTTTCGCTAAGAGTGCGGTTAAAGTCGAACACCTGGGTGTTTGCTACATCTGTATACCAACCTGCGAAAATCTTATCGTTGAGTGTTGGCATGGTGGGTGCGCTAATCTTGCTATCTTTTAAGATACTTTGTGCTATGATAGTTGTTCCTCCATTAGAGTTGAAGGTGACTTTGTAAGGAGGTGTAAAATTGCTTTCTGCTGCAATGTACTTACCTTCGCGATAGTTGTAATAATCTAATTTTAGGTTGTGGGTGGCATTCCATTGGTCTATCCAATAGTTGAATATATTGCCCAATTCCTTGCTTTGCAAAAAACTTGTAGGCCGTCCGCCCATTCTGTATACCACCTCTTGATCAGTAGCGTATTGATAGATATTAGCGTCGTAGAGTGCATTAAAAAGACGTTCTTTCTCGCCCATGGGTACGCGGTAGCGCTCTTTGTCGAAAGTGCCAGAGAAGATGAAATTGGCTATAGTGTCGTTGCTATAGGTATCACCGCCTATATAGTTTTGGTCGCCCACTACAGCCGATACATCTGTTGTACCTGAAATGTGGGCAGAGCTTGCACAGTTGAGTATGTTTGTGTTGCCCTCGAGAGCTATCTGACCAAGTATTCCGCCTACACCCCAACCTGTGCTTTCCACACGGCCAGAGGTCCAACATTGCATGATATTTACATTGTGCGAATAGCGTGATGAGCAGCCTGCAAGAATGCCAATATTGCCTTTTGAGGTCTTTGCCCATGCGTTAGTAATACCTAAGTTCTTGATTGTTGCACCATGATGAAGCACACCAAAGAAACCTGAATTGTCATAATTCCCATTCATATACATGTTACGCACTTCATGATAGCCACCATCGTAGCAACCACGGAAAGTGAATGGATAGCCACCTTCCACTAAGTTATTACGATTGTAGCCTTGTCCGATAGGCACCCATTCATCTGGCATTTCTTCGTTCCATTGCTCTTGTGGGAGATTAAGATCAATGTCTGCAGTCTGTTTGATGTATTGACCTCGGAAGTCCCAACCAAGGTTACTCAGTGTGGCAAAGTTGAGCAAGTGCTTTTTAGTGCTTATGAGGTAAGGATTGTCTTTAGTTCCATTGCCTCCTGCTATATAATCATTTAAGTTAGTAGCTTTTACTCCTGTTGGTTGGGGATATTGACCAGGACGATAAGTCCACGTGCTAGTGCCCATCCAAGCAGCAACCATATTGAGCGTGTCTACAAACTCTTGGCTCTGCATCTGTATGGTTGTCTTGGTCATAGAGCCGCCTAAAGTGCGTGTGTAGACATCAGAAACGGGGTTGATGGTGCAGTTGTAAGAACAGAAGAGTGTGCGTGTGCTGTTTTGACTATCATTCCAAATACTAGCTTGGAAACCGCGTATAGCGGCTTGATCATCTGCTCCACTACATTTGCCTGTAGCGAAACAATTGATAGTTATTCCTGGACTATCGCCAACAATATCTCCCATATATGTAGATCCTACACCATTCTGTCCTACAAATGCAGAAGCTATGCAGCCCCATCCTCCAACCTTGATATTACCTGTGCTATAGCACGACTCAATGCTGCCAACATTACAAGCCACAAAACCTGCAGCGCTTTTGGGCGATGTAACATTGCCCGCTGAATAGCACTCGCGAATGATGCCATCGTTGTTTGATACAAATCCGGCACAGTCAAAATCGGCATATTTATAGGCGCTGTTAGTAACCTCTACATTGGCCCAACAACGTTCAATGAGGGCACCATCGAACTGTGACCCACAAAATCCACCTGCACGATATTGAGTGACATGACATTTACCTTCGGCATAGCTATCGCGTATTATAGCTTTAGCTCCTGTATTAGTGCCAACAAGTACTCCTGCAGAGCGTGTGCCTTTTGCAGTGGCATTTGCAGAGCAGTATTCTACTATTCCATTATGGTTTAAACCAACAACGGCACCGCAAGGACCATCTTCGACAGACCCAACAAAACCTGTTACAGAGCAATTGCTAATGGTTCCTCCTACATTGATAGCTGCGATTCCGCCAATGGCAACGGCGCCAATAAGGGTATCATTCTCCAATTTTAGATTGTTGATAGAACCACCCTCTAAATATCCAAAGAGTCCTTTGTTCCATCCAGAGAAGTCAAGATGAATGTCGCTAGTAGGGTCGTCAATGTCTATTTTACCGAAGTCGGGTGCTTGGTTGTAATACAAGTTGTATATGGTGTGTCCTCCACCGTCAAAGTGACCTCTGAAATAGAGAGTGTCAGATATCCAGTCCCATGCGCCCGTTTGATTATAAAAGATTCCACCGATAGGTTCCCATTGCTTTTTATCTGCACTTGGCTTAGAAGTGTCGCTCATATAAAGGTCTGCATCCAAACGAATGTACTTTCCTTTGAAGTCTTCACCAGAATTTACTCTCTTTGCAAAACCTGCTAAATGCTCGGTTGTCTTGATAAGAAATGGGTCTGTTGCAGACCCATTTCCAAAGAGATCCTTGTCAAAACCTCCGTTCCAAACGTTCTGTGCATATAGAGGCAAAGACGAGGATAAAAAGCAGTATGTTATGACTGCAAGTAGTGTGTAAAATATTCTTTTCATATCTCAAGTGTGTTATTAGATAGGTTTGATTGATATTGTTGTGTTCACAAATATAGGGTTTCAATGGTTATCACACACGAGCAAAAATGCTTGATAGAGTGGTTTTGTACGCATTGAAACATAAAATTTACGTTGTGAAGCATTAACAATCTAAATGTAAAGGTAACTTTGCATGAAAATAAGCTTATGACATGATAGTAGCTTATTTAGAATAAGCTCTGTGTGATGCGCTTAAATCTTTTTAAATGTAATTTGAATCTAATATTAACGATATTATATAATAGATGGATACTGAATTATCAATACGGCTTCGCGATGTTTCGTGTGGTCTTTTCCTAATGTTTCAAATTCTTGGAACATTAGCTTTATATATTAAAGGACGACATCATCAACTGCAGCGGACAGCTTTTTACTTTATGTTTTATTTATTATTGCTAAGTCTATTTGAGTTCTATGTTTTCTTTATTCACAATATTCTTGGTGACAATGTTCTTTATATTACAGATATGCTGCAAATGACGGTTGTGCCATTAGCTTTAATGCTTTTATATCGTCTTACGCACATGCAGCGTATACATTTATTGTTTGCTATAGCCAACATAATTCCTTATGCATTGGCTTTATTAGCATATATTATCTATCCTTCAATCTTTATATATGATACGCTTTTGTTGTTAGCACTTGCTCATTCGTTTGTCATTATAGGCTATGGTTTTATAGCGGTGAGAAAGTTTAATAAGCGCCTTGTTGCTAATTTCTCTTCAGATGATAATTTGTCACTACGTTGGATACGTTTACTTTTGCTTCTATATATAGCTTTAGCAGCAGTATGGTTTGTAGCTACTAAAATTTCAACGCCATTTGCTGCTGCTATCTATAACGTAGCTTGTTCTGTTATATTAGGATTATTGTGCTATTTTGTGTATAGGCAAGAGGATATGCTTGAAATATTGTATACATCAAACATAGAGGATATAAATAGCAATATGCCACAGGTGGAATCTTCTACAGATTTCAGTGAAAGCCAATCACGCTATCACTTTGATGAGGCTTTTGACAGAGTATTCAATGAAAAACAAATTTATCTAAACCCATTGCTTAATATCAACGACTTGGCTAAAGAATTAGGTACAAATCGTACCTATGTGTCAAACTATATCAATCAACAACTGAATACAACGTTCTATGATTATGTTAATAGTTGGCGAGTTAAAAAAGCTATCGTTCTCTTAGAAACAACCAATCTTTCGTTACAAGAAATTGCAACCAAATCAGGATTTAACTCTATCAGTAGTTTCCGTCGCTACTTTGTTAGTAGGATGGGGCAAACGCCTTCGTCTTATAAAAAGAATTTTAGTTCTCAACGATAGGTTTGCAATTTCACTCTCTTAATATCCATTGACCCCAAATACTTGCAGACCTCTTAATGTAAAAGAATTTCGACATAAATAAGAAAAAAGCAGCTACGATATTCGTAACTGCTTTTTCGTTAATGTGGACCAGCTAGGGCTTGAACCTAGGACCTCCAGATTATGAGTAAGGCAGAATGATATTTTGTGAATTTCTAATATCAGAAGTTTTGCTAATTACCAAATAGTTACTATCTTAAAACCCCATATCAAAACGCCTCTGTTTTCACATTGTCTTCCCGAAAAACATCGGAAAACACGGGATTTCGGGAGGAAATGAGAGACTTTGTTTTCCCATTGTTTTCCCAAAATAGAGAAAATAGTGAAGTTGAGACCTCCAGACTATTGACTAAAAATGGCAAAGAAATTAGACACAACCTACAAGAGCGCACGATTCGGAAATTGCACCTATGCGCTCATCCTTGACAAGCGTCATCCGAAGAAAGACAAGAACACGTTTCCCGTCGTAATGCGCTATACCATAGACAGAAAGTCGTGGTACAACTTTGTGGCCGGAGAGTTCACGGAGGAAGATTTCGCGAAAGTTTGTAATCTCAGCGCCAAGGCTGTCCGCTCAGAACTCTACGAAAAGAATTTGGAATTTGATGCCATCTTTGAGGCGCAAGTGGAGCTGATTGAGCGTCTGGAGAATAGTCTGACGCTCGATAAAATAAAGGCAGCCATCACGGGTGTTGACACCTCTAAGGAAGCCTCCTTTTTTAGCGTGTGGCAAGACAGGATTAATTTCTTTCGGACTAACAACAACGGAGAGCAATACACTACTGCCGAGTCATACGAGTGCGCCATGAAATCCTTCCAAAAGATTCTCTGGGATAGACCGATTACTGGTTTTAAGGTAGGGAAGGAAGATATTGAGTATTGGAGTAACGGAATGCAAAATGGTGTGCTGAACGAGAACGGTGAGTTAATCGGTCAAATAAGAGAGGCGACAAGAGGCCTTTATCTCCGAAACTGTCGTGCAGTTTGGAATGAATGTGTGTCACGGGGCTATCTTACCAACCAAGAATATCCATTTTCTAATGTCAAGAAAAAGAAACTCGTAGCAATACCAGTCGGCGACACAAGGAAGGATCACTACCTGAATGTCCAGCAGATGACAGAAATGTATCGGGTGTTTATCGAGAAACGCTATCCTGACACATGGAAGAAAGGCTATGCAGAAAAAGCCCATTACTCACTGGGATTGTTCCTTGTCCAATACCTGTGTAACGGTTTCAATATGGCCGATGCAGCCGAACTTAAATATTCGAAATTCTATTTCGACTCTGGTAGGAAAGCGTTCAAATTCAAACGAGTGAAGACCAGAAATCGCACAGAAGGTGGCGGTGAAGTAATAATCCCCATTATTGAACCATTACAGAAAATCCTTGATGAGATAGCGGCAGAACCCGTTCTCAATGGCTTCGTGTTCCCAGATATTCTGCAAGGTGCAACACATAAGGCCGACAAACGCAAGCGTATCTCTCAGGAGAACTCAAATGTGCAAGACCGTGTCATCAAAATCTGTGAGGATGTTTTTCATTGGGAAGTCCGTCCATCGGGAACATGGTGCAGACATTCTTACGGAACGAACCTCACTCATGCCAAAGTGGAGGAGAGGTATATCTCACAGAGCATGGGGCATGCAATCGACAAAACCATTACAGAAAGATACATCGCCCAATATCCGCTGGAAACCATGTTCGAGTACAACAACAAGTTGTTAGACTTACAGCCAAAGGTGACCGAGGAAGATGTCAAGAACATGACCGAGGAACAGAAAACAGAGATGCTTCTCAAACTATTGGCAAATAAGTAGAATTTCAATCAAAAATGGCATAGTGTAATCTTTTTCATGTAAATTTGTACATTTACATTTTGAAAACGAAATGGCAAAGAAAGAAATGACCACAGATAAATTTGAGGTCGCAAATCGTGACCTCAAAGAAGGAGCACTTGAACAAATTACTGTTCATGACCAACTGAGCATTGATCAAGTAAAATCTCACATATACTCGATTAGAGGTACAGAGGTTATGCTTGACAGAGAATTAGCACAACTATATGGAGTTGAAACCAAGGTTCTTAATCAAGCAGTCAAACGAAATATTCAACGTTTCCCCGAAAGGTTCATGTTCCAGGTTTCTCCAGAGGAGTGGGATTCTTTGAAGTCACAAATTGTGACCTCAAACAAAGGTAGAGGTGGCGACCGTTACCTCCCCTATGTGTTTACAGAACAAGGAGTAACTCAGTTGAGCACAATATTGCGCAGCAAAACTGCCATAGAAGTAAGCATCCGTATTATGGACGCATTCGTTGCCATGCGTCGCTTCCTATCTGCCAATGCAGGCATGTTCCAACGCATTGAGAAAGTGGAACAGCACCAGATGTTGACAGATAAAAAGGTCGAAGTGGTACTAAAACGTATGGACGAACTGGCACCAAGAGTTACCCCTGAACAGATATTCGCTACAGGTTGTGTGTGGGATGCTTGGAGCTATATCTCAGATTTGATCCGTAGTGCAAATGCGCGTGTCGTTCTAATAGACAACTTTGTAGATGATAGGGTTCTTACTTTGTTAGACAAAAGAAATGACGCGGTGTCTGCTACTATATATTCTCGCTATACAGAGCAATTTCGGTTGGATCTCGCCAAACATAATGAACAGTATAATCCTATTACCTTCATTCAGCTTCCACACAAGTCTCATGACCGTTTCCTTATTATCGATGAGGATGTGTATTTGATGGGAGCAAGCGTGAAGGACATGGGTACAAGCCTATGTGCTATCACTAAGATGGAGATTGCTCCAGAAACCGTCCTGTCATTATTGAAGTAAAAAGAAGAATCTAATACAGCAAACTCACCCTAGATGAGACCCTTTGAAGATTTCCAAAAGCATGCCATGAGAGAGGCAATGAACAGAGTGTATTCATGGAAGCAGGAGCATCCAAATGAATACTCACGTTTCTCCGTGGAAATGATGAAGGTGGGGCGCAACGACTTCAGTTGCCTTGAACGCATATTCAAGATGGCGGTAGGCTTTGTGCCGACATCAGTTCCTGTCGAATGCCGCAAATTGCTTGCACCCGATTCTGAAGAAGTGCTGTCTGCTGATGAAAGAGCTGTCGCTGCCAGCCGAGTTGTTGACGAGCTGATGGGAATGAAGGGCTATCTGAGGTTTGGCGTGTACACAGAGACAGTAGGGGAAAAGGATGCCACTGGCCCATCTGAGCAATTTCTGATAAGGGAATTTAGTTTAGCGGACGAGGACCAAAGTGAGGAAGACGACGAATACATATATGTTCCTTCCGTGGCAGTTCAGGAGTTTTGGGAGTCATTGCCGTCCTTTGTTCAGATGGCTGTATTCACTTTTGGGAAGGGACATTCCGCTGATGAACTAGCGACTCTGTCAAAGAGAATCATGTTGTCTGCCATACAAGCATTATCGGAGATGTTCGTCAAGCTCCGTGACCAAATTCATGCTGGCAGCAATCCCCTTCTGATGTGTACATTGTATTATCTCTACTATGACCATGGAATGCCAAGAAGTGCAATGGCATTGAGCAAGGTCAGCGTGGGTGCCAAACAAATCTCCTACATACGTGAGAGCGTCAAGGCTGTGGTTGAAAAGCTAATAAAAGCTCAAAGTGGTAACGTGGAAGAAGGATTGTGTCGCATCTGACAGAAGTGTTTAGGGCAACGCAAATACAATAGGCAAGTAGGGAAAATGATGATTTGTGATAAAAAAAGTGTAAAATTATCGCAAAAAGGCATGGCTTGTTAATTTTGTTTTATAAAAAATGTCTATCCTTGCAAACAAAACTTTATAAAATAGTGCAATTCCTATAAAATACAATTTATATGAGTGTCAGTAAAGATGTCATCAAACAATGCTTGATCAGTAAGCAACGCGAGGTGGATGAGGCGGTGATTGTGAACCGTCCCGTTGAATTTGAAGAGAATGGCAACTATGTGATAGTAGGTGTGAGACATGCGGGTAAGTCGTACCTGTTGTATCAGCGCGTGCGTCAGTTACAAGCTGTCGGAAAGGGATGGGACGAGATTCTGTTTGTGGACTTTGAGGATGAACGTTTGGCGGAATTCCAGAAAGAAGACTTCAACAGCTTGCTGGAGGCCCATCTGGAACTGTATAGCAAGAAGCCGGTAGTGTTTCTGGACGAGGTGCAGAACATTCCTCACTGGGATAAGTTTGTGCGTCGACTGGCTGATGCTAAATACCGTGTTTACGTGACGGGCAGCAATGCAAAGATGCTGAGCAAGGAGGTGGCAACTACGCTGGGCGGCCGGTTCTTTATCTATGATGCATACCCATATTCATTCAAAGAGTATCTGGCAGCGCAGCATGTCGAGTTAAAGGAGCATTGGGAGTATGACACGATTCAGAGAAGCGAGGTGAAACGACATCTGAACGAATACTTCTATTACGGTGGTCTGCCAGAAATCCAGTCGTTTAAGAACAAGCGGGCTATGCTTTCAAGTCTTTACCAGAAGATCTACCTAGGTGACATCTGTGCGTGAAACAACATTAAGAACGATAGGGTGCTGAATATCCTAATCAAGAAAATGGCAGAGAGCGTGAAGCAACCGCTGTCGTATAACAGGCTGAAGAACGTGATAGTGGCAACGGGGTCGCCCATCAGTGTGCCTACTACGATAGACTATGCGGGTTATGCCGCTGACAGTTGGCTGATACTTCCCATGGAGAACGAGGTGGGTAAGCTGACTGAGAAGGAAATGCAGAAGAAATATTACTTCGTTGACAATGGGTTGCTGAACCTGTTCTTGATGAACTCAGAGACTTCGCTGCTGGAGAATATGGTGGCAGTGGAGCTGTGCAGGCGATTTGGCAAAAAGAATGTGTTTTTCTTGAACGCTGAGAAGGAGATAGACTTCATAGTACCTGATGAGAAGTTGGCCATACAGGTATCCTACAGCATCAAGGATGAAACCACTTACAACAGGGAGGTGCCGCCACTGGCGAAGTATGCCAAGGCGCACAATGACTGGAAGTGCCTGCTGATTACTTACGATGAGAAGGGTACGGAGGAAGGAATTCCCGTGGTTCCAGTGTGGAGATGGCTTATGGGGGTGTGAGGGCATCTAAAGGATGCCGGGACTACGGAATATAGAAGAATATATGGATTTGATGAAGGATTTAGGTATAGAAGTATATAAGGATGCAGCAAGACCTGCTGTATCTGAAGTAGGGGCTGTTGCTGGAAGGACTGTAAAAGTATTACTGGCACCAATACGTGGTTTCCTTTGGTGTTGGGAAAAGATAGAGGACTACGTTGAGAAAGAGGTGCAAAAGCGATTGGAGAAAGTACCTGAGGAGCGGCTGAAGAGTCCTGACCCAGAAATAGCTGTGCCCTTGCTACAGTCATTAACTTATACAGCACAGAATGAGACACTGAGGGAAATGTACATCGCCTTGCTTGCCAATTCGATGGATATTAGTAAGGAGAATGTGGTGCACCCATCCTATGTCGATATTATCAAGAAAATGAACAGGTTAGATGCATTGCTCTTTGAGAAGTTATCAAAAACCCATGGATATGTAATGGCGATTAATCCGAGAATTGCAATTAAAGGTACCAACCAGATTTATACAAATGCATTGCCCGAGTGGTATTTGGGATGGACAATCGATGGCTATGACGAGTTTGCCGTATCTGCATCTCTTATTCGCATGAGCAAATTTGGCATTTTAGAATTAATGTATGATAGAACTATTATTGGGGCCAATTATACTGCTTTGCAACAAAATGCTTTTTTAGAGCAGGTGCTTGATGGATATAAAAATACGTATCCTCAACAGCAACTCAAAATCGAGACCACAGATAGTGTGGTTTATGTGAATGAATATGGCAAGCAGTTTAGAGAAGCTTGTAGATAGTCTCTATATTCCAATAATAAGACGTTGGAGGAGAGGTAGGTATATAACTGATTTAGTAGAAAAATGAAGCATTTAACGGGAGTATATTTGACAGATGGCATGTCTAAGTCTGGTATTAGGTTCTCAATAGGGGCATTGGAAGATGCACTATGGCAAGGCTATGATCGTTGTGTGCCATCAAATATTGAGCATGATATCCATCGTCCCTTAGGAGTTACTCGTATTTCAGCATTATTCTTGTCTCATGAAAGTACCTATTTGTTGGGTAACACTTCTTTGCCAGAAACGACAGAAGAGAAGCGCTGGGTGATGGCAGCCAGAACTGACTATCTTAATGAAAAAATGATAGAACGAGTCCTGCAGTATTCACAGGAGTTCAACAAAGAGGTGAGTAGCTTGGGATTAACGAAGGATGTATGTCGTATGATGTCAAATGGAATTGTGTTGTACGGCTATAATAACATTGTACTTGATGCATTCCCATTCCTTAGAGATAATATAGACGGAGATGGACTTATATTTTTAAATGTTCTACTTCAAAATTTTGATTATAAGGGAGACGGTGTTTTTGCCTCTAAGAAGAACAGTCTTGCGGTGTTAGTACATCCTTACCTAAGACGTTCACTATCCCGCTATAATTGTTTTAATAAAGAATTTCTAAAAGAGTTATTTGATTCATGCACTGAAGAGACCCCTGTGAGAATACGGGTTGATTTGGACTATGTGGGATATACGCCATCATTTAAAGAAACTCAAGAGTTTGACTATTGGTATGGGCCAGAGTATACAGATGATATCAGCAAGATAAAGGAAGGTGTAACTGCATACGACACGAATAAAACAGAATATCTCTTTAATCAAATAAAGAAAACTGAATTTGTGTGGCAAGAAAAAGATGGGAAGCGTCAGTTTGAGATGGAGGAGGTTACGGACGTAGAAGTACCGACACAGCCAGAAGGAACGTATGCTTGTCGATATCTGCATTCATTTTATGACACGACAACCGGTGTTTTTGACCATTTTGATGGAGCTATACGAAGTTATGACCTTGATGCGATATGCAGACGGTTAGGAAATTCGATAACAGCGACGGGGCATACTGCAGTATATACTAAGGTTTTCAGAATAGATGGACCATTGCCAATCAAGAAATGGAAGAGTCTTATAACTCATTATCTTAGGGGTAATCAGGATGTATATAGATATTTTGGCGAAAACGTGCCCTTCGTGGGAAAGAAACAGCAGCCAATAAATCCCCTTTCAAAATTTGTGCCGTTTGTTCTTAAGAAAGGAGATGGCGTCAGATTGCTATATAGTTACCATGCAAAAGGTGAAGAAGGAGTAGAACGACTCTATAGAGACTTTGATACATGCGAACTGATGGAGGGGACAGTAGAAACAACAGATTTGATGGCTCTTGATTTGGCAAAGTGTATACGACGTTGTGGAGGAGAAATGGACTATCCAAACTGCCGCTTCATTAGCTATAGAGACAATTTCCATGATTTACCAGAGATTTATCACGGTGGCAATAATCCTGCAAGCACGATAATGAATACAATAGAAGGGATAATGATGCTCTTGAAGGGACTTAACAGCAATGGTATAGAGGATAGTATTTCATTCTGTTTATCATGGAATTTAGATGATAGAAAGGTTAAAGTCAGTTTCATGGGAGCTGTCCCCGACATGCTAGAGTGGGTATCTTCACTAGGTGGAATACCGACAGGCAGGGAGGAATTAAAGAGGTGGCTTGAAACGCAAGCAAATTATTTTAAGAATAATGGTCAGGATTCTCCTTCTCCGATAAATGCATCCTATATTCACGATAATGGTATTTTTTACCATCGAAGACGTCTGGTACAGAAGGATGCTGAATTGAAGGGACTTTATTACAATGACAGAAAGGAACTTTGCGCCAATATCGATTTTAATGATAATCAGAAAGAGTTACTGGAATTGATAGATACAGGTATTATTAGCCCCGCTATGTTTGTGGTTGCAGACAAACTATTGTGTAATGGGAATGAAGACTATCTTACCCATGATGAGATAGCATGCCTGAATGAAATAGAGTGTCAGCCTACGATTCATTTTATGAGTTTGATATGGGCATCGCATAAGAATGGTCTGAGAGAATTGTAAATAACGTAAGAAATATAAAATGAGTAGAACAATATATTACCTTGGTGCAGGAGCCAGTTATGGCAGAAGAGGTGAGGATAAGAAAATTATTGAAGGTATTCCCGTTGTGTCGGAGATACCGGAGCAGTTTGCTTTATTTCAAGCTTATATAGAGACGGCTGTGATACCTTCTGATTGCGAGATGGTATTTCAAAACACTTACAGGCAGTCTGCATCCAATATAGAATCAGAGAGACTTGACATGCTCTATGATATTGATCAACTCATCAAAGGAATTCAAGAACATGCCACAATTGATACATATGCACGTAAACTCTATTTGACAGGCAGGGCGTGCGAATTCAAAAAATTGAAATCCGTCTTGTGCGCTTTCTTCGTATGGGCGCAACTAGTTTACAAACCTGATGGCAGATATGATACTTTTCTTGCAAATGTGCTTGAAGAGGGGAACCTGATGTTACCCAAAGATATCAGTATTGTATCCTGGAATTATGACTCTCAGATAGAGAATGCATACAAGGCTTATAATCACAATAGTAAACTGCCTCTATTTGAAAAGAACATTCAAGGAGAATGGCCACAGCAGCCAAACCATGGTGTAATTATCAAAATCAACGGATCTGCGACGTTTGAGGATAAGTCAACCATCCAGTATATCAAAGATGATGAAAAGAATATGCCTGCGGCTCTACAGATAATAGAATTTTATCACGATTCACAAGTGGATACATCGGGAATTGGATTAGATTTCAAAACGCATCTGTCGTTTGCTTGGGAAAAATCGACTAATAATGAGAAAATCAAGTCAACCTTAACTCAAACTATAAACGATACTGAAATAGTAGTTGTAATTGGTTATTCATTCCCGTTTTTTAACAGGGTTACTGATAGGGCAATTTTTAGCGGAATGCCCAACTTGAAGAAAGTGTATGTACAGGACATCAACCCTGATGCTGTTATACAAGCTATCCACGCTGTGCTGCCTTCGGATAGAATAGTGAATATTGAACCTATTAAAAACTGTGGGCAGTTTTACCTGCCAGTTGAATTATAGAATAAGATGACAAGCCTTGATATTTTTGTAGGTTTCGTTACTTCCTATATGGCAGGTAACATCCCATCCTTAAAGCAAATGTTTTCGTTTGGGGAAGATTTGTTGTTGCAGGAGAAGATTATCCATTGCTACCAGAGAGCATTGGAGAAATGGAGCGCTGACGATGCCTTGAGACAACGGATTGCGCAGCAAAGATACTCAACTCCCCAAGAGTTGTCCGAAGTGGTAGGAAGGAACAATGAAGAGGATGCTGCTGCCATCAGGAATCTTGTTAGCTTATGGGCTGACGAACTGCGCAAAGACGAGGATTGTGCTCACTTTATACAAGAGCAGGCTATAAAGAAGGTGGGGAAAAAAGTAGATAATCTCTGCGCCTTGATTCAGTCGAATATCCCTGCTAATGAGAATCATCGTTGGAGAGGTTTGCCCAAGCACAAAACTGTAGAAGGATATATCAGACGGTATTGCTCACTGGAGAATACGCAGGACAGTTTTATCTACTATGCTCTGAAACTGAGAGAAAGACATTGTCTGGTAGAATTTGTTACTGGCCTTGTAGAGGCAACTACCAATAAGTTCATTATTTACAGCAGTGCTCAGACTGGAAAAACGACGGAACTGAAGCAACTCTGCTGGGAATTGCAGGAAAGCGGACTCTATCTGCCCATAATGCTGGAAGTGCGTAATAACACCAAGCTGAAAAGAACAGAACTTCCATTAGCCAGGTTTGAGGAAGGAAAGGAAATCGTGGTGGTGATAGATGCTCTTGACGAGGTGAACGGGCAGAAGTATGATGACCTTATTGAGGAAATCAGCGGGTATGCCTACGACCATCCAGAAATGAAGATGGTGCTCTCCTGCAGGAGCAATTACAGAAGGGAAAAGGAGTTGGAACAATTTTGTGACCTTTTCTTAGAAGAGTTGAGCTATGGAGATGCCAATGACCATATCAACCATATGCTTGGACCAGGTAACGGGTTGGCCGTTATGATTAACGAGAACGAACTGACCGATTTTGTCAGGAATCCATTCTTCCTGAACGTGCTGATAGGAGCATATAAAGACAATAATAAACAGTTGCCTAAAAACAAGGCTGAGATTTACCGACTGTTTATAGAAAAGAGTTATGATGAGGAGAAGGAAAGCAAAAGGGTTAAGTTGGCAGTAAGGCATTCTTTTAATGATTCCGTTAAGTTGCTTGAAAAAGTGGCATTGGGATTATCGTTGCTGAATGTGCAGACACTGAGCAATGAAGAACTGCTGATATGCTTGGATAATAATCCAGACAATGTTACGGAATGCTTGAGATATGACTTGATACGCTGTGAAGATGGCAGATACTCCTTCAAGCATAATGCCTTTCGCGAATGGCTCGTAGCCAATTACCTAAAAAGAGAGGGCATCGGTCGGGCGAAGCAACTTGCGGTACAACCCACGGGAAGGATAAAGGCTGAATGGTATAATATCATTATGCTGTGGGTCTCTATGTATGGCAGGGGAGAAGAGAATGACATACAAGAGATTATCAAATGGCTACGCACTGCCAGTCTGGAACTGATTATCTATATTGACCGTGACATGCTGAGCGCGGTGACCCGGTGCGATGTATTCAAAGGATTGATGCTTGAATACAAATCGTTGGGTATTCGGATGGCTAGCATTCTTACTCAGGATTACAAGAATCTGATAGAATTCGCCAAGAGCCAAGAATCGATACGTTTCATCATTGATGAATTGCATGACGCAGAAATAGGAACGGCCTATTATTCAGACCTAATGTGCCTCTGCTATTTCTTGAACTGGACGTGGTTGCAATATGAGAGTAAGGAACTGACTGAGGAACTTTTCAAAACACTGGAGCAAAAAACACGAGAGACGTTGGCGTATAAGAAGAAGCACGACCTATCCTTCTTATATATGGACAATAATTTCTTTTCCCAACAAAAATATCTGGAACGTTTCTTTGCGATAGTCAGCACTTCCGATCATTACGAGGCAATCCGCTCGATGATCAAGCTGATAGATGTTGCAGAAAGGGTTGATGGCTATGTGGATTATATTCTGGACAAGGAAAAGCATGTTCACAACCAGCGGGAGGGGATAACCACGCATATTGTATCGAGAACTGTTGTTTACAATGCACTCAGTAAAGTAAAAACGGAAGATAGCGTCAAGAAGATTATATCACATCAATTCTATAATCCACGTAGCTTTTACCGCGATGAATGGGAAGAGTATAACCAGATGATGAGCAATGCGCTCAACATTTTGGCTTCTTCCATCAGAAACGGCCACCAAGAGTTAGTACCCCTATTGGAAAATTACTATATAAGGCTATTCAAAGAATACCATTATCGCTTTGACAGGGAGGAACATTCCCAAGAGCTGTTAGCACTTATACGCAAGGCCTACTTGGATGCGGACTTAAGGGAAAGAGGAAGAGAGCAGTTCTACAAGAAGTGCCAGCTGATATTTATTGAACAAAACCCAAATGAGTTAGAGCACGACAACATCCGAAAGGTTTTCTTTATGGCTGCCTTATGGATGACCGTGGATGATGTAAAAGAAGACTTTAGTCATTTTGAGAAAGGTAATGAGCATCACCGCGCACAGGCTTCATGGTATGATGAAATGCCATGTGAAGAAGTTGCTGAATATGCTAATGGCCTTTACAAGGAGTTGGTTCCTGCCAATAGTCGCTTTCATAAGAGAAAGGAACGACTACGGACTTGCTTTAACGATTTTATGAATTATTCTGTTTTTAAGCAAGAAGTGCTGGAGATGGTGGGAAGCCTTGACAAGTTTGAAACCCGCAGAGAGCATTGGAATTACCTGCGGCAGCAAGAGGATGGTTATAATCAGTATGCCTACAGATTCATCTTGCAGTATGCCAATGATAACAACCAGTACGATAAAGAGGGAATCATAAAAGGCATCAAGAACAAAGAGGTGTACGATGGATTCTTCATGAAGGAGATAGAAGAACTGATGTTGAATCCTAATGAAGACTTGACCGTAACCGATGAGATGAGGAATCGCTGCCTGACAACAGCTAAAAGGACGGTGGAGAAAGTAAGCCGGGGAGAGCAACCCTATTATTTCTCGAAAGTAGCTGTCTCAATGCTTTTGCATGAGTATTTTGAAGTGTCCCAAGAAACACTTATAGGGCTTCTGGATTATTCGGACTTAAGTATATCAAGGAAAGACAAAGATAACTATTTTAATACAGAGTACACGCTGTTCAAGTATGTCTCAGAGAGAGTACCTGTAGAGACATTGGCTCCGGAGGTTGTCAAGAAACTAAAGGGATTGTCGAGTAATGTGAGGAGCAACAAACCTTACGATTATGCCAATTATATTGTTGAGAATCACATAAGCGAAGGATACAAAGAATCCCTGAGGTTTGCTCTATCTTCCCATAACCTGTCAGCCAATATTCTGGAAACGCTAATCAAGGGGAAGTTGATGATAGACGAGATAAAAGCGGCCAGCCGGAGTATGAGTATTTCAGATAAAGTGTTCTGCTATACGTCTATCCACAGAAACTTAGGTGATGATGGCTGGGTAAGACAAGAACTGGAGCCGGAGTTTAAAAATTATACTGGCTATGATTTGAGCAGGGCGGTAAGGTTGCTGATAAGTATGGGAAGTCTAGACGGGCTTGACTATCTGGTACGGCATCCGGATATGATGGATCATGGTGAGGATTTCATCTTTAACTATGCGACACAGAACGCCATACCGTCGTTGTGCTATTTTGTAAAGTACTGTCAAGAACATAAGATTGACGGTATTCATACATCAAATAGCATTATGACATCCTTGGAGCAAATAGCTTTATTGAGCGAGGAAGCACTGAAGGAAGTCAAGCAATATCTGAAAGACCTTACAAAGAAAGGTGAAGAATTCAAGTATTTGAACCGCTATATCATCGCTTTTGAAGACAAGTTTTATGAGTACTATCCGGGAGTCAGTGATATACAGTCTGTTATAGAGCTATTAGGGACGGATGTAAGTGACATTAATCGCGGGGGTGAAGAAAAACAAGATGCGGCTGATGGTAATGATGCCGTTGAGGATATACTATATATTTCTTACAATTGGGAGAGTAGTTCTCAGCATACGGTAGATTACCTGTGCTATGTTCTGGATACGCATAACATTCCTTACAAGCGAGACAAGAAAGACTGCCCTTATAACGAGAATATCAAGGACTTCATGAATGCCATCAGAGCAGGGAAGCAGGTAATCGTCGTTTTAAGTAGGGCATACTTGTATTCCCAGAATTGCATGTATGAATTGACTGGCATTCTGGAAGATGAGCATTATAAGGAACGGATATTGCCCGTTGTGATGGACGATACTATTCGTAGTTCGTTGTTCTACGCTGATTTGGTAGGGTACTGGAAAGGAAAGAAAGATGAGCAGGAAGAAATGGTGAGGCGGCTGAATGAGATTGACCCGAACAAAGCCATGCCCCAAGCAGACAAACTGAAGGTGATAGAGACCATCTATGACAAGATAGATGCTATTAAGGAGTATATCGACTGGACGAATGCGGAGAATCTGGATTCGCTGTGCGCGACACAGTTCAGGTCGATTGTTGAGATAATAATGGAGCGGGTATGACTCTGGAATAAAGATGGTTAAGAGGTATAATGAGACGCTGGTGTTTATGGAGTGCGAGCACCGTAAACTTTCAAAATACTATCAGTTAGGAAATTGAAAAACTGTTTAACTCAAAAAAATATACAAACTGCTCTAAAAAGTGAACAAAATTCACTAAAAACACTCGTTTTAGTAACTTTTAATGGCTATTAGACCTATGGTCTGAGATAAAATGAGTAACTTTTTGGGCGAATAACAAACATATTGCAATGGCAAGTAACGCGAGTTCGGGATAAGGATTGCGTAAAAAAATAGGGTAGAACGAGCTAAAATAGTTCGTTCTACCCTTCGCTAATTCATTGATTATTAGTAACTTTATAGTAGAATAAAAAGTAAATTACTAATGATTAGCAAGGACAAAATTACTAAAATTTTCTGCATCGCAGACGACTTTTGCAAAGAACTTGAGAAAGAATTCGCAAAAAAAGTACTTCCAGATAGTGAT
>CAKQOG010000020.1 GCA_934255485.1 uncultured Prevotellamassilia sp. | reverse complement strand
CAAAATGAGGAAAGTAACTGATAACCAGTAAACTTTCCTCATTCTTCTCTCAAACACTTTTTATATGTACTTTCAGGGGCAAAAAGCCTCTGTTTTTTGACTCAACATCGGATGTTGAGATACAAGGATACGTATCCTTGTGCTGCTATAACACGTTAGTGAGCTGCTCACTAACGTGTTCTTGTGACATAAGGATACGTATTCTTATGCCATAAGAAAGCCTTTATAAGGATAATTGGCTATGTATTTTTATATTGCAAGGATATAACTCATTGATATTCAGTAAGTTGTAAAAAGTAAGCAAAAATTCGTTGTTTTGAGTTGTGCAAAATATTTTTTGCTGAGTGGCTCTTAATGAAGTTTACGAATGTTAACTGGCTACTTTAAGCTTTCTAAAAAACTTTTTAAACAATCCATTTTCTTTATTATTCCACAAAAATTGAGGAAAATATCAGAAAAACTATACCTTGGTATTAAGGTCTTAGATATACAACAGCTTACTGATTTAGTTTTTAGCCTTAATCTATTAGCAACGTTTGCACAAGCGTAGTTGGTGCAATCAAATAAACTAACGAAAATAAATAAAAAGATTGCACATATCTTCAGTTTTTAATAACTTTGCGATATTTAAAATACAAAACACAATACATAGAACCCTTATACATCGATATACTTTGATAAATGCAAAGCGCATTATAACCCTAAATTAATAACCCAACTAACAGAAAATCAATTTATTTATTACGAATAATGTACTATAAATAAACACATCATAAAAACTGGATATTATGAAATCAAATGTAAAAATATTAAGCATCGGCACACTGCTCGTAATGTCACTAAATGCTTGCTCTACTAATGTAACTATGAACAATAGCAATACAAATAGCAACAAGTATAACATAACGAACAACGATCAGATAACAAGCGAAACAAGAAAGATTGGTTCTTTTAATGCCATAGATGTATCTACTGGCATAGATGTGGTTTACTATCCTACAACAGCGAAACCCTATGTTGAAATAAACCTTGACGCATACAATATTAATCAGCTAAAGACAGAAGTAAGCGGTAACAAGTTAAAAATTTACTTCAAAAACGCAAAAGAGATTAAGAGAAATGGTCGTCCTATGGTGATTGTTCATGGTCCTATTGCAAATTCTATTGAAGCAGATGCAGGAGCAAGCATCAGCATCGAGGGCGATATTTCAGTTAAGGGCAATTTCGAGTTAGAGGCAAGTTCTGGTGGAAGCATTAAGATAAACAAAAATGTAACTATAGACGGCAAACTCGAAATGGAAGCAAGTTCTGGAAGTTCTATCTCATGGAACAATAATGTTTCTGCAAAAGAAGCTGACATAGAAACTAGTAGTGGAGCAAGCATCAAAGGCGGAACATTAATGGTTAGCCAAAAAACAGAAGTTGATGTATCGAGTGCAAGCAAGTGTTCTATCAATAACATAAGCACCTCACTACTTGATATTGATGCTTCTTCGTCTGCACATGCCACATTCTCTTACGGCAAAGTAGAACAAATAAGAATTGATGCAAGCACCGCCTCAAGCGTTAATGTTTCCAATGTTTTTAACAAAGGCAACATTATAATAGACAAATCAACTGGCGCAAGTGTGAAAGCACCAAGATAATGAGAACGCACATATATAGTGTGCTACTACATATTGAAACAAAATAAACTCCAAGAGTAGATAACTACTTCTTGGAGTTTATTTTGTATTTGTATTTCAATTTATCATTGCGTTTGGAAGCGCTTGCTTGCACGCAATATGTGTCGAGATGCCGACATAAGTTCTTGCGTTTCTTGCAAGGTTGAAAGGTAAAGCAATGCTACCTTTATATTAGAATTTTCGCGTTGCATACGGTCTTGCTGTGCATGACGAATTTGCGATATTCTACTCTTTATGGCGTTACCTTCTACCAACAACTCGTCTACCCCTTCGAAGTTTCCAGAAGAAATCATACGTTGTGCACCCTCTAAGAACGAGTCTACATCGTTGCAAATAGGGATAAACTCATCTATATAGTTTTGAGGCAATGGATTAAAATTGTTATCTACATGCTCCACACATGGTTCGAGCATACGCTTTAGGCCATATATAATCTGTGTGGCATTATTACATCCCAAGTGAAACCAAGTATTCTTTTCTACAGCTATAAGATAGTCTATCTTACGCATACCAAGAATTTCCTTACGACGATAGCGTTTCCATGTACTTTTCTCATTTTCTATATCGTGAGAAGCTGTACGCAATTGGCGCATATTCTCGTGCATCAAACCTTGCGTAATGTTGCGGAAAGTAGCTCGTGTAAAATCTAACACACTGCTTTGTGTACGACGAACGTGCTCAAGAAGCAATTGCCAAGTTTCGGCCTTATCGTGGCTACGAACCAACTGACGGAATAGCAAGTCCACATTGTCTTGCTCTTGCTTGTTCTTAAATTTACGATTGTTATTTATTACCACCAAAGCTACCACACACATCACTACAATCATGGCTATAAAGCCTCCCCAATGGTTAATTGTAGCAATTAAGAAACTTACTATAAATGCAGCTCCAGCCGTAATAAACCATCCACCAATCACTGTTATAACACCCGTAATACGGTAAACAGCAGTTTCGCGTCCCCAAGCTCTATCAGCTAAAGACGAACCCATAGCCACCATAAACGCTACATAGGTGGTAGACAAGGGAAGTTGTAAGGTGGTACCTACAACAATAAGCAAGCCTGCTAATACCAAATTGACTGCAGCACGTACTTGATCGAATGCTGCACCTTCTTCGAGTATTACACCATCTTGATTAAAACGTGTATTAATCCATTCTGAAACACATTGAGGTACGTACTTTGACACTACATTTGTTGTGTTCAATACAGCTCTAACAGTGCGACGCGCTAAGCGTGATGAAGAAAATACTTCTTCTCCCTCGTCTTGTCTTGACAGGTTTACGGTTGTTTCTACTACCTTATGTGCCTTTTTAGAAGTGCTTATAGCTATAGTCATAATAACACCAGCACCTATTAAAAACACGTGCTTATATGGCAAATGACTTTCGCCAGCAAGTACACTTACAATATAGTTATCTGGTGTATATCCGCTACCATTGTTAGTGAAATCTATAAAAGACTCAAGGCCTGCCAAAGGGGTACCTATAAAATTGACTAAGTCGTTTCCCGCAAATGCCATAGCTAAAGCAAAGGTTCCGAACAATACTACAATTCGGAAGATATTAACCTTTAGCAAATGCAGTATTTCCATTAAAACGGTAAACGAGCAAAAGCTTATTAGCAATATGTTAGCCTTATGCGCATCTATCCATTCAGGCGTCCATCCTATATAAGCAAGCATTGGGCTCGTACGCAATCCGCTTACTAAAAGGAAATAAAATATAGATGTGATGCTTAATCCGCCAAAAAAAGCTATGCTATAACGCAAATGCTTCTTGTAGTGGAATGTAAAGACTACACGCGTAATCCACATAACAATTAAGCCAAACACAAAAGCAATGGCAACAGACAAGAATATGCCAATAATCACACTCAGCGCCTTGTCTGTATTGATTAACTGTGCATAAGTATGTCCATCACTAATAATCTTAGAGAAAGCCAAAGCTGTACTACCGCCTAACAAGCCAAAAACCATAGAAACAGTTGTAGAAGTTGGCATGCCTAACGTATTGAAGATGTCAAGCAAAATAACATCTGTTGCGGCAACACCTAAGAATATGCACATCACATCATTGAGCGTATAGTAGTTTGGATTTAACACACCATGGCGTGCTATATCCATCATACCACTCGAAGTGCTTGCACCTACAAATATACCAATAGCTGCAACAACAAGAATTGAACGGAATTTTGCGGCTTTAGCTCCTACCGCTGGACTCAAAAAGTTCACCGCATCATTTGCCACACCTACAGACAAGTCGAACGTGGCCAAAACAAATAGGAATAGTAATATTCCAAGATAGAAAAAATCCATATAAAGTGGGTTCTATAGTGTTATGCTGCAAAATTAGTACTTGGTAAGCGAAACACAAAGCGTTTTGTTAAATTTCTATTACAAATAAATTAAGTTTTTTTGATGTTTAGTATGTATGCATACCCACATCAAGTAAGCTATTTTTATGATTTTTAAGCAGTTACTCTTTCTTGCTTTCTATTTTCGCTTGTTTTCGTAGTTGGTAAGTGTTATATAAATTGTGCCATATACTATAGAAACCACCTGCTATCGAGGTAATTGGATTTAAAAACGTATACCCCATCCATATAGCAACCACAGTGTTTTTCTGTCCCAATGCTTGACATGTACTTATTGGCAACTTATATTGTCTGCCTATCATACGTCCTAAGGCAAATTGCAAAATGCAGCAAAACAAAGAGACAATAGCAATGCCTATTAGTTCACTTATAGAGTGATTGGTATGTACAATACTACGCGTTGTAACAGCAATAGCTAAGCCTAATGATACGGCCCATATATAAAATGCTAAATCGTGGAATGACAACAAGTACTGATGAAAACGAGGCAACAACCATCTTACAAGTTGAGCAGCAATTAATGGGCAAATAAGCATCGGGAATACCTTAACCATTATAAGCATAAAGGAAGTTGTAAAGTTATGCCCTCCATGAAGATATACCAATGGGACACACAAGGGAAATAATATTGCTACAACCAAATTAATGAGCAATGTATACATGATAATATCAGCACTATCCCCTTGAAGTTTTTGTGTAACAACAGATGCTGAAGTTGCTGTAGGACAAATCATACACAACATCGCAGCCTCTATCAACACCTTTGAATGTATAGACGGAAAGAAGTGCAATATGGTGCACATTGCAACAAATGTCACACTTTGTATAAGCAATAGCCATAAATGCGTAATTCTTGGGCGCAATGTGCGTATATCTATCTTACAAAAAGACAAGAATAGCATTATAAAAATAAGAATTGGTTGCACAAAAGCTACAACCTTAAAAGCATAAGGTCTTGTAAAATCAAATACAGGCAGATGAGCATATATTAGATAAGCCACAACGCCAGAACATATAGCAATAGGTAATGTCCAATTCTTTAGGAATTGTTTGGTTGCCTTACACATATTAAAATCACTAAAATCTTTCATCATTTCTTATGAAATAGCAGAAAAGTTAATCATATTCTTTTTTAGCATTTGCAACTGCTCCCATATTATATCATTTTGTGGCAACTTTTGTTGAGGGTCATTATCAAGCACATCTTTTGCAGCCTCGCGAGCAATCTCAAGCAATTCTTTATCCTTAACTATATTGGCTATTTTCAAGTCAAATGGCATACCACTTTGTGCAGTACCTTCTAAGTCGCCAGGCCCACGTAGTTTCATATCTTCCTCAGCTATCACAAAGCCATCGGTGCTATCAACCATAATGCGCATACGACGGTACGAAGTTTCAGAAAGTTTGTCTTTTGTCATCAAAATGCAATAAGATTGTTCGGCACCACGCCCCACACGTCCTCTCAACTGATGCAATTGTGCCAATCCAAAGCGTTCGGCATTTTCAATAACCATTACCGAAGCATTAGGTACATTCACACCCACCTCAATCACTGTAGTAGACACCAATATATGCGTTTTACCTTCTTTAAATAGGTTCATTGCAGCCTCTTTATCTGCAGGTTTCATCTTTCCATGAACCATTCCCACCTTGTAGTTTTTAAATACGTCTACAAGTTGGTTGTATCCTGTTTCAAGATCCTTTAAATCGAGTTTTTCATTCTCTTTAATCAAAGGATATACCACATAAACCTGCCTGCCCAAACGCAACTGATAGTCAATGCCTTGATAAAGTTTACCACGATCCATCTGTCTATAATGAAGTGTTTGTATAGGCTTTCTTCCTGGAGGCAATTCATCTATCACGCTCACATCCAAATCGCCATAAACAGTCATTGCAAGTGTTCGTGGTATAGGAGTAGCAGTCATTACTAATATATGTGGGGGGCATGTGTTTTTATTCCACAACATAGCACGTTGTTTAACGCCAAATCTATGTTGTTCATCAATAACCACAAGTCCTAAGTTGCAAAATTCTACTGTTGGTTCAATCAGAGCATGCGTACCCACTAACACCTGTATGGTTCCATCTTTCACTCCTTGCAGAACCTCTTTACGACATTTGCCCTTAATACTTCCAGTTAGAAGTTCAACACGAATAGACATATGCTCAATATAAGCACTTATCGACTGATAGTGTTGTTCTGCCAAAATCTCGGTGGGTGCCATAATGCATGCCTGAAAGCCATTATCTAATGCCAACAAACTACAAAGCAATGCTACCATTGTCTTTCCACTTCCCACATCACCTTGTAACAAGCGATTCATTTGTCTGCCAGTAGAAACGTCTCTCCTTACTTCCTTTATCACACGCTTTTGGGCATTGGTGAGTTCAAAAGGCAAATAGTTATTGTAAAAGTCCATAAAGAGTTTACCCACACGCTTAAACACATAACCCTCATAACACATTTTGCGATTTTGAGTATAGCGCAATATGTCAAGTTGAAGATAAAATAGTTCCTCAAATTTCAAGCGTCTTGTAGCCTCGGGCAAATCTATAGCTTGTTTCGGGTGATGAATTTTATGTAAAGCTTCATCAAGCGATAGCAGGTTATAGCGTCTCTTTATGTAAGTAGGAAGAGATTCTGGAATATCCTTCCCCTTCAACATTTCGAATGCTTTCTTTACCAATTCCTCTATCGTTCGCGAGGTAAATCCTTGCTTTTTCATACGTTCAGACGTATGATAGTGAGGTTGCATTGTCAATGGTTCATTCTGTGCCAGCTCAGCATCTTCGAGTTCAGGATGTGCAATGCTATAACGCCCTTTAAAATTATTAGGTTTCCCCAACAATATATAGATACGATTATACTGAATCTTCTTATCAAAAGACTTTATGTAATTAAACCATACCAAGTCTACATAGCCCGTACCATCCGAAAACGTTGCAACTAAACGCTCTCTACGTCCGCTGCCCTCAATATTTTTAGCAACAATCTGTCCTTTTAGCAATACATAAGGCATTCCCTCCACAAGGTCGCATATACGATGAATTACACTCCTATCTATATACTTATAGGGGAAATTATATAACATATCACGAAGGGTGAAGATACCTAAATCCTCACCCAACACTTTTGCTCTTAAGGGACCTACCCCTTTCAAATATGTAATATCTGTTTGTAACGGATTAATCATATAAATGCAAATCCAATACAGTAAAGAACCTTATGCCAAGCCATAAAGAACAAAGAAGCAATTCTTTTCTTTTTACTTTTGCTTGTTCAATACGTCGCCAAGAGAATTAAATCTAAGCACTCTATTTACCGACTCATCAAAGCCTGTATAAAGCATGTCTCTTTCAACCTGATCAACAATCTCAACATTGCTTACCAAGCGACGTGCAACGGCAAAAGCAAACAAACTTGTTGCTGCAGGTCCTGCTGCTGTAATAATATTATCATGTTCTACCACATAGGCATCTCTGTGAACAATGGCACCTTCTATATGTTCTTCCATTCCAGGATAGATTGTGGCATGACGGCCTTTAAGTATACCAGCAGTGCCCAACACCATAGGAGCTGCACAAATAGCTGCAATGAGTGTGCCTTCGTGTGCTTGTTGCGAAACTGCCAAACGAAGGACCGAGTTCTTATTCATTGTTTCAGCCCCCTTTAAGCCACCGGGCAAGATTAGAGCATCGCAATGAATAAGATGATTCTTTCTGAACAAGCTATCTGTTTTTACAATTGTGCCTCGAGCACTTGTTACCACACGCTTACCAGTAACGCTCAAAATCTGTACTTGCAATCCGCAGCGGCGTAGAATATCAATAGTTCCAATAGCTTCAATGTCTTCAAAGCCATCGGCTAAAAATATATAAATCATTTACTTCGATAACAAATATAAATCTTTAATACTTATAAAATTCTCAACAATACCGATATTTGCTTTTATTCTAAGCACTTTAAATACGCTTGAATCGTATCTTTTAGTCCCAAGTATAAAGCATCGCATATCAGAGCATGCCCAATACTCACCTCGTCTACCCAAGGAATGCGCTTATGAAAATATTCCAAGTTTTGCAAACTCAAGTCGTGTCCAGCGTTCAGTCCCAACCCAATATTGCGACAATGCATGGCTGTTTCAACAAATGGATTAATGGCTTTTTCTCTATCAATGGCATAATTTGCAGCATAAGGTTCTGTATACAGTTCTACTCTGTCAGCACCAATTTTTTTTGCATAATCTGCCATTTCGCTATTAGGGTCAATGAAGATACTTACCCTAATGCCTTTTTCTTTAAAACGTGCCACAATAGGCTTTAATAATTCTTCATTTTCCTTTGTATTCCAACCATGATTAGATGTTAGTTGGTCTGGGGCATCAGGCACCAACGTTACTTGATTAGGAACAACCTTTAGCACGAGGTTGCAAAAATCCTCGTTAGGATAGCCTTCCATATTAAATTCTGTTGTCAATAAGGGGCGAATATCCAACACGTCTTGATGGCGTATGTGTCGCTCATCTGGGCGCGGATGAACCGTTATTCCTTGTGCACCAAATAGTTCACAATCTAAGGCAACACGCAACACATCGGGATTATTTCCGCCACGTGCATTACGCAATGTTGCCACCTTGTTAATGTTTACACTTAACTTTGTCATGTTTGATAATCGTTTATTCAAACGAAAAATGTAAATTTGCGCTTGTTAGTTTTTGCTTGTGTCATAATTAGATAAAGTAGTACGGATGCAAAACAAAAAAACGTTATGCCTCCGCAACCTATCTTTACACAAAGGTACAACAAAATTATGCATACATGCATTCAATAGTATCATATTTTGATGCTGCACCCCTATTTTTTAAGTTATTTTATCATTAAATGAAATATTCGCACCTACGTTTTGCTCTTTTTGGAAATAGCTATCAAACAAAAAAGAACCAATATGTTATGGCTATACTAAGCAAGCTAAAAGAGTTGGGCGTAAAAGTTTGCATAGAAGAAGAATTTGCCACCTTCATACAAGAGGAACTCAAACTGCGGTTAGAAGATGTTGATATATTCAATTATCACACCCAACATTGCAACGCTGATATAGCCATTTCTATAGGCGGAGATGGAACATTTTTAGGCACGGCGGCCATCGTTGGATGTAGCGGCATACCCATTTTAGGTATCAATACAGGACGTTTAGGCTTTCTTGCAGATGTTTCGCCAGATGCCATCGGTTCATCGCTTGAGGCCCTGTGCCAAGGAGACTATATCATAGAGAAGCGAAAAGCATTGGCAGTGATGAAAAATGGCACGTTATCGTCGTTCTACCCGTATGCTCTCAACGAGGTAGCCGTTCTTAAGCACGACAACTCATCATTGATAGAGATTGCTACATACGTAAACGGCCATTACCTCACCAACTATCTTGCAGACGGACTGATTGTATCTACGCCAACAGGTTCAACGGGCTATTCGCTAAGCGTTGGCGGCCCGATATTGGTGCCACAGTCTGGAACGTTTTGCATCTCTCCCATAGCCCCACATAGCCTATCAGTGCGCCCGGTTGTTGTGCGCGATGATGTTACGATAGAGCTAAAAGTGCATAGCCGAACAAAGAATTTTTTGCTTGCATGCGATGGACAAAGCGAAAGCCTACCCCACTCTACAACGATAACTGTGCAATGTGCCCCACATACTATTAAAGTAATTAAGATAGCTCACAAGCACTTTTTTGAAACTCTACGAGATAAGCTCATGTGGGGTGCCGACCAACGAAATTAGCCCCTATTGAGTTTTGAAAATAATGCCACAAGAACTCTATATAGAATTGAAAACTTAGCACAATATAACCCTACGCATGAACCGCCCTATACTTAACACCATACGATATTTGCACATACTACAAAAAGGTCATAGAGTGCAAATTTCGCTTAATACTATCGTTGGTGTGTTGCTTGTTTTTATCGACCTTGCCTTTGTTTGGACAACAAAATTAGCGGTAGATGTAGCAACTCATCATTCCACCAGCATCACACTCTATCAAGCATTCGCCTTGATAGCAATTGTGATGCTTTTACGCATTGTATTAAGTTTGTCTTCACGTTGGATAAGGGCCGTTTTAGGTGTAAAGGCCCAAAACAGCATGCAGCAGCACATCTTTGCAAGACTTTTGCGGAGTGATTGGACAGCGTTAAAAAAGTTTCACACCGGAAATCTTACCAATCGTTTAGAGCGCGATGTAACAGATGTAGTAAATTTCACAACAGAGACTATTCCATCGTTTATAACCACCCTCACACAATTTGTAGGTGCATTTTTCTTTCTTTTCTTTATGGACAATTCATTGGCACTCATCATTGTATGTGTCGTGCCGTTTTTTGTACTTAGCAGCAAGTTATACATAAAGAAAATGCACAATTTGGCTCACGAAGCACGCGAAAAGGATAGTAAGATACAAGCCATTCTGCAAGAAACGCTCCAACATGTACTTGTGGTAAAAACTCTACAACGGGTTGAGCACTTTATTCATAGTTTGCAAATACAACAGCAACAGTTGCACGGACTGATATTACAACGCACACGCTATTCAACCATATCGTCGAGCTTGCTCAACCTGGGTTTTGCCACGGGATATTTCGTAACTTTTGTATGGGGTGCTATCAATCTATCAAAAGGCACCATTACCTATGGAGCGATGTTAGCATTCATTCAATTGGTTGGACAAATTCAAGGTCCAGTCAGCAATTTGGCTAAATTCGTGCCTGTTTTCATTACTTCATTCACTGCTGCTGAGCGACTGATAGATATTGAAAGAATACCTCAAGAAGATAAAGATAAATCTCTGTATATCAAAGCTCCTATTGGCATAAAACTCAATAGTATCAGTTTTCAATATACCAATAAATCCCGACAAATTTTCGACCATTTTGACTACACATTCCCTGCAGGCAGTGTTACAGCTGTAGTGGGCGAAACAGGCGCAGGTAAAACCACACTCATACGTTTATTACTGGCCTTAGTTAAGCCAAAGGAAGGTAGTATTATACTTACCGATGGCACTGGCAAAACATACGAAATGCAACCTCATTTAAGAAACAATTTTGCCTATGTTCCACAAGGAAACACCTTGTTTTCTGGTACTATAAGGAGTAACCTTTTGCAAGGCAATCCCCAAGCAACTGCTGACGAGCTTAAGCAAGCACTGCATCTTGCCGCAGCCGAATTTGTGTTTAAAAAAGCTGATGGGTTAGATACTAAATGTGGCGAAGCAGGCAATGGTTTGTCTGAAGGACAAGCGCAACGCATAGCCATAGCGCGCGCATTGTTATCGAATGGTAGCATTTTCATCTTTGACGAGGCTACATCATCATTAGACCCCCAAACCGAAGAAATTGTGTTAAAACGCATCATAGAACACTACCCCAACCGAACGCTAATATTCATTACGCATCGCCCCTTAGTGCTAAAATATGCTACGCAAACACTTTCGCTTTAAAAAGTGATAGTGCTCACGCCACAAACATACTTATTTACATAAAAACTCCAACAAAGACATACTTTTAATTTGAAGTACATACATATTAAAAATACGTTTCGCATCATTATAGCCACGATACTAATCGGCTATACAATGCTTTTAGGCTTGCTCAACTATGGTCCAACAGAGCAAGCTCTAACGCATTTTGTTGCTAAAGAATTAAGCAACAAAATAGGGTCTGAGGTATCTATTGGTAACATCGAAATAGGCTTGTTTAACCGTTTGATGTTAAAAGATGTATGCATCAAAGACCGACAAAAGCAAACTATGCTTAAAGCGCAAACCATTACTGCTAAAATTGAACTAAAGTCGCTATTTAAGGACCAATTTGCCTTGCGCACAGTATCGTTGCTCGATGCAAACCTTAATCTTTATAAACAGAAAAAAGACAGTGCCACAAACTTCCAATTTGTGATAGATGCATTTGCCAGCAAAGAGAAGAAAAAGAAATCAGAACTCGATTTGCGCATCAACTCCATTATATTGCGTCGCACCAACATTGCATACAACGAACGCTTCAAACCATACAAATTGGGCAAACTTGACTTTTCGCATTTGGCTGTGAAGAACATAAATGCAAACATTAGTTTAAAGCGTATTACTCCTCAAAACATTCATTTGCGTATTCGCTCTTTATCATTCAATGAGCAGTCAGGATTTTGCATTAACAAGTTGCGCTTTGACGTACAAGCAAACCGCCAAAAAGCCATTCTTCGTAACTTCATATTAGATATGCCACACTCGCATGTGGCACTAAAGAAAGTTGAAGCAAGCTATCATATTCAAAAAGGTCTTTCTGACATTTGGCCTACACTCTGCTTAAACACAAAGCTCAGAAAATGGCGCATTTCAACATCAGATTTCCGTGCATTGGTTGATATACCTACTTATATGGATTTTACATTATTGCTTAGTTCTGATGTTAAAATATCAGATAAATCAGTTGATTTTAAAGACCTTAGCATTAACGATATAAAGAATAAGTTTAAACTAAAATCACAGGTAAATCTTTACAAAAGCGGAGCGACTATTAGCGCTATAAAGTTACAGTTTCAGCAACTATACATACAGAATGAGTTTGCTAAACAACTAGCAAATGGTTTGAAACTTAAAGAACAACAACTACAGATGCTTACTCACCTTGGCAACATTAATGCCAAGGGCAATGTGCTATATTCTACAGCCAAGGATGCTTTATATGATGCAGAACTTAAGAGCGACATTGGCACAATCAATGCCAAAGGAAAATGGTATCGCAAACAGTTACAAGTTCAACTCATAGCTAAAGATGTTCAGCCTAACTTGCTGCTGAACAATGACAAACTACCCTCTCACATTAATCTTTCTGCCCTTGTTTCAGCTGATTTAGCTAACAGTCACAACCCTATTGCAAAGGTTGATGCAAAGCTTCAGTCATTAGAGTGGAATAAATATAAATATCAACAAATTAGCGCTCTTATAAAATATAACGCCGGCCATATATCAGCCACAATAAATAGCTCTGACCCCAACCTAAAGTTTACTATTAACGCCCAATCTGCATTGAACAAAGACAAAAAGGTCAATGCCATTAAGCTACGAGGCAATGTTTTCAACTTTTGTCCAGCTGCATTAGGTCTCTCTACACCTTATGGGCAAGCACTCTTTAGTGGTAACTTAGATGTAAATCTTAGCAATCTCTCTTCTGCCCTACCATTAGGAAGCATTAGCATTAAAGACTTTAATATGCAAAATTCGTCTCATGGCAATTATTCGCTAAACGATTTGCACGTAAGCCTTTCTCAAGCAAACGCTCAGCACCAAGACCTTAGTATAAACAGCGACTTTATGGATGCCAACATAGTGGGGGAACTATCTGTAAACAAACTAAAGAATGCAGCGTTTACCATCTTAAATAGATGCTTACCTGGACTTGTGAGTCAAGCACACAACAGCTATTCATCTAACGATAATTGGCACATTAAGGCAATGCTAAAGCGCACTGATTTTTTGAACAAGATGTTGGGGTTAAACGTTAGCATGTTGGGAGACCTCAGTGTGAATGGTGTTATCAATGCTAGCGAAAATGGACACACCTCAGTAACCCTATTTAATACAAATCAAATAAACATTGATGGTAACGAATTTAATAATCCAAGCATCTACCTATCGGGTAGTGGCAATAACTACCAATGCATCATTAAAACAAATAAAGACATTTCGGGCAAAAACTATAACATCAGTGCAAACCTTAGCACAGATGCAGGAAAGCTAACCACAAAAATCAAATGGAATGGGGCTACCGAAGTAAACTATAATGGATCATTAGAGAGTGTTACGCAATTCTACACATCAAACAAAGGCGTAAACTTTAAGATGCACATTCGCCCCACGCAAGTGGCACTTGCCGACACTATATGGAATATTGCAAGTGGCAACATTTCGCATATCGACAACAATATTGCGATTGCTGGTGTTGAACTAAGCCATAGCAACCAAGCCTTACGAATTGATGGTGAGATTGCTCCTGGACAAAACGATTCGATTGTAGCTAACCTACGAAATATAGATATAGATTACATTCTTGACCTCGTAAACTTTGATGCTGTTGCTTTTGGTGGCCAAGCATCAGGGCAAGTGGTGTTTACACAAAGGAACCACGAACCACAATTGCATGCCAATCTGCATGTCCCCGATTTTACGTTTAATAACGGACAGATGGGGGATGCCGACATTCATGGCTCATGGAACAAAAGCGAAAACCGTATTAATTTAAAAGCCGATATGAAACTGCCCAATACGCTCAATTACGGCACAAAACTCACTGGATACGTTTCATTGGCTGAAAAGGGGCTCGACCTACACATACAAACAAACCATACGCGCCTTCAGTTTCTTCGCCGTTATATCGATGATTTGTTTGGTAATTTTGATGGTGATGCAACTGGATATGTTAGACTATTTGGCCCATTCAAAAAACTTGATTTTGAAGGCGAAGTAAAGGCTAATTGCAGAGCTAAAGTGCTATCAACAGGAGTTGATTACAAGCTTACCAATGGTAACGTAAAGTTTGCTCCTGGTGAGTTTGTATTTAGTGATTTCAACATCTCGGATGGGCGCAAAGGTAAAGGTAAAGCCAGCGGTGTGTTGCAACACACACACTTAAAGAACTTGAGATACGACTTTGACGTGTCGGCAGATGAAATGCTATGCTACAACCAGCTCAAGCAGAACGATATGCCATTTTATAGCACTACTACTGGTACGGGTACAGTACACTTAAACGGACGTCCCAAACACTTTACAGCCGACATCAACCTACGCACCGATGCTCCCACAACGTTTGTTTACGACCTTGGCACACAAACCTCTTTCTCTAAAGACGACCGCATGATACGATTTCATGCCAAGAATAATAAAACCAAATCGATATTCAACCCTTTAATGACTGATACGCTTGCGCAACCCTACATATATATACCTGCGTTTCAGAAAAACAACGATGAATACGGAACGGATATTACGCTTAATTTCTTGTTAAATGTTAATTCTTCGGCTCAAATACGCATCATAACCGACCCCCGCTCTGGCGATGCACTAACCGCTTATGGCAACGGCACATTACGTGCCACATGGCATAATAAAGGTAGCTTTGAGATGTTTGGTACTTACAGCGTGTCGCATGGTGATTATAAAATAAGTTTGCAAGACATTATACGCAAAAATCTTGTTATTCAACCTAATAGCACCATAACTTTTGGCGGTAATCCGCTCGATGCACTCCTTGCACTCAAAACGGTGTATACGGTTAATGGTGTATCGCTAAACGACCTTAATTATGGTGCTGGCTTCTCTAACAAAACGGTTAGAGCAGACTGTATACTGAATATTGGTGGGTTGGCACAAGCACCTAAAGTAAGCTTCGACCTTGACTTGCACAATATATCTGAAGACGAAAAACAGATGGTTCGACAACTCATATCGACCGACGAGGATATGAGCAAACAAGTGATGTGCTTACTCGGTGTGGGGCGTTTCCTAACCACTGCATCAGCTTCCACTTCTGTAGGAACTGACGAGGTAAACACCTCTCAGCAATCTGCCGCTGCCATGCGCTCATTTCTATCAACCACACTATCGAGCCAACTCAACTCTGTTATCTCATCAGCTCTTGGTAGCCAATCTAAATGGTCGTTTGGCACAAACTTTATGCCTGGAACTGAGGGATGGAATGATATGGAGGTAGACGGTTTGTTGCAAGGAAGACTCTTTAACGACAGATTGCTAATAAACGGAAACTTTGGATATCGTGACAACTCTACTTACACATCTAACTTTGTGGGCGACTTTGACATTCGTTACTTGCTAACACCACGCGGAAGTGTTAGCTTGAGAGCCTATAGCGAAACTAACGACAGATACTTTACCAAATCGTCACTTACAACCCAAGGCGTAGGTATATCGCTTCAGCGAGATTTTACGCGATTAAAAGATTTGTTCAGAATTATATATCGAAACAAAAAGAAAAATAAATAAAAGCGTATATTTTGTTATTGATAATCAGTTATTTGCAATCAGCACTACAGCCATATTTAGGCTCCTAAATGCGCATTTGTCTGCCTAAACATGCGAAAGTAGTTAGCGTATCACGGCCGTGATACGTGCGTATCATGGGCGTGATACGAGCGTATCGTGGGCATGATACGTGCGTATCGTGGGCGTGATACGCCAATAACAAACGTATGGTTTAGCAATAAACACATATTATTGCAGCAGAACTATGCTACTATAAGCCTAAAGCATTAGCTTTAGATGATGCTTAAAATATAAAATGCTCAAGTAGATAAAGAGGAGCTGAATCTATCTCATACCTATTTATCTACTTGAGCATTTGCAGTTTTTGTTTACCATAAAATTATTATGCTGAGAACTAAATAGTCTTGCATTTTTACCTAAATGCAAGAGAATATACCCCTTAATACTTTTTTATCACGTAAATTGTGAACATATAAAATAGGCTCGTCTTTAACTAATTAAAAGTAAAAACGAGCCTATTTTTTAAAATATTATAACCTTATAGATTACTTTACAACTAATGCGCGGTTAATTGCATCAGACAAGGATGCGTAGTGTGCCGAAGATTCGGCTACGCGACACATGCGCTGAAGTTTGCGCAATTGTTGAAGCACCACACCCGATGCTGCAGCAGTTTTGTTTGAATTGTAGTAAGAGATGAGGTTTTCAACCAAAGCGCGCTGCATAGCCATACGGTATGACGAGGGCTTAGAACCATTGTTTAATTCCGTAAAAGTATTTTTTACTAATGCTGGCAAGTAGTCACTTACGGGATATGTGCTAGTAAGTTTGTTCAACGTTGAAGAACTTGCAAGCAAATTCATCAAGCGAACGCCCCAACGATTAATAAAGTTTTGTTTGCTTGGGGTGATGCGATCCATATACGATACATCTGTTAGCCATAATGGTTGCTTCAAGATGTTGTCTGATACGAACTTAAATGCCGATTCTTGCTTAGCTCGTGGTTCGTCGGTATATACGGAACCAGGTTGATCAACCGTTTTATAGTCAGTGTATACACCACCTATGTTTTTGATAACATGCAAGCAGTAGCGAGTAAACTGGCCTACTACTTGGTTGTATATACTGCTCAAGTTTGTACCATAAATATCGCCACTCTCGTATGTCCATTTGGGCAATAGTGGCAACTCTCGTTTAAGATTAAGTATGCCGTAATAGCTTGCTTTAACAGCATCATCACCCAAGTCCTCGGTTTGGCATCGTGCGTCGTTTGTGGTGTTAGTCTCTCCATCTCCAAACCACAAGCGTCGGTTGTTTTTGAGTCGCTCATAGGTGAGTTTCTCTAATTCCCAATGGTCGCTCTTGTCGTCATAGGCGTTCCACATAGGCTTGTACCCCCACTCTATTGCCCAACAATCATAGTCGCCAATGCGTGGAAAAATGCCCTCGCGAGGAATGCTATCTTCGGGCTGTGCTACATAGTTAAAACGTGCATAGTCCATGATACTTGGTGTATGGCCATGTGCCACAACAAACGCTCTTGAACGCAAACTGTCAACAGGTACGGTTGAAGACGAACCAAAGTTGTGACGCAAACCCAGCGTGTGGCCCACCTCGTGAGACGAAACAAAACGTATGAGTTGCCCCATTAAATCGGTGTCATATTTCATTTTTTGCGCAGCCTCATCAAGTGTTCCGGCTTGAATCATATACCAATCGTGAACAAGAGTCATCACATTGTGATACCAACAAATATGGCTTTCGAGGATCTCGCCCGAACGAGGGTCGTGTACATTAGGTCCGTAGGCATTTTCGATAGTAGAAGCCAAGTAGCGTATACACGAATAGCGTGCATCTTCCATAGACATTGTTGAGTCGTTCTCTGGCCACTCTTTTGCCATGATAGCATTTTTAAAACCTGCTTTTTCAAAAGCCTTTTGCCAATCGTTTACACCTTGTATAAGATAAGGACGCCATTGCTTGGGGGTAGCTGGGTCGATATAATAAATGATGGGCTTTTTAGGCTCTACAAGTTCGCCTCGCTTCATCTTTTCTATATCTGCGCTATCTTTAGGCTCTAAACGCCAACGAGTGATGAAGCGTTTTGGCTCAATACGCTGCTGATTATCAGAGAAATAGGTAAATTCGTCGGTGAAATATCCTACACGTGGGTCGAACAAGCGACGAGCCATTGGCTCCTTTGGCAATAGTACGAACGATACGTTAAGTCCTACCGTAGATTTGCCTGTTGCATAGGCTGAATAGTTGCTTGAACTGCTTCCCATCCATGTTTTAACGGTTCGCACCTCGGTGTTGAGAGGGAATGTTTTGATACTCTCAATATATGACAAATTTGGCAACAGTGCCTGTAAACCCATAGCTAACTTGGCATAACGAGGCATGCTAAGAGCTTCGTTATCTTCGAGGAAAAGACCATTCACCTTTACCTTTGAGGCATTTCCAGCCGTACTTTCAATCTTTAATCCGGCAATGATAGGGTCTTCGTTGCTAATAGTAATGGCACGATTAATTTTATCAACAGAGTCGGCTGCATTGATAAGTAAACGCGAACGCATCAGCAATTTGCCATCGTTTGATTTTTGAAAGTAAACCGTTTGCTGATTAGCTAATTCGCCACCATATTTGCCCGTACCTGCAGGAGTTGATGTGTAACGTACAGTTACAAGTATCTCTCGATTGAGTAAAGAATCGGGTATGGAAAAAAAATAGTCGTTGCCTGTTTTTGACACTGTAAACAGGCCATTCTGCGTTTTAGTTGCAGACTGCGTAGGCATTGCTTTGTCATTTGCCTTACGCTTGCGAGCCGTCATTGGCGAAAAGGCTATGCCAGCCAACAACAATGATAATAAATATTTATTCATTTTGCTTTTATTGTGTGTTCCTTTGGGTAAATAGGGGGCATATACTCTTTGATAATGCCCAGCATAAAAGTTGCTATTGCATCATCATTTTCTTAAAATGTTCGTATCCTTGGTCTAACCTATTTAGCTCGTAATCTTGCACTCTGAAGGATAATTGCACAGGCAAATCGCTAATATCAAAGTATGCTTTCAGTATGCTCGTCATGCGGTATGCTCTTGCATCGCCCACTCGGAGTACTGATAGTGCAATGGCGCGTATATCTTGAGGATCAGCCATCTTGAGCATCATAAACAATTGATAGTAACATGGAATTGATTGCGCTTTGATTAAAAAAGCACTTGCTATGCTGAGCTGGTTATGACAGAAGGTACGTATCAACATCTCAATTTCTTGATAGGTTTTTGCCAATGGCAATAATGCTGTTAAAGTCTTGCCTCTGTCTATTGAACTACATTGTTGCGAAAAGAGCTGAAGGCTTTGCTCCGACATATTAAGCACACCTTTTACATAAAGTTTATGTGCAGCCTTCAAGAAGGTGCCTAAGTAAGCTTTTGCATGATAAGGTACGATGGTTAAGAAGAAAGACCAATAATCGTCGTTAGAAAGTGTTGGCAGAATTTCTTCTGCCAACATATAGCCTGCTGTTCGGAAATCTGAGACCGATAGCGATTGTAAAGTAGACAATAGTAGCTCGGCATCTTTCCGCTGAACACAATGGTTTAACTTATTCTTTAATACCGGATTATACCGCTTGAATGTGCTCATTTAATTCTTCTTATCACCAATTTATCATCTGCGCTCAAGCAACACAACATTCTCTACATGGTGTGTTTGAGGGAACATATCTACGGGCTGTACAGCCATAACCTTGTAATCTTTGTCGAGCAATTGTAAATCGCGAGCCTGCGTTGCAGGATTGCAACTTACGTACACAATGCGCTGAGGTGCTGCAAAGAGTATGGTATCTATAACATCGGTGTGCATACCTGCGCGTGGGGGGTCGGTTATGATGACATCTGGGCGTCCATGCTCAGCTATAAAGTCTTGATTGAGGATGTCCTTCATGTCTCCTGCATAAAAAAGCGTATTGTCCAGGTTGTTAAGTTTTGCATTTACCTTGGCATCTTCTATCGCTTCGGGCACATATTCTATGCCTATTACTTGCTTAGCTTGATGGGCTACAAAGTTTGCAATAGTGCCCGTTCCGGTGTAAAGGTCGTACACAAGTTCGTTGCCTGTAAGTTTGGCAAAAGAGCGTGCCACTTTGTAAAGTTCGTATGCTTGCTCCGTATTGGTTTGATAAAAACTTTTGGGTCCTACCTTAAAGCGAAGTCCTTCCATGGTTTCGTATATAAAGTCTGTTCCATAGAAAGTATGCACCTCAAGGTCGCCTATGGTATCGTTACATTTTAGGTTGTTTACCCATAGCAAGGATGTTACTTCAGGGAATGATTCGTGTACATAGTTTAGCACGCTTTCGGCTTGTGCCTGCTCTTCGTTGTTATGAATGCTAAACTGTATGAGTAACATTACCTCTTGGGTTGCAGAAGTTCTGATCATCATGTTGCGCAAAACACCATGACCACCTTTGATGTCGTAAAACGATATATTGTTGTTCAATGCAAAGGTCCTAATGCCATTTCGCAAGCGGTTGTTGATATCGTCCATTAAGTAGCATTGTTCAATATCAAGAATTTTATCGAATGCTCCAGGTATGTGAAATCCTACTGCATCCATAACATCAAATTTCTTGCCCGAAGATATTTCTTCTTGCGTAAGCCAACGCTTGTTTGAAAAGCCAAATTCGAGTTTATTGCGATAATGCGTTTGATGTTTGCTACCTAAAATAGGCATGAACTCAGGCAACTCAACCTTGCCAATACGAGTTAGATTGTCATGTATTTGCTTTTGCTTATATCGTATCTGTTCGTCATAAGGCAGACACTGCCATTTGCAACCACCACATACACCAAAATGCTGGCAAAAAGGTTTGCTACGCTTGTCTGAATATTTGTGAAACTTTATTACCTCAGCCTCAGCATAGCTATGCTTCTTACGCTTTATCTGAAGATCTACAACATCTCCAGGTACTGCATAGGGTACGAATATTACTAAATTATCAACCTTTGCCAAAGCTTTACCTTCGGCGGCTACATCTGTAATGGTTATTTGTTCGAGTATGGGTAATGGTTTGCGTTTTCGAGCCATTATATAGTGAGTTTTTTTGATTGTTATTTTTTATTATATTACAATATCTTAGCCTTATGAAATAGTTGCGGAAAGGCGTAACGACTCATTTCATCTTCGCTAACAGATATATAACCTTGCGGTGTTGGTAGATGAAAAGGAACAGTGCATTCATAAAAATCGGCATATATCACTTGATGCGTCAGAACGTGCTTTACACCAAGTTTTAGCGCATGCCACACACCCTTAGCTGCTAACGACTTTATGAAAGCATCCTCTTGAATATCGAGCATAGAGGGACTATTGTCGTATTCTTGTAAATGAAATTGGTATAAGCCTTTCCATATATCGTTGTGATTGCGACGCTGTATCCAAACGTTACCATTTACCTTGATTTTTATAAATACAAAGTAGCGTTGCCTTACCTTCACCTTATGTTGCTTTACAGGCAAAACGCTTATCTCGTTGGTTTGTAGTGCGCTACATGAATTGTTGAGAGGGCACTCTTCGCATTGAGGTGCACTTGGTGTGCATTGCGTAGCACCAAAATCCATCAAGGCTTGGTTATAGTCTGCAACATTGTTTGCAGGCAAAAGTTCCGAAGCAAGTTCGGCAAACATACGTTTGCCCTGCGGTGTGTCTATAGGCGTTTTAATACCAAAATATCTACTCAAAACGCGATAAACATTTCCATCTACCACCGCATGGGGCAAATGATAAGCAAACGAACTTATTGCTGCTGCCGTATATTCACCTACACCCTTAAGTTTTAAAATATCCTTGTAGGTGTTAGGGAAATGTCCTAATTCAACAATCTGCTTTGCTGCAGCATGCATATTGCGTGCTCTGCTGTAATAGCCCAACCCTTGCCATAGTTTAAGCACTTCGTCTTCGGTTGCGTTTGCCAATGCTGTAATGGTTGGAAATGCTTTGATAAAACGCATATAATAGTCGTAACCTTGCACAATACGCGTTTGTTGCAAAATAATCTCCGATACCCATATACGATAAGGGTCGGAGATATTTCGCCATGGAAGGTCGCGCTTATGCGTTTCATACCATGTCAAGACTGTTTCTGTGAACATCAAGTTTTTAGTGGAATAGTTTTATTCTTTGTTCTTCAGACAATTTGCAGATTAGTAGCTTATCATCTTTTTCGGCTACAACATATCCATCAAGTCCTTCAATAACAACTTCTTTCTTACCACAGGCATGAACGATGGTGTTGTATGTTTCAAAAAACTTTATGTTATCACCTATACAAACATTGCCGTAGTGGTCCTTATCGCTTTGTTCGCGCAGAGAGTTCCATGTGCCCAAGTCGCTCCATGCAAATGTAGCTGGAAATACATAAATCTCTTCTGCCTTCTCTAATATGGCATAGTCTACAGATATATCCTTGCATGAGGCATACACTTCTTTTATCTTTGCTTCTTCGCTCGGAGTGTTGTAATCTTGCAATAGGTTTTCAAATACCTCTGATATTTGTGGTTCGTATACTCTAAAGGCATTGATAATGGTATTAACGTTCCAAATAAAGATACCAGAGTTCCACAAATAGTTGGGCTGTCTGATGTATTCTTCAGCTATTTCTTGAGTAGGCTTCTCTTTAAATTCATCAACAGTAAAGATATTTTGCTTTCTTGATGAAGAATAGCTCAAATCGGCTTTGATGTAGCCATAACCCGTTTCGGGGCGTGTTGGTTTTAAACCAATTGTTACTATTGCATCTGTTTCGGCTGCATAAGAGAGCGAGTCATCAATTGCCTCTTGAAAAGCTTGTGTATCTATTACCATGTGGTCTGCAGGCGAAACAACGATGTTTGCTTTGGGATTAATACTCTTTATTTTCCAACTTACATAGCAAATACAAGGGGCTGTGTTGCGACGACAAGGCTCGCACAATATGTTCGATTCTGGTATATCGGGCAACTGTTGCTTAACGATATCTCGATAGTTTTCACTCGTAACCACCCACATATTGTCGTTGGGAATAAAGCCTTTAAATCTATCAACCGTAAGTTGTATCAGTGTGCGTCCACAATTCAATATATCTAAGAACTGCTTTGGAAGAGTTTCGCTACTTATTGGCCAAAATCGGCTTCCCACTCCTCCCGCTAATATAACGAGGTAGTTATTTGCATTCATACATATAAATATTTACTAAAAAAGTTTGATAATAAAGAACTTTTAGCCTTTTACTCATCAATGAGCATGTTTCCTTGAATAAATACTCTTACAATTGAGTTGGTTGCATTTGAGCGTACTGTAATTGGCTTTTTAAAGTACCCCTTAAACTTGCCCTTCCCGTTATACGAAACCTTGATTATGCCTTTTGCTCCTGGAGCAATAGGATCTTTGGGAGGTGTAGCTACTGTGCAACCACACGAGCCAAATGCTTGCTGAATTACCAAAGGCTTATCGCCTGTATTAGTAAATACAAACTCGCCTATCTGCACTTTATTTTCTTTAAATGTGCCAAAGTTTAAACTTGTCTTCTCAAACTTTATAACGGCTTGCGCCATGGCTGTGCTACAAATAATAGCTACTACAATGAGTGAGAATAAACGTTTCATGTTTCTGTGTTTTTTTATTAACGTAAACATTTAGTAGGTGCTTTCCATCTGAAAGTACATGTTTACCGATGTGCATCGATATTATTTTGATATAGGTATATAAATCGTCCTCTCATCAACTTGTTTTTCAAGCATAATTGTTCAGACAATATATACACCCCTATGCTGCAAAAATACAAGTTAATATTTGAATAATAAAATTTTGCATAAACAAATGCTTTTTTTTCCTTATGTTTCTGTACTTTTGCAGTATGACACGCACAGAAAAGATTATTCTTGGCATTGACCCTGGCACAAATGTTTTGGGCTATGGAGTTATTAAAATATACGGCAACAAGGTAACGATGGAAGCTATGGGGGTAATAGACTTAAGAAAGTGTAAGGATGTTTACCTTAAGCTTGGTCGTATTTACGAGCGTGTTATAGGCATTATCGAATCTTTCAAGCCCGATGAACTTGCGATAGAAGCTCCATTCTTTGGCAAGAACGTGCAAAGTATGCTCAAATTAGGAAGGGCACAAGGCGTTGCTATTGCCGCTGCAATAAGTCGCGAAGTACCCATTCACGAGTATGCACCTCTAAAAATCAAGCAAGCCATAACGGGCAACGGACAGGCAAGCAAAGAGCAAGTAGCAGCGATGTTAAAACGCATGTTGCGCATTTCAGACGATACGATGTTGCCATTTTACGATGCAACCGATGCCCTTGGTGCTGCTTATTGCCATTACTTGCAAAGTGGCAAACCCGAAGGGGATATAAAGTCTCCACATTCGTGGGCTGCATTTGTAAAGCAAAATGCAGACAGAGTGCATACCAAGCAATAAAACGCTTTGGGCATCCTTTTTACATGAATGAGCATCCACTTTAACTATCTAATTAGCCAATTATTCTTTTTATCGACCTATGCGATATATTATATCTCTACTTATTACCATTGCATTTGCCACATCTACCGAAATAAGGTCGCAACAAGTGTACAACATGGTGCTCGACAATGCTACCCGCATTGTTAATTCGCCCGTAAGCAGCTACACACAAACGCAAATAGCACAATTCAAACGCACCGCCTTGGTATACATGAAGAAAAAGGCTTTTGAAGAGACTGACTCTGTACCTTCGGCCTTTCTTGACACGCAAGCATACTACCTTTCTGAATATGTCACACTCTTCTTTGACCAAATAATAAAGACAAAAAAACTTAGTCCCGACAAGCGAAGAGAGCGCATTGTGCTTTTCATGGATGCCTCTGTTTCAAACCCTATGTTTGACGACAAAGACCAAGAAACAACAATGGCATACATCACCGATGGAAACGAACTTACGCCTTTTTGCCTCAACACTGATTGGCAAAAAGCTTACGCTGCCGTTACATCACAATTTAAAAAGTGATATTGCCTCGTTGTATTGCGTGAGACTGAAACGAACTAACATTTTATTAACCTAAATAAATGAATAACACCATGTATGATATTCAACTTAACGAAAGTGGTACTCGCCACATGAACGTTACAGACAAGAATTTGGCTACGATACAAAAGTATCATTTGTTTGATGGACTTGTGAGTTCTACTGGCTATGTAACCGAAAATGAATTAGATAAGCTCAAACTCAATGTTCGCTCGCTCATTGCTTCAAGCACTGAAAATACGAAGGATTTGCTCGACCTTTGTATTGATGTTATCTATCACGACAAAATGAAAGCTTTTGGTCTGAAAAATCTTATCGACGTGTATAAAGGTTGGGAAACGACCCACACCGAAACTGCTGATACTGAAGAGTAGTATAATCCATACTTTTCAATACTACAATCTATTGCAACGAGTATTTGTGCTCGTTGCTTTTTTAGTAGATATTCATTAAAATACAACACATACCCTCAATATTTAACATAACAACACTACCCATATGCAACTAACCGATTGGCTACCTACAACACGCAAAGAAATGAAACTAAGAGGATGGGACGTAGCAGATGTCATACTGTTCTCTGGAGATGCCTATATCGATCACCCATCGTTTGGAGCTGCCGTTGTAGGTCGGTTAATTGAATCCGAAGGGTACAGAGTGGCCATTGTGCCACAACCTGATTGGCACGGCGACTTTCGTGATTTTAAGAAACTCGGACGCCCCCGTTTGTTTTTTGGTATTGCGCCTGGTTGTATGGATTCAATGGTTAATAAATACACTGCTAATCGTCGATTGCGCTCTGAAGATGCCTATAGTCCCGATGGCCGACACGACATGCGTCCTGAATATCCTACTATCGTTTATTCAAAAATACTCAAAGAACTTTACCCCGACGTGCCCGTTGTGTTGGGTGGTATTGAAGCTTCGTTACGACGCGTTACACACTACGACTATTGGAAAGAGCAATTAAAGCCTTGCATCTTAGCAGATAGTGGAGCAGACACCATTGTTTATGGTATGGGAGAGCTTCCACTCATCGACCTATGCAAAACCATAGACCAACACATTTTGCATGGAAAAGAGGACACATTTTGCACTGCCGAACAATTTAAGTCGCTTATGCAAAAGTATCCTATACGCCAAACTGTTACTTTGCAAACCGAGGAAAACATACCTGGAGGCATCATGCCAACAGACATTATCTTACACTCGCACGAAGAGTGCAAGATAAATAAACGCGCTTATGCCGAAAATTTTAAGCATATTGAGGAAGAAAGCAATCGCCTACATCCTCAACGCATTTTGCAAAAACTTGACAATCGCTACGTGGTGGTCAATCCGCCCTATCCGCCTATGACCACGGAACAAATTGACCGCTCTTTCGACTTTCCGTATACTCGACTTCCCCACCCCAAATATAATGGTAAGCGTATTCCTGCTTACGAGATGATAAAGTTCTCTGTCAATATTCATCGCGGATGTTTTGGCGGTTGTGCCTTCTGCACTATATCGGCTCATCAAGGCAAATTTATCATGAGTCGCTCTAAAAAGAGCATTATCAACGAGGTAAAAAAAATCACACAAATGCCTGATTTCAGAGGTTATCTGTCTGACCTTGGTGGCCCATCTGCCAATATGTATGGTATGCACGGAAAAAACCTTGAATTATGTGGAAAGTGTAAGCGACCCTCATGTATCAGCCCGTCGGTTTGCCCTAACCTAAATGCCGACCACCAACCAATTGTAGACATCTACAAGGCTGTTGATGCACTGCCTGGCATTAAAAAAAGCTTCATTGGTAGTGGCGTGCGCTATGATTTATTGCTCAATAATTACAAGGACGAAAAACTTAAGAAAGCTGCTGAAACATACACCAAAGAGCTTATTTTGCACCATGTTTCTGGCCGACTAAAGGTTGCTCCAGAGCACACTTCCGACCGTGTGCTAAAACTGATGCGCAAGCCATCGTTCCAACTATTCCACACGTTTAAGCGCATTTTTGACCGCATAAACAAAGAGGCTGGACTAAAGCAGCAAATCATTCCTTATTTTATATCTTCACACCCCGGATGCACCGAAGAGGATATGGCTGAATTGGCTGCCGAAACTCGCGACATGAACTTCCAACTCGAGCAAGTACAAGACTTTACCCCTACCCCCATGACGGTTTCTACCGATGCGTGGTACTCGGGCTTTCACCCTTACACGCTCGAGCCTGTGTTCTCTGCCCGCACTCCTCAAGAGAAGTTAAAACAACGCATGTTCTTCTTTTGGTACAAACCCGAAGAGCGCCAACACATTGTGGCAGAGTTGCGCAAGATGGGACGTACCGACCTCATAGCTCGCCTATACCCACAGCAAGAGGCCAGATTTCAGTCTAAAGGCAACTATTCTATACAGCGCGAAACAGCGCAGCGTAGCCGAGCAAAAGACTATAACAGAACGCCTAAAAGAGCTCCGCAAGCAACAAACAAAAGCTCTAAGCAATCGCATGAAATAAACTCAAACAGAGCAAAAAACAAACAAAATAAAAACAGATATTCAAAACGCTAACCATGAGACAAACAACTCTTATGTGTTTATCTATGTTGGGGGTATTGCCCCTTACATGCATGGCGCAAAATGCGCTTGAACGTTCGTTTCACAACACAGAATATTATATAGAAGCACAAGCAAGCACCTCTAAAGGTGATACACCATTATGGCTCACAACTAACCGGTATGGCTTATCTTCTATCGACTCGCAAAATGGCTATTTGCGAGCATCGCTCATTCGTAATGCCTCAACCGACTCACTTAACAAGTGGCGAATAGGTTGGGGCGCCGACGTTGCAATAGGCTATAACCAAGCCAATGCCTTGCTCATACAGCAGCTATATGCCGACATCGACTATAAGCTTGTGCGCCTAACAATTGGTGCTAAAAACCAACCCATGTCGCTTAAAAACGCATACTTAAGCAGTGGTTCACAAACGTTTGGCATCAACGCACGTGCCGTTCCTTCAGTGCGATTTGAGCTACCTGAATATTGGAACATCACAGGTCGTGGCAATTGGGCAGCCATTCGTGGCCACATTAGCTACGGCATGCTTACCGACGGAGGTTTCCAAGAAAGCTATGTAGGCACAAACGCTACTGCGCATTATGCCAAAAAGGTGTTGTTACACACCAAGGCGGGCTATTTGCGCTTAGGCAACGCTCGCAAGTTCCCCATGGTATTTGAGGGAGGCATTGAAATGGCCACTCAGTTTGGTGGCACAGCCTACAATAGTCAGACATGGGACGGCGTTAGTAGCGGGCCTATAAAGATGAAGAGCGGACTGAAAGATTTTATAAATGCCACCTTTGGCGGGGGCGGCGATAGCACCGATGGCAACGGCTATGCCAACTCTACTGGCAACATGTTGGGCAGTTGGTTGGCGCGTCTTACGTGGTATGGACGCGATTGGAGCATAGGCATATACTATGACCACTTCTTCGAAGACCATTCGCAGATGTTTCTTCAATACGGATGGCTCGATGGGATGGTTGGCTTTGATGTGCATTTGCCCCAAAATCCTTTTGTTAGCAACTTTGTATATGAGTACGTAAAGACCACTTATCAGAGCGGTCCACTCTATCACGATCAGACCGATGCCATACCCGACCAAGTGAGCGGAGTAGACAACTACTACAACCACAACATCTATGCTGGTTGGCAACATTGGGGGCAGGCTATGGGCAACGTTTTCTTCACATCGCCGCTCTATAACCACACGTCCGACCTCACTTTTACATCCAATCGCTTCAAAGCTCATCATTTGGGTTTTAGCGGCAACCCTTGCTCGTCGTTGCAATACAGACTGCTTTATTCTCATTTGCGCAGTTTGGGCACCTACGGACAGCCATTCGACCAAACCAAAACCAACAATAGCATAATGCTCGAACTTTCATACACTCCCTCTCGGTTAGGCCAACTCAACACTAAGGGTTGGAACGTAAAGGCAGCTTTTGCTATTGACCGTGGCGACTTGCTCAACGACAATACGGGCTTTCAGTTCACAATTTCTAAAACTGGCATATTGTTCCACTAACCCATTCTCACCCCATTATCTATGAAATTGATATATACCACACTCCTTACCATAGCCATGGCTTGCGCCCTTGCAGCTTGCTCTAAACTATCAGACAATGGCAAAATAGATGGCAAATGGCGACTCGAAAAAATCTATCAAAAAACATCGACCAATGCCTTACACTATAGCAACGAGCAAAATCTCATGCCCGATAATGTTTATTGGAACATACAGCTTAACCTGCTCTCTGTCACCTCAACAAGCCTACACAATGGCCATACCAACGAAACCATTGCACGTTTTGCCTACGATGGCAACCACCTGCAACTAACGCAGACTTACGTTCACTTTCGCGACCGTGACAGTTTGCTCACCGACCCATCAACCACTCTGCTGCAAAGCATTGGTATACGTGGCAATGCTTGTAACTACATTATACGCCGCCTCACCTCAAGTAGCATGGTGCTTTGTTCAGAAATGGATAGTTTGGTATTTTATAAGTTGCACTAAGGCCATTGCATTCTGAGCAAAGAAAAATTGGTCTATTTTTCCTATTTGCTTAAAAACATACTCGCTGAGAATCGATTCTTTTTCACCACCTTCTCTTTTGCACCGAAACAACGAAGTTTTGAGCAATTTATCATAAGTTATTGATATTCAATGTAAAACGCACATTCGAGCATCATTTTTCATTGATAAAACACTTATAAACGCTTTATAAAAATACAAGGATACGTATCCTTGTGAGATAAGGATACGTGTTCTTGTGGTTTTATAACACGTTTATGGCTATATGATCTGTCAAAACATGCTTTTTAAAGAAGAAATATCTTGTTTTTCCCTCATTTTACTGCCTTTACCATCTCTATTTTGAGAGAAAACACGTACAAAAAATATTGGTCAATATTTCGGATTAGCGCAATATAAATAAAGTTCAAAAAAATACAGCATAGAGCAACGCTTTGGGGGATATCTATACATACAGGGATGACGCTCTGAAGGAGCAAAAGATAAACCCGCGGATGTTTGTGGGTTCATCTTTTGCCCTTACAGGGCGTCATCCTTACATATATCAAGACTTAGGGCGCTGCCATAGGCTGTAGTCTTTTGGACATTCAGCCCGTACCTTTGTACACTATTGTAAATGATTGAATATCAAGCCAACTCAACCACCGTTATACCAGCACCGCCAAATTGTACGTGCTCGTCGTGGTAGGTACGAACACCTGGAACTGTGCGAAGATAGTTGCGCACAAGTTCGCGCAAGGCACCCGTGCCTGTGCCATGAAGAATGCGAACACGCGATTGTTCGAGCTGAATGGCGTCGTCGATAAAATACGACACTGCGGTGAGAGCCTCATCAACGTGCATGCCTCGAATGTCGATTTCGGGTTTAAAATGCAGTTTCTTCTCGTACATGGCATCGCGTGTTTCCTTACTTACAAACGTTGCTGCTTGGCCCAACTGCGATGCAGCGGGTGTTGGCGCCGCCGAGGGTTCGAGTCGGTTGAGTGCCACTTGTGTGTACATCATGCCAAACAACACTTTGGCCGTCTGCTTTGAGATAGCTTCTATTCTTCCTATAGTGTTTTGACCTTTTATCTTTACGTAGCTTCCTACTGAAAGAACTTTGGGCTTGGTAGCATCTGCCGACGTTGCTTGATTGCCCGTTTGCGTAGCTCCGCGCAACTTGGCAGCGGCGGCTGCTTGGCTTGCAGCATTGCGCTGGCGTGCACTGCCCTCGCCATCGGCTTTGCGTTGTTGGCGTTGTTGTATCTTGGCTATCTTACGGGCTATGCGGTCTTGTTCGTCGGTATTTTGCTCCAATTCCTCTTTAAAGTCGGAGAGTTGCGAGCGCACTTCGCGGGTCTTTTCTTTCTCTGCTTGCGCCTCTTTAATGGTGCGTATGGTTTGCTCAATACGAGCGTTCGACTGCTCAATTAAGTGTTTGGCATCGGCCTTAGCTTGTGCCATAACCTGCTTACGCTCTTGCTGAAAGTCGGTCATCTCGCGCTCATACTTAGCTATGGTAGCCTCGAGTTGCTGTTCACGCTGCTGTATACTGCGACGCTTATTTTCCCAAAATACCTTATTGCGAACAATGTCTTGCACGTATCTATCGCTCATAACATAGTCCTTGCCAACAAGTTGGGTGGCATAGTCTATTACATCGGCTGGTATGCCCATCTTACGGGCTATCTCTACGGCAAACGAGCTGCCAGGATTGCCAATCTTGAGCATAAACAAGGGGCGCATCTGCGCACTATCGTAGAGCATAGCACCATTGACAACAGCTCGATTTTGCTCGGCAAAATGCTTTAAATTTTGATAGTGGGTTGTGATAATGCCAAAGTTGAGATTGTCTATAAAACGACGCAAAATGGCTTGTGCTAAAGCGCCGCCGATCTGTGGTTCGGTGCCACCACCAAACTCATCTATGAGCAATAGGCTCTTTGAACTGGCATGTAGCATCATCTCTTTCATATTGAGCAAGTGCGACGAATAGGTTGAGAGATCGTTTTCAAGGCTCTGTTCATCGCCAATGTCCATCATGATGTCGGTAAAGATACCCGGTTTTGAACGTTCGTCAGCGGGAACGGGCATACCACATTGCAACATATATTGCAACAAGCCTACTGTTTTTAAACACACCGATTTGCCACCTGCATTAGGACCAGAAATGAGCAATATGCGTTGGCCCGAGCGAAGGGTAACATCGAGTGGAACCACCTTGCCCCCATGCTTGGCCAATGACTGTTGCAATAGTGGATGCTTGGCTTGCACCCAATCAATGCGTGGACGATTTTCGATAGGTAACACAACTGCCTGGTATACGTCACTAAACGATATGAGCGCACGCAAATAGTCTACATGGGCCAAAAATTGCAACGAAGCCAACAATGCTGATATATTGGGGCGCACCTCTGCCGTTAATTCTTGCAATATACGAATAACCTCGCGACGCTCGGCAGCACGCAGTGTGCGTATTTTATTATTAGCATCTACCACAACCGATGGCTCTATAAATACGGTTTTACCTGTGGCACTTTCGTCGTGAACAATGCCCTTGATTTTTCTTTTTAAAGCCGGTGCTACGGGTATTACCAATCTGCCATCGCGCAAGGTAGGTGTTACATCACGGTCGATATAACCCGATGTTTGAGCCTCAATAATTATAGAACGCAGGCTGTGCGAAATGCCACGCGTTGTCACCTCTATTTGATGACGGATAGAAAGGAGTTCGGCCGATGCCGTGTCTTTTACCTTTCCGTATTTATTAAGTATGCTGTCTATACGGCGTATAAGTTGTGGAAATACGGCTACATCTGCCGCCATTGCCCCTAATGCAGGATATATATAGGTAGGTTGAACGGAATTGTCTGCCTCTTCGCTTTCGTCAAGCATGCTCGCTGAAGCATTGGCTTCGTCGTCTGTTGTTTTGGTAAAAAACTGTGCATACGACAACACCGAACTCATAGAACGCTTGAGGTTAAATAAATCGAGTTCTTCCATATAAGTACGTTCGGGACGTACTCTTAACAATGCCTCTCTAACGTCGAAAAATTCACACTCTATTTCTTCATCAGTCTCTTCTATGAAATGCTTAAACTCGCTTGCCTCGCTTAAAGCACGCCTAACATCCTCTATTTTGGTCATAAAATGCAGTTGCTTCTCAACCCATTCTGTCCCTAACGAAGACAAACAACGACCTTTCAAAAGAGTACGAATCTCAGTGAAACCTATTTTACGTTCAAAATTTTCAGGATAAATCATTTATCTATTTCTATTTGACCACAAAATTACGAAAAAAAACGTATTTTTGCATCTAAAACAAATTACCTATTGAATAAGAGGCACTGCATATATAAGAAGAAACGTGCTTTATGTGTCAATTTAATTCAATAAGATTTTGGCAAAACAATAAAGTTCATGGATAAAATTAAGGTTCGCGACAAGCAGTTTTCTGTGTCTATTTCAGAAGAGAAACTAAAAGAACGTGTAGCTCATATTGCTGCTCAAATCAGTAAAGACCTCGAAGGCAAAAAACCGCTTTTCTTAGCCGTTCTAAATGGCTCTTTTGTTTTTGCAGCCGACTTGATGCGTGGCATCACTACCCCCTGCGAAATTACATTTGTAAAGATGACATCGTATGAAGGAACTTCGTCTACAGGAGCTGTCAAGCAACTTATCGGCCTTAAAGAAAACATCAAAGAACGCACAGTTGTAATTGTTGAAGACATTATCGATTCGGGCTTAACAATGAAAAAAATGCTCGAATTGCTCAAAGAAAAACAACCACGCGAAATCCGCATTGCAGCCTTATTGGTTAAGCCAGGCAACTTGAAAGTGGACCTTGACATTTCTTATTGTTGCTTTGAAATTCCTAACGACTTTATCGTGGGATATGGCTTAGACTATGATGGTGAGGGACGAAACTTGCCATGTATCTATACAGTGACAGAAGACTAACTAAGAGGACACATGAACCTCGTGACTGCAACTAAACTCACACACAAAAATATACATACTTACAAAACAATGAAGAATATTGTTATCTTCGGTGCCCCAGGTTCTGGCAAAGGCACTCAAAGCGACTTGCTCGTAAAGAAATATGGTTTTAAGCACATCTCAACTGGCGATGTATTGCGTGCTGAAATTAAGAACGGCACCGAACTTGGCAAAACTGCTAAAGGATACATCGACAATGGCCAACTCATCCCCGACTCTTTAATGATTGACATCTTGGCTGCTACCTACGATGCTCTTTGCCCTTGCGAGGGTGTAATCTTCGATGGTTTTCCACGCACCATTCCTCAAGCTGAAGCTTTGAAGAAGATGCTTGCCGATCGCAACACTGAGGTTGCTGGCATGCTCGAACTTGATGTACCCGAAGATATGCTAATGGAGCGCCTTATCAACCGTGGCAAGACCTCTGGACGCGCTGACGACAATGCTGAAACTATCAAGAAGCGCCTTGATGTTTACAATGGTCAAACTGCACCACTCATCGAATGGTATGAGAAGGAAGGCAAGCGCCACGCTGTAAAGGGTTATGGTGCACTCGAAGAAATTAACGCTGCTCTTTGCGCTGTTATCGATAGCCTTTAATATATTGGCAATTGCCAATATTACACCATAAGTAAGCATTCAGAATTAATGCAAAACATAGCTATATGTACTTATTTTGATTGGCTACTTACATAATGCGAATGTATAAATGTACACATTTATAAACGCTGATTTACGTTTATGTAATAGTGCATCTATACATCCGCATATTTCACTTTATAAAGGGTGTGTACACGCCACACTGCGCTGCACGAACATCCTTGGCAGCACATCCATTAAACATGAACCCCAAAACAAGACTTACTTGTACTTGCTTTAAAGAACCTGTATTTTATGCCCGAATCAAACTTTGTAGATTACGTAAAGATTTTTTGCCGCTCAGGTAAAGGCGGACGTGGCTCAATGCATTTGCACCGAGCTAAATATCAACCCAATGGTGGACCTGATGGAGGTGATGGTGGACGTGGCGGTAACGTGTATCTTCGCGGGAACCATAACTATTGGACATTGCTCCACTTGCGCTATGAACGCCATGTTTTTGCCGGCAACGGAGGCAATGGCTCAAAGTGTTGTTCGCATGGTTCTGACGGTGAAGACCGCTATATTGACGTACCACCTGGAACCGTTGCATACGATGCTGAAACGGGCAAATATATTTGTGATGTCACCGAAGACGGACAAGTGGTTATGCTACTAAAAGGTGGACGCGGAGGTTTGGGCAACTGGCAATTTCGCACTGCTACTAATCAAGCACCACGATATGCTCAACCTGGCGAACCTATGCAAGAGATGATGGTTATACTCGAGCTTAAACTATTGGCAGACGTTGGCTTAGTTGGCTTCCCCAACGCTGGAAAATCTACGTTGTTGTCAGCCCTTTCGTCTGCTCGACCTAAGATTGCCAACTACCCCTTTACCACGATGGAACCAAGCTTAGGTGTGGTGGCATACCGCGACAATAAGTCGTTTGTTATGGCTGATATTCCAGGTATCATCGAAGGAGCAAGCGAAGGCAAAGGCTTGGGATTACGCTTTTTGCGACACATTGAACGCAACTCTCTTTTGCTATTTATGGTTCCTGGCGATACCGACAATATTGCTAAAGAATACAATGTGCTTTTGGGCGAATTGGCTAAGTTTAATCCTGGTATGCTTGACAAGCACAGAGTACTTGCCGTTACAAAGTGCGACCTATTGGACGATGAACTTATGGAAATGCTAAAGGCCGAACTGCCAAATGATTTGCCCGTTGTATACATATCGGCAGTAACAGGTTATGGCATTGACCAACTTAAAGACATTTTGTGGGAAGAACTTAACAGCGAGAGCAACAAACTGCAATCGGTTTCGGAAGGTGGTTCTATCGTTCACCGCGACCGCGAAGTGAATGTTCTTGATAAAGATTTTGAAGATTGGCAAGCCGACTACGATGTTGAAGAGTCAGACGATGACACAATCGAAGACGATATATACGACATTGAAGATTTGGAGGACTAAGCAATGTCTGCAAACAACAATACCCTGCTCTATTATGACATATCGCCTAACGTAAAGGCTTTTTCTACTACAAGAATATCACCTTTTGACTTGAACGAAGGAGACATTAAAGCAATGGGTGAATACGCGGCATTTAACGTTACACACTATTGCGGAGACGAGCCACAACGAGTTGAAAGAAACAAGCAATGGTTGTGTAACGAGTTAGGAATTAATGAGGCGCAACTATGGTTGCCCCGACAAACGCACACAGATAATGTGCTATGCATCAACGATGACTTTTTAAAGCTACCGAAGGATGAGCAGACTACAAAATTGCAAAATATTGATGCACTTATCACCAATATCCCCAACCAGTGCATAGGGGTATCTACTGCCGACTGTGTGCCTTTGCTTATCTACGATAAAAGCCATCAAGCCGTGGCAGCTATTCATGCTGGATGGCGTGGAACCATAAAAAGAATTGCGCAAAAATCTTTTGTAAAAATGAAAGAGACTTATCAAACAAAAGCAAGTGATTGCATGGTTGTTATAGGTCCAAGCATTTCTGTAGACGCATTCGAGGTGGGCGAAGAAGTGGTAGAAGCCTTTGCAAATGAACATTTCTCCGCAGATATTGTGTGCCGTTCAGTGCATAATCCTAACGCTAAACCACACATTGACCTTTGGGCTGCCAATGTTTGCACACTTGAGGAGTGCGGCTTTGATTTGTCACAAATCCGCATTGCAGGCATTTGCACCTATCAACATTGCGACACGTTTTTTTCTGCTCGCAGATTAGGCATTAATTCAGGAAGAATATTTACTGGTATATGCCTCAAGTAACCATAAAGTTAAGTAGGTCATCTGTATTAATTGATGTGCCAACTTATATAAAAGAGTGTATCAATGTTTTGCAAAATTGCATCATTGATACACTCTTTATTTGTATTTGTATGGGCTACTAAATGGTTTTAAGCGTCTTTCCGTCGCACATAATTCTGATTACATCTTTTTCGAGATGTGGCAATAAGTCGGTTTCTTTGATAGGGTGATAGCGCAATGAACATGAATGTGGATAGCTATCGAAAAATACATTTGTAGAACCATATAGTTCAATCTTTTGCACCTTGGGCAACCGAGATATACTGTTATAATAGGCTATTATTTTGGGAGCAACACGTGTAAGTACCTTCAATCCCTTTGTACCATCTTTAAACGATATTACAGCCAAAATATGTACAAGGCGTCGAGGTCGCTGGGCATCCACGCTCAACTCTCCGCTCCTAAATGAAACCTTTATATGGCGATTAAAACGATGATTTATATCGTTCATTATGCGCTTAAAGGTTGGTCCATGCGGTCCACTATCAGGCAATTGCTTATAATGTATATAGTAATGTATCATCTCATGGATAAGCACATCTTCGAGTTCTTGCTCTGTATAGTTAAAGCAAACGCTTATACTAATAGATAGATTAGAGCACTTTGCATTACGAGTAATCAAAATGTTGCTGACCTTATAGTTAAAGCTACCAGCCTTTTTTCTTGCTCTACTTAGCTTTATCTCAATACGAGGCAAACACCCCTGAAATATAGCTCTATTAAACACATCAAACTTTTCTTTGAGCAAAGGCAGACTTATCTCCATACAACACAATGTTACTAAAAAGATTGGCTTTTCACATCATAGAACATGTATGAAAGCCAACCTTTATAATATCTACTATTAATCTATATAATATCAATTACATATACTATTTATCCTCTTTCTTTTCCTTGCGACGTTTTAAAACTACAGCCGACCGAGCAGGCAAATAGAGCTTTAACCATCCTTTGCCATCTCTTGCAAGCAAAGGGTCGAAGTTTGTAAAGTGGCAAACACTATCGTCTGCTAAACCGTTTCCTCCAAACTCTTTTGCATCAGTATTGAGAACTACATCGTATGCACCCTCTGGCACTCTAAATCCATAACCATCATAAGAGCGATTAGGAGAGAAATTGAATACAAAAACCAAGTTACCACGCATATATGCCATTATCTGGTCGCCATCGTCATGCCACACTTCTTGCACCTCATAACGACGTATGTCGGGCATGGATGTACGCAACAAATGCACCATAGCCTTGTCGAAATCTCCCAAATAATGATAACAAAGGTCGTGATTGTCTACCAAATTCCATTGACGACGGGCATACTTATAGCTCCATCCATTACCTTCACGAGGGAAATCTATCCATTCTGGATGTCCAAATTCATTGCCCATAAAGTTGAGATAGCCACCATTAATAGTAGACGATGTTACAAGACGTATCATCTTATGTAGGGCTATACCTCGATGCACATTTTCATTTTCATCTCCTTTGCGGAAATGCCAATACATATCAGCATCTATCAAACGGAAAATCAAGGTTTTATCGCCAACAAGTGCTTGGTCATGGCTTTCGCAATATGAAATGGTTTTCTCGTCAGCACGTCTGTTAGTAAGTTCCCACAGAATTGAAGATGTGTGCCAATCTTCATCACGCTTTTCTTTGATAGTCTTTATCCAATAGTCAGGAATATTCATCGCCATGCGATAGTCAAAACCATAACCTCCGTCTTTAAACGGAGCTGCCAAGCCTGGCATACCACTCACTTCCTCAGCTATGGTTATGGCATTAGGATTAACCTCGTGAATAAGTATGTTGGCCAATGTTAGATAGCAAATAGCATTATCATCTTGATGCCCATTAAAATAGTCACCATATCCACCAAAGCTTTCGCCCAATCCATGACTATAATAAAGCATGGAGGTTACGCCGTCAAAACGGAACCCATCAAAATGAAACTCTGTTAACCAATACTTGCAATTTGATAACAAGAAGTGTATGACATCGTTCTTACCATAATCAAAACAAAGGCTATCCCATGCCGAATGTTCACGACGTGGCGAAGGATAGAAGAATTGGTCGGGGTCGCCAGCATAATTGCCAAGCCCTTCAACTTCGTTCTTTACTGCGTGACTATGCACTAAATCCATAATCACACTAATACCTGCAGCATGTGCTTCATCTATAAGTTGCTTCAGCTCATCAGGTGTACCAAATCGACTACTTGGAGCAAAAAATGAACTTACGTGATAACCAAAACTACCATAATAAGGGTGTTCGGCAATAGCCATTATCTGGATACAATTGTAGCCATCGGCAATGATGCGCGGTAACACATTTAGTCGGAACTCATTGTAGGTACCAACTTTCTCGGCATCTTGCGCCATACCAATATGACATTCATAGATAAAGAGCGGACCGCGTTTGGGACGAAATTGCGTTTTCTTCCATTGATAAGGCTCTGAAGGACACCATACCTGTGCGCTGAATATCTTTGTCTGTTCATCTTGCACCACACGTTGTGCCCATGCAGGCACACGTTCTCCTTGACCGCCATCCCAATGTATAGACAATTTATAGAGGTCGAGGTGGTGCAAAACTTTAATAGGCAACTTAAGTTCCCAATTTCCCGTTCCCTTTATACGTTTAAAAGCATATTCAGGACATTCTTTCCAATCATTAAATGTACCTGTTAGATATATCTCGGTGGCATTAGGAGCCCATTCTCTTAACACCCACTGGCGCGAAGTGCGATGCAAGCCAAAATAAAGATGACCATCGGCAAAATCGCTTAACGAGCCTTTTCCACTAGTTAGTTCATTCAGTTTGTACAAAGCATGGTCGTGACGGCCTTGAATAGCTGCTTCAAAAGGCTTTAACCATTCATCATTCTTTATTATTTTGAGTTGATGAGGACGTGTTTTTGCAGCAGTTTTTGCTTTCTTTGCGGTTGATGTTTTATTTGTTTCCATGATATACGATATTTATAAAATTATTTGATTTTAATTTTAAAGTAAGATGTTTGGAGTTCAATCTTCCACCCATCACTTCCATTTATCGTAAAGTCAAAAAGGTTTTATTATCACCAATATTATTGAACAACCCTTCCATTAGAATATTCGCCCGATTTGATAACATTACCATTAGCATCATATTCTTTGTATTTTCCATGTTTCAAGCCATCGCGATATGAACAATCAATGCGTGTACCATCTGCACGTATTTCTATCGAACGACCATCACGTTTGCCCTCTCTGAACGTACCTTTAAATCGTCCTCCTGTTGCAAAGCGCAATGTTCCTTCACCATCCATACGGTTGTTTTTCCACTCGCCTGTATACTCATCGCCATTTTTCCACTTATACACGCCATGACCATCCATCATGTTGTTTTTCCATTGTCCAGTATACGAAGCCACACCCTTCCATTGAAAAGTGCCCTGACCACTTTGTTCGCCACTAAGAAAGTTGCCAACATACACATCGCCATTTGCAAACTTAAAAGTGCCTTCGCCCGTACGTTCACCCATGGCATATTGCCCTTCATACACATCGCCATTACGGAATTTGTAAATGCCACGACCATCTTGCATGTCGTTTTTCCAATCACCATTGTAGTAATCGCCATCAGCATAGAAGTAAGTGCCACGGCCATTGCGCTGATTGTTGGCCCAAGAACCTTCATATTTAGAACCATCGTTCCAATCAAAGATACCCTTGCCTTCTTTTTTATCATCTACCCAATCACCTTTATAGTATGCGCCACTCTGATAGGTGTATGTGCCACGGCCATTGCGTTTATCGTCTTTCCACAAACCTTCGTAACGATCTCCATTATAATAGTACATTGTACCGACGCCCTCTTTTTGGTCACGATACCAAATGCCTACATAACGATTGTTGTTTACAGCATAGAAAGTGCCCTTACCTGTCTTCTCGTTTTTTACCCAATTACCTTCATATCGAGAACCATCGGCAGCAGTAAAAGTACCTTCGCCATTGCGGAGTCCCTTAATGAAACTACCTTCATAAGTATCGCCATTTTCGTATTGCACGCGGCCTTTCCCATTAGGTTTTCCGCCTGAAAGTTCACCCGTATATATACCTCCATCCTTGAGTGTACACGAACCTACAACTATCTTCTGCGCTGATACTGAAGACAATGAGAGTAACAAAAGTAAAGAAAGAAATATTCGCTGCATGATAATTAATAAATCATTTATGAGATTTTAAGAAAGCTTCGGCTCGATTTAAATCCTCCGGAGTATCTATACCAATTGTTTCAACATCGGTTGTACCAACCTTTATGCGTAATCCTGCTTGCAACCAACGCAGTTGCTCGAGCGATTCGCATTGTTCTAAGTTGCCTTGAGGCATTGAAGTTATGCATTTCAACACATCTGCTTTATATGCATATAGGCCAATATGCTTAAGGTAATTGTGATGCTTTGGCCATTCTTCTTTAGGAATGCCACGCAAATAAGGAACTATGCTACGAGAGAAATAAAGTGCATATCCGTCGTTGCTCACCACCACCTTAGGGCTATTAGGGTTCTCTATTTGTTCAATAGTTGCCTCGTTGGTAAAAGGCTTTACCAAGGTTGCAATCTCTGTGGTTTCATCATTAAAGCAGTCCATTATCGTATGCAATTGCGAAGGAGCAATAAAAGGTTCATCCCCTTGTACATTAACAACTACATCTGCATCCGATTTCATTTTACAATATGCCTCATAGCAACGATCTGTGCCACTGCGGTGCGAAGTTGAAGTCATAACCGCTACCCCACCAAATGCCTCTACAGCATGCTTAATGCGTTCATCATCTGTTGCCACACAAAGCGTTGGGAACACCTTTTCTACACGTTCATAAACACGTTGTATGATGAGTTTACCATCCAACATTGCCAATGGTTTAGCAGGGAAACGTGTTGAAGCATATCGTGCTGGAATAATTGCTATAAATTTCATGATATGATAAAATCTTTCGTTTTATATTTCAGTTATTCAAAATATTTGTCAGCTTGCGACTTTGACTTTGGTTTAGTTTTAGATTGCGCATTTTGTTCAGTTGCATACGGCTCACTCTGTTCCGAGGCATCCGCTTCGTCGTTAGAACTCTGCGAGCTATTGCCGCTACCTTTATGCTTATGGTGTTCGCCCGAATCCTCTTGTGAGAGAGGTCTGTCAAAGTCACGTTCGGGGTCATAGCCCAAAGATTTATCTGCATATACTCTGCGCATATATAGTGCCCATACAGGCAATGCCGAGGCAGAACCTTGCCCTAAAGCTGTTGAGTTAAAATGAATATCACGTTCATCACCACCTACCCAAACTGCCGTTACAAGCTGCGGAACACATCCTACAAACCAACCATCTGAGTTATTGTTTGTTGTACCAGTTTTTCCTGCAATAGGTCCCTTCATATCGTATATTGAGCGCAAACGACGTCCGGTACCTTCATCTATTACCGCCTTCATCATGTCAATCATGCTATAGGCAGTTTCTTCGCTATATACCTCATTGGTGCGTGGAGTGAAGTCGGCTACAATGTTTCCCTCGCTATCCTCAATGCGAGTAACAAGCAAGGGAGCGCGTCGAATACCCTTTTCAACAAATGCGGTGTATGCTGAAGCCAATTCAGCAGCTGTAATATCGCAAGTACCCAAACAAAGAGGCAATGATGGTTGCATATTGTCGTTAGCCACACCAAGAGCTTGCAAGTCGCGCACAAGACCCTGTCCGGTGCGATCTATTTGGAACATAAGCCCCGCCGTTACCCAGTTGTTCGACTGACTTAAGCCCCATTTAAGCGTTACATTAGCACCATAGCGAGCGCGACTTCCGTTGCGTGGGCTCCATCCACCATAGTTACGCTGAACATTGCGAATAGTTGAATTAGGTGTCATACCCCCTTGCAAGCCCATTGCATAGACAAATGGCTTCATAGTAGAACCTATTTGTCGACGACCTACCATAGCC
>CAKQOG010000019.1 GCA_934255485.1 uncultured Prevotellamassilia sp. | reverse complement strand
ATCTGCCACATTTACTGGGAAATCGGCAGCGTTGTGCCCCGTTTGTGGATTGACAATCGGAATGCCATTAAGCATGATAGTAATTTGGTCGTGCGTACCTCCATCTATACTGATATCGGTTTGCAGACCATATCCGCCACGCTGCCTGACATCGACACTGGCTGAAAGTTTGAGTACATCATTGACAGTGCGCACACCCGCCGCAGCAAGGTCATCGTGCGTCAATGTCAATACTTGTCGTGCAGCAACATTAGCTGCCAATGGTGCACGCGATGCAGCTATGCTTGCTTCGCCCAAAGCCAAAGTGTCGGCATGGAGTGTTGGATTAGCATCTCCCATTCTGCCTTCGGCATGAGCAAGCGTGGTGGCCATTAAGCATGGTGTAGCACAAGTGAGTGTGGCTACACTCAACATGCCTATACGCACCTCGCGATGCAAACAGCTAAACAAGCTCCAACCTTTGCGATTGAAATGGTTGAACGTTGTCACAGCATGCTGCTCTTTTGTTGAATTGAACATTGTGTAATTTTTTATGAGTTAATAATCATCTGCAAAGTTAATGCTTTTAATTTTATTGTTATCACTGCATGCTACTTCTTATAAAGATAGGTATCTTTGCATATCAAACCAATGTTGTGACACATGCAGCAACTATCAGACCTATTACAAATCTTCTCCAAGCATCCGCAAGTGGCTGCCTTGGCTAAGATTATCAACGACAAATCCACAAATCTCACTCATATACAAGGGGCACAAGCTTCGGCTACAAGCCTTTTGTTTGCTTCGCTCACTGCACGCTCGCAAGGGGCTAACAGGCCTTTTCTTTTTATTCTTAACGACGAGGAAGAAGCAGGTTACTTTTACCACGACCTCACAAGTATGTTGGGCGACGAAATGGCACTATTCTACCCCTCTACTTACAGAAGAGCTGTGAAATATGCTCAACGCGATGCGGCTAACGAAATATTACGCACCGAGGTGCTTAACCGTTTTGCCTCATGGAAGGCAAACGAGCCCAAACCGCTCTACGTGGTAACATTTCCTGCTGCTCTATCGGAGTTGGTTGCCCCACTCAAAACAGTTCAAGATAGTAGTATTGAACTATCTGAAGGCGATGAATACGACCTCACCGCACTGAGCAGACAACTGATTGATATAGGGTTTAAGCGCACTGATTATGTGTATGAACCAGGTGAGTTTGCCATTCGTGGTTCAATTCTTGACGTTTACTCATATGCCTCAGAATATCCTTTCCGCATTGACTTTTTTGGTGATGAAGTTGATAGCATACGCACCTTTGAAGTGCAAACACAACTTTCTAAAGAACACAAGCAAAAGGTTTGTGTAGTGGCTGATACAGAGGTGAAAGCCGAAGGCGAATTAGTGGCTTTTACCAACTATTTACCCACCGACACGGTGCTTGTGGTAAAAGATCTTGGATTTGTTCATGATGCCATCGAACGCATTTATCAAGAAGGATTTGCACGGCAAGCACAACAAGAACTCGAAGTTACATCCGAGATGGAACAAGCTGAGCAACAAATGCGACTAAAAAAAGAACTTTTGCTCACTACGGGCGAGGCTTTCTTGCGTGGTGTGGCATCGTTACAACGCATCAACATTGGTGCACAACCATTAGGAAAAGCTTACGCCACCCTGCATTTCAATACACAGCCACAACCGCTTTATCACAAAAACTTTGAAATGCTAAAGCACGACCTCAGCCAGTATAAAGCCGATGGATATACCACATACATTTTAGCCGATAGCCCTAAGCAAACCGAACGACTGCAAAGCATTATGGAAGAAATGAATGCAGCCTCGCAACTGTTTGTACCGATAGAACACACACTACACGGGGGCTTTATTGACAATGACTTGCGTGTATGCTTCTTTACCGACCACCAGATATTCGACCGCTTTCATAAGTATTGCCTAAAGAGCGACCATGCGCGCGATGCAAAGATGGCACTCACGCTTAAAGAGCTTATGCAGTTTGAACCTGGCGACTACGTGGTGCACATCGACCACGGCGTAGGGCGTTTTGCCGGACTTGTACGCATGCCAGGTGCCGATGGTGAAATGCAAGAGATGATTAAACTCATCTATAAAAACGATGATGCTGTTTACGTAAGCATCCACTCCCTACATAAAGTATCAAAATACAAAGGCAAAGAGGGTGAACCACCACGCATAAGCGCACTTGGTACAGGAGCATGGGAAAAGCTGAAGGAACGCACCAAAAAGAAGATTAAAGACATTGCACGCGACCTTATTAAACTTTACTCACAACGCAAGCAAGAAAAGGGATTTCAGTTTAGTGCCGACTCTTTTATGCAGCACGAACTTGAAGCGGGCTTTGCTTATGAAGATACGCCCGACCAACTAAAAGTGACGCAAGAGGTTAAACACGACATGGAGAGCGTACGTCCTATGGACCGCTTGGTATGTGGTGACGTGGGCTTTGGTAAAACCGAAATAGCCGTGCGAGCTGCTATGAAGGCATGTGCCGACAACAAACAAGTAGCGGTGCTCGTACCCACTACTGTGTTGGCATTGCAACACTACAAAACCTTTGCATCAAGGCTTAAAGACTTCCCTGTAAGGGTAGACTATCTAACACGTGCACGCTCTGCAGCACAGACCAAAGCTATACTAAAAGACCTTAGTGACGGCAAAATCAATATTCTTGTGGGTACACAGAAGTTGGTTGGAAAGTCTGTAAAATGGAATGACTTGGGACTTCTTATTATCGATGAGGAACAAAAGTTTGGTGTTTCGGTTAAAGAGAAATTGCGCCAATTAAAGGTTAATGTAGACACCCTCACAATGTCGGCCACACCTATTCCGCGAACGCTTCAGTTCTCACTAATGGGGGCACGCGACTTTAGCGTGATACAAACACCACCACCCAACAGAAGACCTATACAAACAGAAATTCATACCTTTAGTCACGAGATAATTGCCGAAGCCGTAAACTTTGAGATGAGCCGAAACGGACAGGTATACATCGTGACACACCGTGTAGCAGCCCTACAGAATCTGGCTGATTTGGTACATAAGTATGTGCCCGATGCACGCATAGCCATCGGACACGGACAAATGCCCCCCGACCAATTAGAAAAGGTGGTTACAGGGTTTGTCAATTACGACTATGATGTGCTTATCTCTACCACCATCGTCGAAAACGGCATAGATGTGCCCAATGCCAACACCATCATCATAGATGCTGCTCACCACTTTGGCTTGTCAGATCTTCACCAAATGCGCGGACGCGTAGGACGTAGTTCGCAAAAGGCCTTCTGCTACCTTTTGGCACCTCCATTGGCTTTGTTGCCCGATGTATCACGACGCCGACTCGAGGCTATTGAAAACTTCTCAGACCTTGGTTCGGGCATACACATTGCCATGCAAGACCTCGACATACGTGGAGCTGGCAATTTGCTTGGATCAGAACAGAGTGGTTTTATAGCCGACCTTGGTTACGAAACCTACCAAAAGATACTTGCAGAAGCTGTAAGCGAATTGAAAAACGACGAGTTTGCTGACCTTTATGCAGATGAACTGAAGCAGACAGGACATCTAAGCGGCGAAATATTTGTAGATGACTGCACCATAGAGTGCGACCTACATGCTTATTTTCCCGAAACCTATGTGCCTGGAGCTACAGAGCGTATGTTGCTATACCGCGAACTCGACTCGCTTGAAACAGACGAGCAAATCAGCGATTTCCGCAAACGCATGGAGGACCGTTTCGGTCCACTTCCACCCGAAGGCGAAGAACTATTGCGCATTGTTCCGTTGCGTGTTTTAGGACGACAATTGGGTGCCGAACGACTTACACTTAAGAAGCGTAGGATGACACTCTATTTTGTGTCGAACACCAATAGCCCATTCTATAAGAGCGATACCTTTGCCAAAATTATCAACTTTGCAACAAACTCATACCAACGATGCAAACTCGACGAGAACCACGGACATCGCCGTATGATAATAAACGATGTTCCGTCGGTAGAATTGGCACTAAAAACACTTAAAAACATTAAAGAATAAAGAAAGGCAAGCCCTACTCTCTAAAAATAAGAAGACTTTAAAAGCCTTCTTATTTTGTATTTCACTATCTTTGCACAAGATAAATGCTGGCTCAGCAATTTGAGAACAAGTCTTTTTCATTACACTCGCCTTGCATTATCTTTATAGAGCAAAATAATATACAACAAATGGAAGATACAACACAACACTTAGTTAATACAATTATTGAAGGTATACAAGAAAAGAAAGGCAAAGGCATAGTAACAGCCGACCTAACTAAAATCATCACAGCCCCCTGCGCTTGTTTCGTTATATGCCAAGGTGGTTCACCACAACAAGTTGATGCCATAGCAGACTCTGTTGAAGAGTTTGCACGCAAAAAGGCTAACGAGAAACCAGCTGCTATTGCTGGACGCGAAAATGCTGAATGGATAGCAATGGATTATGGAACAGTTATGGTGCATATCTTTGTGCCAGAGGCTCGCGAACACTACGACCTTGAAAATCTGTGGGACGATGCTCAGATTACCGAAATACCCGACCTCGATTAATCCCACAAAACTCTTGCACATCAACCTAAACTATTGATTACGATTTATTAAAACCGGAAATGGATCAAAAACAAAATAACAATCCTAACTTTAAAGGCTTGCCTGGAGGTATGGGACCTCGCAAGCCAAAGTTCAATTTGGGGTGGCTCTATATGGTTATCATTATAGGGCTGGGCCTAATGCTTTGGAATGGACAAAGCAGCAATAGCGCCAGTGGCATACAACAAGAAGTAGACTACTCTACCTTTCGCAACTACGTAGACAAGGGTTATGCGCGTGAGGTAATTGTTAATAAAACCGATGGTGAAGTGCGACTTGTAGTTCGTCCCGAATACATCAGACAACTCTTCAAAGTAGGCACTGACCAAACGGGAACGGCTCCTACCATCTCAGCTAAATATCCCAACATTGAGTCGGTAGGTTCTTTTCTTGATGCCCATTATAAAGGCGGCGTACGCTACGAAGAGAACAGTAGCTTTTGGCCAAGCCTTATCAGTAGCATTTTACCTATTCTGTTGTTAGTATTTCTGTGGTACTTCTTGTTCCGTCGCATGAGTGGCGGTGCTGGAGGTTCAGGCGGTATCTTCAGTGTGGGCAAGAGTAAAGCTCGCTTGTTTGAGAAAAACGGAAAGAACTCTACCAACATCACCTTTAAAGATGTTGCAGGACAAGAAGGAGCTAAACAAGAAATACGCGAGATTGTAGACTTCTTGAAGAACCCTCAAAAGTACACCGAATTGGGTGGTAAAATACCCAAGGGAGCGCTGCTTGTTGGCCCTCCGGGTACGGGTAAAACACTTTTGGCTAAAGCCGTTGCAGGCGAAGCCGATGTACCCTTCTTCTCAATGGCAGGTTCTGATTTCGTAGAGATGTTTGTAGGTGTAGGTGCAAGTCGTGTGCGCGACTTGTTTCAACAAGCTAAGGAGAAAGCACCTTGCATTGTATTTATCGACGAAATAGATGCTATCGGGCGTGCACGTGGCAAAAACCCAACTATGGGAGGCAACGATGAACGCGAAAACACCCTTAACCAATTGCTCACCGAAATGGATGGCTTTGGCACAAACACAGGCGTGATTGTACTGGCTGCCACTAACCGTGTAGAGATATTAGATAAGGCTCTTTTGCGTGCAGGGCGTTTTGACAGACAAATTCATGTAGACCTTCCAGAACTCTCTGAACGCGTAGCTATCTTTAAGGTACACATGAAACCTCTAAAGCTTGATAGCAATGTAGACATTGAAATGTTGGCACGCCAAACACCGGGTTTTTCGGGAGCCGACATTGCCAATGTATGTAACGAAGCAGCTTTGATTGCTGCACGTCACAACCGTAAAGAGGTGGGTAAACAAGATTTCTTGGATGCTGTAGACCGCATTATTGGCGGTTTAGAGAAAACCTCAAAGGTGATGACAGAGGACGAAAAGCGTTCTATTGCTATTCACGAGGCTGGTCATGCCTCTGTGTCATGGCTTTTACAATATGCCAATCCTTTGGTTAAAGTTACAATTGTGCCACGTGGTCAAGCACTTGGTGCCGCATGGTATCTGCCCGAAGAACGCACCATTACTACACGTGAGCAAATGCTCGACGAAATATGCTCGCTCCTTGGTGGACGTGCTGCCGAGGAACTCTTCATCGGCCATATATCAAGTGGTGCGCTCAACGACCTCGAACGTGTTACCAAACGCATTTATGGCATGGTGGCATATCTAGGCATGAGCGATAAACTCTCTAACGTGTGCTACTATGATGCACAGAGTGAATATAGCTTCTCTAAGCCCTACTCTGAGCATACAGCACAACTTATCGACTCTGAAGTGCAACGCCTCATTTCCGAACAATATGAGCGTGCTAAGCGCTTGCTTACTGAGAATGCTGCTAAGCACAACGAGTTGGCCGACCTTTTGGTTGAACGCGAAGTTATCTTTACCGAGGATGTTGAACGCATATTTGGTCCACGTCCTTGGAAGAGTCGTGCCGACATCTTGATGGAGGAAGAGGCTCTGAAACTTGCCGATGAACGCGCTAAGAAACTCGAAAAAGATAAAGAGCAAAAAGAGCAATCAAACGGCGAAAGCACCTCGACCGAAACAGGTGAGCAAGCCCAAGAACCTTCTGAAAATAGTTCAGAACCAACAGCTAATTCACAATCTATCCATAATGAATAATCTTGTTATGCGAACCCTCACAGGCATTGTTTTCGTAGCAGTGCTTGTGGGGGCTACGCTTTATAGTCCAGCGTCATTTATTCTGCTGTTTGCCGTTGTTACGGCACTTACAACATGGGAGTTTTCAACCAACGTAAACCGCTATGCAGGGGCATCGGTCAATAAGCTCATCAATGCTGTTGCCGCAGTATATTTGTTTGTAGCATTTGCAGGCTTCTGTGGCGACCTTGTGCCATCTAAGGCTTTTGTGCCCTACTTGGTATCTATCATTTACCTATTGGTAAGCGAACTTTACTTGCAAAAAGCTGACCCCTTAAAGAATTGGGCTTATGCCTTTGCATCGCAAATATACGTAGCCCTATCATTTAGTTTACTCAACGTTTTGGCTTTTCGCTACGACCCCATGACAAACCACACAAACTACGAATGTATCTATCCACTCAGCATTTTCATCTTTCTTTGGACGAGCGATACTGGAGCTTATTGTTGTGGTTCGTTGCTTCACAAGTATTTCCCTGCCAAACTCTTTGAGCGTATATCGCCCAACAAGTCGTGGGTAGGTAGCATTGGTGGTGGCGTGCTCTGCCTCGTTGTAGCCACTGTATTATGGAATTTCTTCCCCGACAAACTTACACTCGCAGGATGGTTAGGTCTCGCACTCACAGTGTGTATCTTTGGCACTTGGGGCGACTTGGTTGAGAGTCTTTTCAAACGTCAGCTTGGCATTAAAGATAGTGGCCACATACTGCCTGGACATGGTGGAATGCTCGATCGCTTTGACTCTTCACTCTTAGCAATTCCAGCAGCTGTGTTATATCTTTACACGTTCGAAAGTTTTTAAAATATACGAACACAATCATCAAAATACGACAATATATTAGTGAAATAAATACCGTATGCAACAGAAAATCATTATTCTCGATTTCGGCTCTCAAACCACTCAACTGATTGGTCGCAGACTGCGCGAACTCGACACTTTTTGCGAAATTCTGCCTTACAACAAGTTTCCTCACAACGACCCTACTGTGATTGGTGTTATCCTTTCGGGTTCTCCCTACAGCGTTTACGACCCTGAGGCATTCAAGGTAGATTTGAGCGAAATACGCGGCAAGTATCCTATCCTTGGCATCTGTTATGGTGCACAATACATGTCGCAACTTTATGGTGGCAAGGTTGAACCAGCGGGCAGTCGCGAGTACGGACGTGCCAATCTTGAGCATTTCGACCACGACAATCCCTTGTTTAAAGGCTTTGACGATAACTCACAAGTGTGGATGAGCCATGGCGACACCATTACAGCCATACCCCAAGGCTTTCATTGCATAGCTTCTACATCGAAGGTTAAATATGCTGCCTACCAAGCGGACAACGAACCGCTATGGGGTGTACAATTCCATCCCGAGGTGTTCCACTCTTTGCAAGGTACACAGTTGCTCAAAAACTTTGCAGTTGACATTTGTGGTAGCCGTCAGGATTGGAGTCCCGATTCGTTTGTAGACACTACTGTAGCAGAACTGAAAGAACAACTTGGCAACGACAAGGTGATACTCGGACTTTCGGGTGGTGTAGATAGTTCGGTAGCTGCTGTGCTTCTTCACCGTGCTATTGGTAGCAACCTTACTTGCATCTTTGTAGACCATGGTATGCTTCGCAAAAACGAGTTTACCGATGTGATGAACGACTACAAATGCCTTGGTTTGAACGTGGTAGGTGTTGATGCCAGCGAAAAATTCTTTGCCGACCTTGAAGGGGTTACCGACCCTGAACAAAAGCGAAAGATTATTGGTCGCGACTTTGTAGAAGTTTTTAATGCCGAAGCTAAGAAGCAAACAGGTGCTAAATGGTTGGCGCAAGGCACTATCTACCCCGACCGCATTGAGTCACTCAACATTACGGGCAAAGTTATCAAGAGCCACCACAACGTGGGCGGACTGCCTAAGGAGATGAACTTGCAACTATGCGAGCCACTTAAATGGTTGTTTAAGGATGAGGTGCGTCGTGTGGGGCGTTCATTGGGCATGCCCGAACACCTCATTACGCGTCATCCCTTCCCAGGACCAGGCTTGGCTGTTCGCATTTTGGGTAGCATCACACGCGAAAAGGTGCGCATACTGCAAGATGCCGACGACATCTACATCCGCGGTCTGCGCGAATATAAAACCAAGCTTTCGGGCGAGGAGGCACGCCGTGTGCTTGCAGCAGGCGTTCCTGCCGACATGAAAAATGGCGAGATTGAGGTAAGTCTCTACGACCAAGTGTGGCAAGCTGGCACCGTGTTGCTCTCTACCATTCGCTCTGTGGGAGTGATGGGCGATGAACGTACCTATGAGCATCCCGTAGCCTTGCGTGCTGTTACAAGTACCGATGCCATGACTGCCGATTGGGCTCACCTTCCATACGACTTTATGGCTAAAGTGTCTAACGACATCATTAACCACGTAAAGGGTGTAAATAGAGTATGCTACGACATCTCTTCAAAACCACCTTCAACAATTGAGTGGGAATAATAAATTACGTTGTTACATAACATATAGCTAAAAATAAGGTCAATGAAACCTCAATGGGTTTTATTGACCTTATTTTTATATCACTCAATTTATAGCTCACAAAATAGGCAATAATGTTATAGCTTGCATGCCTAAATTTGTGAACATTTATTGACATTTTAAACCTTTAAAATAGAGTAAAAACTGTAATACTATGATATACACAAGCTTTGTTTTCTGTAGATAAAAATAGCTAAAAAAACAAGGATACATGTTCTAACGATGTAAGGATACGCATCCTTACATCATTAGAATGCGTATCTTTGTGAGCTTATAAAGGCTTTATTAGATCACAAGAATACGTATCCTTGCAAAAGAGCAATGGGTGTATTAAGCTATAAGTAATTGATAATCAACGAATAACAAAAATACTCATTTTTCAAAAAAAATGAGTAAAGGCATCATCTGTTCAAAAAAAATCGAATTATGAAGATTTGATTTTTAAAGTAGGTGCTCAACATACACTATAAAAATCATGTTATAAAAATATGTGCTGAAAGCTTTTTTGAACTTTCAGCACATAAAAATCTTTTATTGATTTTGAATGTCTACTGCTATATTAAGCTTCAGTAGCTTCTGCTTTAGCCTCTTCATCAACAAATTTGGTGTAGCCACCCTTTACAAGGATGTTATACCATTGGATGAGCTTTTTGATGTCTGAGTCGTGCACTCTGTCGCGATCATAATCGGGCAATACACTTGCCATAAAGTCTGCTAATTCGGCCTTAGTAGCTTTTTTGTAGTCTATAGCAGTGGGCTGCGCATTCTCTTTGTCGGCAATAGCTTGGAAAATTTCCATAAGTGGTTTGTCGTCTTCGTTGGTGTACATTGACACGTCATTGAGCGATGTTACGCGGTCGCGAGCACCTGCAGTAACGCGTTTTTTTGCAGCATCGATTGTTTCAACGATAAGGTTGCCTCTTCCTTGAGCCAGTAAACGATAAAGACCGGGCTTGCCCGATATAGCTAAAATTGTTTCTTGCATTTTTAGATATTGATGTATTGATTTATTTAACTCTATTCTCTACTTCCTTTTTTAGAAAGCAGGGTACAATAAGCGCGATTGCTTAGCTTGGTAAGGGGGCAATGATATGAATATCAATCATTAGCCATCTGCTAAGCATGCTGTTTATTGTTGTGGATGCTAAATTCGGTAATTTTTCTGATATAGCCAACCTTTTGGGGGATAAATCTTATTTCACTCTTTATGGGAGTTTTCGCTCTCATAGGCTTCTACCTCGTGGCGGTTGCGGCTTATTGTTACCAAATATACGCCACCAAATATCAGTACTACGGCTATGGCCTTTATCCAATTAAAGGTGTCCATTCCCCAACAAACGGCTACTATGCAAGCTACAATGGGTTGCACATAGTTGTACATACCTGCTACTGTGGGACGCAGATTTTTCTGTCCTATTACAATAAGCATATAGCTAAAGAATGTGCTTCCCACTACGATAAATGTTAATGCTGCTATCTCTTGTAAATGAAGTGATTGCCACGACACTGCCAAGAGGTCGTTGGCTGAGAATGGGAGCACACAGATAAACGAGTAGGTAAACATCCACTTCATGATGGTGACAAGCGAATATTTGCTAACAAAATCCTTGTAAACCACTATATAAAGTGCGTAGCAAAACTGAGCTGATAGCACTAACAAATCGCCCCAAATGGCGTAACTACCGCCTGCACTCGCTGTTGGCTTTGCGTCTACATTGCTACCCATTATGAGCAACAATGCGCCTGCCGCACCTGCTGCGATGCCAAGCACCTTCTTGCCTGTAATAGGCTCTTTCAAGATGAAAGCTGCAAGTACCATGGCCCACAGAGGCATACTGGTGGTGATAATTGAAGCATCGCCAGGCGAGGTTAGGCTTACGCCAAACAAAAAACAACCTTGATTAAGCACTATGCCCAATAGAGCTGCTCCAAACAAGCGTGCAAGGTCTTTATGCCCCACGTGCTCAGCTGGCATTAAGAATGATAGCAGCCAAAACAGTATCATAGCCCCCGTGATACGCAAATCTGTTACCACCAAGGGGGTAACCAAACCCGTTGCCATAACGAATTTTGAAAGGGGCGACATAAGTCCCCACATGCAGTTGGCACTAAACATTGATACGTGCCCTTTTATTGACGAATCCATTTTATTATGTTTAGTTTATATTGTGTTATAAATAACAACAAAACCTTTTTCTCCTACCCGTTTGTTACGTATGTGGTAAGAGAAAAAGGTTTTGTAAATATTAAACAACAAATATATGATGTTGTATATTCGTTGTTGTTTCTATCGGATGATAGTGGCTTCGCGGTCTGGACCTACAGACACTATTTTGATGGGTGTGCCTGTAGCCTTTTCGATATATGCTATGTAATCAGCAAAGGCTTTAGGGAACTGTTCTTCGCTGCGAACGGCTGTAAGGTCGGTGTTCCAACCCTCAACTTCTTCGTATACGGGTTGCCAACCTTCGGTGTCGTATGGCATTTCTGTAACAGTCTCACCATCCTTTGTATAAGCTGTGCAAACCTTGATTGTGCTGAACGAATCAAGCACATCGCCCTTCATCATCACGAGGTCGGTTACACCGTTTATCATAATGGCATACTTGAGTGCTACAAGGTCGAGCCAACCACAACGACGGTTACGACCCGTTACAGCACCATACTCGTTGCCTATGTGACGAATGGTATCGCCTGTTTCGTCGAACAACTCTACAGGGAACGGGCCTCCACCTACACGTGTGCTATATGCCTTGAATATACCAAATACATGGCCTATGCTATTGGGAGCTATACCCAAACCTGTGCATACACCACCACTTGTGGTTGATGAAGACGAAACGTATGGATAGGTGCCATGGTCAATGTCGAGCAAAGAGCCTTGTGCGCCTTCGGCAAGCACGTTTTTACCCTCTTCGAGTGCATGGTTCAGCTCATATTCGGTGTCGGTAAGATGGAACTTACGCATATAATTTACACCTTCGAGCCAACGCTCTTCTTCTTCCTTAATATCGTAGTCTGTATAGTGTAGGTCACGCAAAATTTGCTCATGACGAGCCTTGAGTACCTTGTATTTTTCTTCAAAATTGTGCAAGATGTCACCCACACGCAAGCCTACACGAGCAGCCTTGTCACTATAGGTTGGACCAATGCCTTTGCCTGTAGTACCCACTTTATTTTTGCCCTTTGCTGCCTCGTATGCACGGTCGAGCACACGGTGAGTTGGCAAAATAAGATGTGCTCTACGGCTAATGTGCAAGCGGTTAGTAAGTTCGTAGCCAGCAGCTTCGAGCTCGTGAGCCTCAGCCATAAAAAGGTCGGGAGCAATCACGCATCCATTACCAATGATGTTGATTTTGTTTTCATCAAAAATGCCTGAAGGGATAGAACGAAGTACAAATTTCTTTCCATCAAAAATAATCGTATGGCCAGCATTGGGGCCACCTGCAAAGCGTGCTACCACATCGTAGCGTGGAGTAAAGAAATCAACGACTTTGCCTTTACCCTCGTCGCCAAACACGATACCTAATAGGGCATCAACTTTTCCTTTTGTCATATTTATCTTGAGGTGATGATTTACTATGTTATTTGTTGCCACATCAAGCAGCAACCAAACTAATTGCAAAGATAGTGCAAGGCGAATGCAAAACAAAGCTTGCTTTAGTTTTGCTGAGCCGTAGCCTATTTTATGCAAAGATATATTTTTTTATTGGTTTTAAGGTTTGTATCAAGAGGTAAAATCCTCTTATACTGCCTCAACACCCTATCTTTTGATTAGAGCCGATAATATGTACATCTGCATCATTGAAACGGCACGCGCATTCTCACCGCCATTTGGAATAATGATGTCGGCATACTGCTTAGTGGGTTCTATAAACTCGTCGTGCATAGGCTTGAGCACGTTACGATATTTATTGATAAGCATTTCGAGCGGATGCCCACGTTCGGCAATGTCGCGTTCAATAACACGTAGTAGGCGTTCGTCAGGTTCGGCATCTACAAAAATCTTCAAGTCCATGAGGTCGCGCAAACTTTTGTCGTAAAGCGCCATAATACCCTCTACTATAATCACTTCGTGAGGCTCTACATGCACAGTTTCCTTTTGGCGCGTGCAGGTAAGATAAGAGTAAGTAGGCTGCTCTATGGCACGGCCGTGTCTGAGTTCATCTATTTGATGAGAAAGCAAAGGCCATTCAAAAGCATCGGGATGATCGAAGTTTGTTTTTTTGCGTTGTTCTTCGGGTACGTCCCATTGCGACTTGTAGTAAGAGTCTTGCGGAATTACCGCTACCATTTCTGCAGGCAGTGTGTTTACAATTTTATTAACAACTGTAGTTTTGCCAGAGCCTGTTCCTCCAGCTATACCAATGATTAGCATTTCGTAAGAGATGTATAAGAATGAACGATTAGATAAGAGGATATTTACATAAAGTAAACTCTCTTGACGCGATTGCTCACCGATGTTAATATTTCATAGGGTATGGTGTCGAGTTTATCAGACAGCACCGTTACAGGCAGATTATCGCCAAATATCTCCACTACATCTCCTTCTTCACATGCGATATCTGTAACGTCTATCATGCACACATCCATGCATATATTGCCGATATAAGGGGCTTTTTGGCCATTTACTAAACAATAGCCATTGCGGTTGCCAAGGTGACGATTTAAGCCGTCAGCATAACCTATAGGTATGGCTGCTATTCTTGAATTGCGGTCTACATACGAGCGACGAGAGTAGCCTATACTATCGCCTTTAGGCACATTGCGTATTTGCAAAATAGTGGTTCTGAGCGATGTTACATTGCTTAGTCGGCGGTTGTCAATAGGGTCGATGCCATATAATCCAAGGCCGAGACGCACCATGTCGAGATGACGTTCGGGGAAGCGTTCGATGCCTGCACTGTTGCATATATGTCGCAATATCTTGTGCGAAAATGCTGCCTGCAGTTGTGATGAACCTTGTAAGAACAAGTCGTATTGGTGAGCAGAGAACTCGTCAAAGTCGGGCGAGTCTGAACCTACAAAGTGCGAGAATACCGAACGAGGAATAACCGCATTCTGCTGTTTTAATATTTCGATTACCTGTGGCACATCTGTCAATGGGTTAAAGCCAAGACGATGCATACCCGTGTCGAGCTTAACGTGTATAGGAAAGTCTTGTATGCCTTGCTTTTCTGCCGCATGAATTAATGCTTTGAGCAACTTAAAGTTATAAACCTCTGGCTCAAGGTCGTATTGGAATAAGGTGTCAAAAGCCGTCATTTCAGGGTTCATCACTATGATACCTGTAGTAATGCCAGCACGACGCAAGTCGGCTCCTTCGTCGGCAACAGCTACAGCCAAATAATCTACCCCACGGTCTTGTAATGTCTTAGCTATTTCAACCGATCCTGCACCATATGCCGAGGCCTTAACCATACAAGTTATTTTGGTTTCGGGCTTCATAAACGAGCGATAAAAGTTGAGGTTTTCAACAATAGCTCCCAAGTTTACATCGAGAGTGGTTTCGTGAACACGCAGCGACAATGCAGCCGTTATCTGCTCAAAACCAAACTTGCGCGAGCCCTTTATCAGCACTACCTCGTTGCTTATGGTGTCGAGCAATCCGCTCTCTATCAGCGCCTCGCTATTGGCAAAGAATGTTTTCTTAACAGAGAATAAAGAGTGTGCAGCCGATATTTCTGGTCCCACACCTATCAAGCGATCTATGCCACGATGACTCACCATTTCTGCCACTTGCTTGTAGAGTTCTGAAGCATCGAGTCCTGTTTGCAGAATGTCTGATAAGATAAGCGTTTTAGGCTTATTGTCTAACTCTGGACGGCGGTTCATAAAGTCGAGAGCAATGTCGAGCGAAGCAACATCCGAGTTGTAGGTATCGTTAATTAGCGTGCAACCTCTCACACCTTGTATCACTTCGAGGCGCATGGCCACGGGTTCAAGTTGCGCCATACGTTGCTTAATCTCTGCAGCTGAGATGTGCATATATAGGCAAACAGCTAAGCAGTGAATGCAGTTTTGCACCGAAGCCTCATCGGTGAAAGGTATGTTTATATCGTTTTCATAACCCAAATAGTGGTAAACGATATGTGTGCCTTTATCCTCTTTTTCAACTTTGCTCACATAGAGTGGTGCATCGGCATTATGGCGTGACCACGCAATGGTATCGCCTGTATAGAGCGAAGCACTCATACACTCGCTTATTACATCATCATCGGCACAATATATCACCGCATCGGCGTCTTTAAAGAGTGATATTTTTTCTAAGCACTTTTCTTGAATGGTTGCAAAGTTCTCTTGGTGTGCTGGGCCAATATTCGTCATTAGTCCGATGGTAGGCTGTATGATGTCTTTAAGTGCTTGCATCTCGCCAGGTTGCGAAATGCCTGCTTCGAATATACCCACCTGCGAATGCTCGTTGAGCAAGCACACACTGAGTGGAACACCCACTTGTGAGTTGTACGATTTAGGCGAACGTGTTACATTCATCGAAGGAGATAGCAGTTGGTAGAGCCACTCCTTCACCACGGTTTTACCATTCGACCCCGTCACGCCTATCACGGGTATATTGTATTCCTCACGATGTCTTTCGGCTAAACGTTGCAATGCTTTGAGCGGACTCACTACAAGCAAGAAGTTTGCCTTGGGATAAAGAGTATCGCTATTATCAGGCACATTGCCCACAACAAAGTTGCGCACACCGCGTCGATAGAGTTCGGGTATATAGTGGTGTCCATCGCCCATTTTTGTGCGAATGGCAAAAAACAATGTTGTTTCAGGAAAAGCCAACGACCTACTATCGGTCAATAGCCAATCGATGCTCGCCTCGGTATTACCAAAGCGACGCGCGCCTATCAAGGCTGTTATGTTATCTATGGTGTAGTGCATAATAATTATTTCTGACTACAAATATTGTGTATGAGTATATAATATACGTTTAGGGCTGAGTAAGTTCTCCTACCCTATTGCAAAGTTAGCAGTTGCAATGTTTTTATACAAGAGCAAAGGGTGTAAAGTTACACCATAATTGTTAAAAAGACATGTTCCATTTCTTTTCAAAAGCAAGTTTTTTCAGTTCTCTGCGTTCAACAAAGCGTTTGTATTCCTCGCCTTCGGGGTGTAATGGTCTGTGGTTCATTGCTCTTGCAATAGCCGCATGCTCTTTGGCGTACTCGTGCATTTCGGGGCTAAATGACCACTGGCTAAAACGTTCCCACACGTAACTTACAGCCTGCTCTGAAGGGTGCAACATATCTTCGGCATAAAAGCGATAATCGCGCAGTTCGTCGCTTATTATCTCGTATGCTGGAAAGTAGGTTACATTGTTATAAAGGCTCTCTAATTGGTCGATGAGTAGGAGCAAACGTGCCTTGCTAAGTGCGTTTTCGTGCATACCATATTTGGCATAGCGGTACGGACTAAGTGTAAAAACCACCTTTACCCTTGGGTGCTGCCTCTGCAATTCTGCAAGCACTTCTGCCCATTCATTGAGCATTGTTTGTTCGTCTGCCACCCGTTCATAGAACATTCTGCTCGGTTGCTTATGGCAATTAGCCACTAAGCGTGTATGCTGGGATGTGGTGTTCAGCCAATACCCATGGTCGGTGCTAAAGGTAATAAGTAGCAAGTCGATATTGTTGAACACTGCCTTTGCCTTGTGCCATTTTTTTATGAGTTCATCTTCAAGTTCGCTCTTTGTTGGAGCAGTGAAAGAAGTGGCATAGTCCCAATGTCGGTAAGCGTGTTCGTTGGTAATAAAATAGCCATCAGCGTCAATTGCATCGGTGGGTTCACTCTTCATGAGCGAGCGCACCACCGTGAGTATGCTCATAGGGTTATAGAGCGTTCCATGCGGATTGATACACACTTGATGTTGGGGCAACACTTGTTGCAAGCGTTGGCCTATGTGGTCGGCAAAACACGAGCCAATGAGCATTACGCTCGAATGAGGTGTGAGCGCAATGTTTCCGTTGTTTGGGGGTAGGTTTACAATGGTTCTGAAATCCATATTTATGTTTGTATGCAAGTAGCAGGATTTTTTATGTCAATCGTAGTGGTTTCTGCTTATTCACAAAAGTACATTTTTTTATGGCAAGTGATGTAATCTTTCAGCATAATATTTCTAACTTTGCGCCATGAGTAAGGGCTACAGGTTTGCTGCAAAAACCCTATTTATGTGATCAATGTATATTGCCCATCACGCCTTACTCATTCATTATTAACCAACATCATCACTTTTTCATTCTAAATGTCACGCATTCTTTTTTTGTCAGACATACACGGCTCTTTGCCAGCCTTAGACGCGGTACTCAGTTACTATGATGCCCACCATTACGATCTTCTCGTACTTTTGGGCGACATACTCAACTATGGTCCACGTAATGGATTGTGCCCCGGCCTCAACCCTCAAGCCATTGCCGAGAAACTTAACCAGCGCGCGGCAAACATTGTGGCTGTTCGCGGCAATTGCGACTCTGAAGTAGACCAAATGTTGCTCAACTTTCCTATTCAGAGCACCTATTCGCTGCTCATCGATGAGGGCAAACGTTTTTTCATTACCCACGGCCACGTGTATAATGAGAAGAACATGCCTCAAGCTCCAAGTTGCAACGTATTTGTTTATGGCCACACCCATTTGCAGAAACTTGAGGCAGCTACAGATGAGCGTCCAATCATACTCAATACAGGTTCGCCCACCTTCCCTAAGGGTGGAAATCCGCCAACGTTTGCCACATATTGCGATGGCACATTGGCTATTCGCACACTCGATGGCGAAGCCATTAAAAGTTTGAAAATCTAACTACATTACAATCTACTAACGCATAGATGAACAAAACATACACTTACGACGAGGCATACGAAGCCTCGTTAGCATACTTCAACGGCGATGAGTTGGCAGCTCGCGTATGGATTAACAAATATGCCATGAAAGATTCGTTTGGCAACCTATACGAATGCTCGCCCACAGACATGCACCACCGCATAGCTCACGAGATTGCACGTATCGAACAGCAATATGCCAATCCGCTATCTGAAGACGAGGTGTTTGAAATCCTCGACCATTTTCGCTACCTTGTACCAGCGGGTTCTCCCATGACTGGCATTGGCAACACCCACCAAATAGCTTCGTTATCTAACTGCTTTGTTATTGGCATCGACGGCGACTCTGACTCGTATGGTGCCATTATGAAAATCGACGAAGAACAAGTGCAACTCATGAAGCGACGCGGCGGTGTAGGCCACGACCTTTCGGGTATACGTCCCAAAGGCTCGCCCGTTAAAAACTCGGCACTTACCTCAACAGGCATTGTTCCGTTTATGGAGCGTTATAGCAACTCCACACGCGAGGTGGCACAAGACGGCCGACGTGGAGCCTTAATGCTCAGCATATCCGTGCGCCACCCCGAGGCTGAAGATTTTATTGATGCCAAAATGACTGAGGGCAAAATAACAGGGGCTAATGTCAGCGTAAAGATTGATGATGAGTTTATGCAATGTGCCATCGAAAATCGTCCTTACCACCAGCAGTTCCCCATCACAGGCAGCCAACCTATGGTAGAGCAAGAGGCCAATGCCGCTGCTATATGGAAGAAGATTGTGCACAATGCTTGGAAGAGCGCCGAACCCGGCGTGCTCTTTTGGGACACCATACTACGCGAGAGCATCCCCGACTGCTATGACGATTTAGGTTTCCGCACGGTTAGCACCAATCCATGTGGCGAAATCCCTCTATGCCCCTACGATAGTTGCCGTTTGTTGGCCATTAACCTTTATGCTTACGTTGTTAATCCGTTCACCCCACAAGCCACCTTCAACTTTAGTTTGTTCAAGAAACATGTGGCTTTGGCTCAACGTTTCATGGACGATATCATCGACCTTGAACAAGAAAAGATTGATCGTATTATTGCTAAAATAAAGAGCGACCCACAAACCGACGAGGTGAAACACACCGAACTCCACTTATGGGAAAAGATTAAAGCTAAGACAGCTAAGGGCCGTCGTACGGGTGTGGGCATCACCGCAGAGGGCGACATGTTGGCAGCGCTTGGTTTGCGCTATGGCACAACCGAAGCCACTGAAATGGCGGTTAAGGTACAGCGCACATTGGCGCTTAGTGCCTACCGGTCAAGCGTTGAAATGGCTAAAGAGCGCGGAGCATTTCCCATCTTCAATGCCGAACGCGAAGCGCAAAACCCCTTTATATTACGCCTTAAGGAGGCCGACCCCGAACTTTATGCCGATATGGTGCGCTATGGTCGTCGCAACATTGCTTGCCTTACTATAGCCCCAACAGGCACCACCAGCCTCATGACGCAAACCACCTCTGGCATCGAACCAGTGTTTATGCCAGTATACAAGCGTCGCCGCAAAGTTAATCCTAACGACACTAACGTACACGTTGATTTTGTTGATGAAACGGGCGACTCATTCGAAGAATACATTGTGTATCATCCCAAATTTCTCACCTGGATGCGTACACAAGGAATTGATACAGAGAAGCGTTATACGCAAGCCGAGATTGACGAACTTGTGGCTCGCTCGCCCTATTACAAAGCCACGGCCAATGATGTAGATTGGCTTATGAAGGTGCGCATGCAAGGTGCTATTCAGAAATGGGTAGACCACAGCATTAGTGTTACCGTAAACCTACCCAACAATGTTGATGAGGAGTTGGTAAATAACCTCTACATTGAAGCATGGAAGAGTGGCTGCAAGGGTTGCACCATCTATCGTGATGGCTCGCGTGCTGGCGTGCTCGTTAGCACACAAAAGACTAACAAGAAGCAGAAGAAAGAAGACGGAGAGGTTACTGCCACTCCCGCCCCACTCCCATTGCCAGCAGTTACTGAGCGCCGTCCTGATGTGCTCGAATGCGACGTGGTGCGCTTTCAGAACAACAAGGAGAAATGGGTGGCTTTTGTGGGACTTCTCGATGGGCATCCTTACGAAATCTTTACCGGACTGCAAGACGATGAAGAGGGCATTGTTCTGCCCAAAACCGTTACGAAGGGCAAGATTATTAAGCGTGTATTGCCCGATGGTTCTAAGCGCTACGACTTTCAGTTTCAAAACAAGCGTGGCTACAAAATGACGGTTGATGGTCTGTCTGAAAAGTTCAACAAAGAGTATTGGAACTATGCTAAACTCATATCGGGGGTGTTGCGCTATCGCATGCCTATTGAGAATGTTATTAAACTTGTAAACTCTCTTCAACTCGAAAGCGAAAACATCAACACCTGGAAGGTTGGCGTGAGCCGAGCACTCAAAAAATATGTTACGGATGGCACTGAGGCCAAGGGACAGAAGTGTCCCAACTGTGGCCACGAAACTCTGGTTTACCAAGAGGGTTGCCTTATCTGCAAGCACTGTGGTGCAAGCCGTTGCGGATAATCGTAGCATTGAGGTTTTATTAATAAAGGAGTAGTTCAACATTTATATTATTAAACTCTTCCCCACAAAAACAAATCCCTTTCGCATCAAGAGCAGACGATGCGAAAGGGATTTTTATATCTTGTTTGCCTCTACATACGCTATTATAGAGCGTAAGATAATGGCATTATTTTATTATTTGTAATGCTGTACCATCGGCATTGAGTTTTACCTTGTGAGCAAACGTTGTGCAACCATCTTTGCTAACAGCCGACACGTCAATGCCACGACGCTTTAGTTCGTCGATAAGTGCACGATTGTGATAGGCACGAGCTGATGCCCAACCACGACAACCTACTTGTTTATTAAAAGATTGGATGAGAGATTGAAGAGTTTCTTCTGCAAAACATGCCGAAAATTCGGCATAAAGTGGATTTGATATCATATCAGGATAATGTTTGAAGTTTAAATAAAAATAAGAATACTTCCACATCGTAACTTTACCACCGTAGTTCCTGTAACTCGGTTGGTGAGTTTGCCCTGCGCATTTATGGCAGAACAACTGCTCTTGATGTTTTGTGGTGCAAAGGTAGGGCAAAGCGAGCGAAATGCAAAGAAAAAAGCAAATAATTTGATAAAAGGAGTCACTAATTATCGTGAATTAATCATGAATTTTATCACAAATTGGCGCTATGCGCAGTTTTTTTGAAACATCAATTATCATTAATTAATGTTCTATTAATGGACATTAATGTTCATCTCCGCGCAAAGCGCCAAAATCCATAAAATAATTCACTACCAATTCATGATAATTCGTGTTCAGAACTCGTTTCCTCACCCATTTGTTACCTCGCTTAAGTTCTGCACCTTGCCCAAGTCTGCCTCAACCAGATGCACACGATTGTTATAGATGTAACATTTATGACCATTGCGCGATTGCACCGAACGACGGCAAGAATTGAGTTGGAAGAGTTTGCACACATTGGGCACAAACACATCAATATCGTTGCTTACAAACGTGATACGTGCCTGCGGATTGGCACAAAACATCTCGCAAAAAAAGTTTTTTCTAAATTAAATTAGTTTACTTGCTTATACAAATAAACCACCTACTTATATAAATAAAATGCCTACTAATATAAAACCGCCCTACGTATGATCTTACCTATACGCAGGGCGGTTTTATGTATGATGAAATAGAAAGTAGAAATTGGTAGGTTTAGTCGAATAGACTTTCTACATTCTGGCTTTTCTTAGCTTTCTTTGACTTGCTTTTTTGAGTGTTAGCAGAGCCAGACGATGCGCTATTGGCATCGCTATGTTGAGATGAGACATTCTCTTTATTGTGTGTTGATGACGATGTAGCATCGCTATGTTGCTCTTGCGAATGTTGTTCGCTTTCGCCTTCGTTGTGCTCATCGCCTCCCATAAGATCTTCTCCTTCAAGTCCCTCTTCGTTGCTAAGCGAAGTAGAGTCGTTGCTCAACGAGTCGTTGCGAGCAGCGGGTGGATTATAGGTGGCTTGATAAGTAGAAGCGTCGATATCGGCAGGAGGCATGCCATACTTGTGAAGGTATTTAGAGCGTAGACTTGCATCGTCCATCACACTCCTAAAGAACTGTGCCACGATAGGCAAGGCGGTGCGGCTACCTTGACCTAAAGCCCCTGTGCGGAAGTGTATGCTGCGATATTCGCCCCCAACCCATGCTCCAGCTACAAGGCTAGGGGTAACACCCACGAACCATGCATCGGAGTGGTTGTTAGAAGTACCTGTTTTACCACCCATGTCGAGTTGGTTAGAGAATGGGCCTAAGTATTGGCCAGAGCCAAATGTTTGTGATGTACCACCCGCATCGCGCACACCCGCTTCGAGTAACTTCTGCATGTAGAAGGCGGCAGTTTGAGGCAGAGCACGTGTGCCATCGTCGGTTTTGGCCTCGAAAATAGTGTTGCCATCAGTGTCGATAATCTTTGTTACCATCACGGGGTCTACGTGTAAGCCGTTGTCTGCAACAGTGCCATAGGCATTGACAAGTTCAAAGAGATTAACATCGTTAGAACCAAGAGGAAGCGAGGGATTGTTGTCGAGTGGCGACTTTATGCCCATGTCGTGAGCCGTTTGTATTACATTGTCGATGCCCACCTCTTGTCCTAACTTAACGGCAATGGTGTTGATACTTTGGGCAAATGCCGAGCGCAAAGGGATGTCGGCATTTGAGAAACGACCATTGGCATTGTGTGGCTGCCAGTCTACACTATCGTGCTTTTGCTGGTCGTATACGCGCATTTTGATATATTCGTCTTTGCGCGCATCGGCAGGGGTGAGACCTTGCTTCATAGCCGTGGCATAAACAAAGAGTTTAAACGTTGAGCCAGGCTGACGCATAGAGCGCACCTTGTCGTATTTCCACGTTTTAAAGTCGATATCGCCCACGTAAGCACGCACATAACCCGTTTCGGGTTCCATAGCCACAAAGCCCGTGTGCATAAACTTTACCATGTATTTAAGCGAGTCGATGCTCGACATGGTTTTGTGTATAGGTCCATCGTAGCTAAAAAGTGTAACGTCGTGTGGCTTGTTTAGGTAATAGTTGATAGAGTCGGCATTGTTGGGGAAACGTGCCAACAACATCTTGTAAGTGTCGGTTTTACGAATTTTATCTTCGATGAAGCCGGGTATGATGTTGCCCTTCTCGTCACGCCAAGGGTCGCCCATGTTGCGCCAATGTGCATCAAAGTTTTGCTGCACAATCTTCATTTTGTCGTGAACGGCTTTCTCGGCATATTTTTGCATACGCGAGTCGAGTGTGGTGTATATTTTTAGGCCGTCAGAGTTTACGTCGAGGTCGGGAAACTTTTGTTCGATATAGCTCTTTAGTGCATCGCGGAAGTAAAGTGCAGTGCCGTCATAGGCATTCTCCACACTGAAGTTGAGTTTGATAGGTGTATCTTGCAAGCGCTCTAAAGTTTCGCGGTCTGCTACATACACATCACCAAAACGCTGTGCCAACATGCTGCGGTGTTCGTACATATTGCTAAGCACCGTGTTGCGACGACGAAGCGAGTTTTTGGGGTTGATGCGTGGGTTATAGGCTGAGGTGGCTTTGAGCAGTCCAACAAGCACAGCTGCCTCTTCGGGTTTCAGTTGGCTCGGAGTGGTGTTAAAATAAGTTTTGGAAGCCGTTTTAATGCCGAATGCATTAGAGCCAAAGTCTACGGTATTGGCATACATCTCCAATATCTTTTGCTTATCAGAAAATAGCTCAACCATCTGCGCAATGATGATTTCCTTGCTTTTCATGATAACAATGCGTAATCCAGGAATTTTGCCTAACAAACCTGTAGAGTAAGAGGTGCGCACTCTAAACATGTTTTTAACCAACTGCTGCGTAATGGTTGAAGCACCACGGGCATGTCCGTGTGCAGCATCCTTGGCAGCGGCAAAAATGCCTCGGTAATCTACGCCATGGTGCTGGAAAAAGCGTTCATCCTCGGTTGATATCAATGCCTCGAAAAAAGCAGGACTGATAGAATCGTAGGGAACAGGCGAGCGGTTCTCATCGAAGTATTTGCCCAACAACACACCATCTGCACTGTAAATCTCGGATGCAGCAGCCGTTTTAGGGTGTATGATTTCTTCAATAGATGGTGACTTGCCGAATAGCCAAAACAAATTAAAATAAACGGCAAAACAATAGAAAACAATAAAGGCGAAGAACGACCAAATTGCAGTAAGCGTTTTATACCACCAAGGGCGTCCGATGTATTGTCCTTTATACCATGTCCAGCAAGAACGGCATTTGCGAGCAGCAATATGCAAGCCCGTAGCCAGTTTGCTGAATACTCCTTTTGAATTATTACTCATAGAAGTTTCTTTTTGTAATGAATATATATGGGTGCAAAGATAGTGCAAGGTGAGAGAAGTGCAAAATGAAAGTCGCAAGATTTTCATTTTGTACATTTTATTTGAAGCAAAGTGAACCGCCGTCTATTTTATTTAATCCAAATAAGAAAGAAACATAAGAACAAATGAGGCAAAGTCATAATAATACGACTTTGCCTCATTTGTTCTTGTGTAGTTATCAAGAGTATTTTTAAAACTATTGAAAAACTGCAATTTGTCTCTTATCTTATTTCTGATAAATTTTTACGCGAGTGCCATCGTAGCCTACGGCCATGATGTATTTGGCACTTTCAGATGATGGGAAGAGCACGTAGGTGTAGCGGTCTGAACGTTGGCTGTCGCCAAGACCAAACATCGTAACACGCAAGAGTTCGCCCTTGGCGTTGTAGGTTTCATACCCCACAGCACCAAGCCATGCGTTGTTGTCTACTTGCACGCGGTTGTTGGCTGCTTGTAACACACAACCCTTACCCAATGTACCTGTGGTGAGTTTCACTTCATCACGGAAACGCTTAAAGTTGTAAGCATTAATAAAGTTGAGTCCTGCAGGAGCTTCGGGATACCCCTTAGCGGCAATTTCTGCTTTCAAATTGTCACACATATCTTGCGTGATAACAGTCCATGCACGGCTATAATCCTCGATGTAGGCATGGATAGGACGCAGCATACCTGCTTTCTCGAAGAAGGAGCAGAGATTGAGTTTTGCAGCATCGCAGAAGCGACGTATCATCTCCATCTGTTGTTTGCCGTTGGTGTTAAATTTAGTTTGGTCAAAGCCATCGCGATATGTCTGTATAAAGTCGCTCCAAGCGTTGGGCGCTTTTCCTGCTTCGAGTGCAAAGAGTTCAAGTTGCCAGAATGGTACAACCTTCACAAAGTGGTCGTAGTTGCGACGGTTCGATACTACAGTCTTGCCCGTAGCTTTGCCATTCTCGTCTACATCGGCAATCATTTCGGTGCTAGGCTCACTTCCAAAATAGTCTGGTCCATCTTGCAATTGCCAACTGATGCCCTTACGTACACCCTCTTCAAGGTAAACTTGGAAACGTCCGCCACGCATTCCGCTATAATCATTTACGCCTGTATACTCGTCTTCAAGACGATGATAGCCTGTGCCATAGGCTGATGCTGCTCCCAGTTTGTGTTCAACCCAAGCTGAGTATATATTATTGGTGGTTTCGCCCAAACCATTCCATTTAAATCCAGGAGTAATTTGGTTGATATGTCCAAGTTCGTGACCAATGCCCCAGAACCCCATGTTCTCAGGGTTGCACCATTCGTTGAAACTACCAAATGCTGCTGCAGCACCATTGCCATCAGCAAACATACCGCTCCTAACAGGACGAGCAAACTGGTGGTTCTTTGGTTCGATTCCATGTTGTGGAAGTCCCATAATCTCGCGCTCACGATAAATGATAGAGTCGTATAGTAGAGCCAACTTTTCAGCATTTACGGGGCACACTTTCAAGGCATTGGCAACAGGCACAACTACGTGTAAGCGGTTGCTTAATACGTCAATGTTGTCGGCACCCACCTTTTGAGCTTTGGTGAGCATTTGCTTCCAATCGTTGTTGGTCATCTTCTTTGCTTGATCAAAGTAGCCTACTTCGTTGGCCATAGCAAAGTGCAACTTCACCTCGGGAGCATTCTTAAAGTCGTCAGAGTAGTAGTTGATATATCCGTTACCACGATTGCTGGCAGTGATAACGTTCATGCCATTGGTGAGTGAATAATAGCTCTCAGGTTGTCCTTCGGTTTCGATGTCGTTGGCATTACTAAACTCTTTGATGCAAAGTTGCACAGGGTGTGAGCCGTCAATACCTTCAGCAAAAACAACCACTTTGTCACCTTGCTTAAAGTAGATACCAGTGGGATTTTCGTAGGGGTCGTATGCACTACTAGTTTTGAGTTGATTACGCAAGGTGTTGCGGTCAAGATAGCAGCCAAAAGTGCCCACACGGAATTGTGTAGAGTAAGAACCCGAGCGCAAATGGTTAGCCAATTGGCGGAAATAAGGTACGGGTATAGCTGCCATTTGCTCATCCGTAATATCGGAGCGAAGTTCGTTGCAGAGTGGCGAGGTAAAGTAGGTGTTGATAAGGTTTGTAACCTCTTGGTTCTTTTGGTAGAGTCCAATTTCGGCTGCCGATGCAAAGTTCTTTCCTTGGTCTGATGCAGCGCTATTAATTTCAATTTTTACGATATAAACGTTGTCAATGCCGTTTTCACCAAAGTAAAAACGTCCCGACTTTTCGCCAAAGTCTTGTGTGCCAGCTTTTATCAGTTTTGAGGGATTGTCTTTGGTGGCATAGTAGATAGTTACGTTGCCCCACGAACCATTATTACCACCCGACGAACGTGCAGTGTAGTCAAGATAATCTACGTGTGGTGCACTGTTGAGCACAAGTCTGACTGTAAACGGAAAACTGCCTCCGTTCCAGTTTGAGTGCCAAATGGTAGAAGGATTGCCATCGAAAGCATTACTAATGGGATAGCCACTCTGCACACTCGATGCTTGCATTGCTGAAATGGCAACTTTGGTGTCGCCTTGTAGCAGATTAACAGATGTGTTGGGCTGTTGTTTCACTACAAGATTGTGCGTAAAACTGCCATCGGCAGACGTAAGTGCAAGCGTAGCAAATCGGGGATTAGTAGCATCGTTGTAGTAAGTACTGAACACTGAGATATTACCATTGTTCTCTTTACGAAACTTCAACCAATCAGTATCAGTCTTAGGAGTAACGTTGTAGTCGGTGTTAGCCAAAACAGCAACCGAGGCAAAACCAGCAGCATAGTCCACGCTAACGGTGTCGGGGCTAGTCATGATGTATGCATTCGTGCCGCTCTTTCTGTCTAATTGAATACTTTGTGCCTCACCAATTTGTGAACCGAGCGAAAGAGCTAACAATGTGAGGATATATGATTTTTTCATTGAATAAACTTTTTGTTAATACAAGGCTTAGTGTGTTACAACCACCTTTTGCCCGTTTACGATGTAAATGCCAGTTGGTACATTCCAAGTTTGAGTGCCATTCAACGTTTTGTTGGCAATAGAGGTTCCCTTGAGGTCAACAATGTGTATGGGGGTAGCAACAGAGGTTTCAATCGTAATGCCCCCATCTGTAGTGTTGATAGTAAATGTTTGCTTGTTGTTATCTGTCACATTATAGATAGCATCTACAACATTGCCCACGTTGAAACGCGAAGTGCAGAATGTGATGCCAGGGAAGGTACTACATGTAGCTTCAAGTCGAATGCCTGCATGTGATGTCTTAAATGTGTAGTGACGACGAGAGTCGGTGTAATCGTTGCCTTTAACCAAAGCTTTGCCATTGCGGTCTACAAACTTTACGTTTGTGGAGATGTTAGCTTCATAACCATTTTTTAAAAGCAATGCGCTGAGGTCGATAGGCGTGTTGAGTTCATATTTCTCATCCAATTCGTAGTCGGCTTGTGGAGCATAAACAAAGTCGGTAAGCAACGAGCGTGTAGGTAGCGAACCTGGAAAGAGTTGATTGTCGTTAAGGTAAGCGTACTCTAAGCTCTTTTTATTGTTTGTTACGTCCCACTGTATGCTTGTAAGTTTGTTGTGGTCGGCAGCAATAGTGCGTAGCAAGGGCGCACCATTTGATAGGTTAAGCGTTTTGATTTCGTTATTGTCAATCCACAAATCGGTGAGTTGTGGCTGCTTGATAAGCGCAATAGCCGAAAGTTTATTGCCCGAAAGTACCAACGAATGGAAGTTGTTACAGTTTGTGAGCGATACAGAAGAGAATTTGTTATTTTGTGCCCAATAGTTCTTGGTGTTGCGCAGTACTGAGGCTGGCAATGCCGACGATAGTTGGTTGTTAGCCACTACAAGGTTGTCGAAACGTGTTGCAGTAGCCACACTGAAACTAGTGGATGTGAGATTGTTGTTTGCCACATTAAGGTTCTTCAACGCAGTGTTGTCAGTAAGCACCAGAGATGTCAGTTCGTTGCCTTGCAAATCAAGGTCAGTAAGCTTTTTAAGCTTGTGTACATCTACCCACGTTAGTTTGTTGTCGGCGGCATATAGCGACGTTAGTTCGGTAGCAGCATCTACATTCAATTCGGTGATTTTGTCGCCTTGTATATACAATGAAGTGATGTTGCCTGTAGTTGAAGTAAGCGTGAATTTTTTGCTTTTCACGGCTATTGTTTGTAGTGAGCCATCACATACAAGCTGTTGTTTCTCGCCGCTTTCCCAAATAATATCGGCTTTCAAATCGGCATTTAGAGCAATTTGTATTGTCTCGCCAATAGGAGTAGCTGTGGCGAGGTGCACCTCATCGGCATTAAGCGGAGCTATGCCCATAAGCAAAGCCGAGGCGAGGATAAAAGGTATTTTTTTATGCATATCGGTAGTGTTATACTTAAAACGTAAGTGTTTACTTGGCTTAGATAGTACAAGGCGAATACAATAGAAAACTCGTTTTCATATTGTTGAGCCGTAGCCTATTTTATACAAAGGTAAGAAAAAAAGAAAAGTAAGTAGCATGAGTGAGTAGATTAATAATCTTTACTTACAAAAAAGCTACAAACTTTTGTTAGTAATAACCTTTTCTAATAAGTAGGTTTTCAAAATTAATTTATATAATCATGTTCTGTATTAATTGATATGCCTTAGCACATTCTTTTGCCCATAAGCATAGGTTTTTAGTGTAGCCATAGCATATATATATGTTTTTCAATACTTTACTTTTTTCTGTAAGTCCATATTAATGATATGCAAGATGGAAGTTGTTATTCTACCAACTAATAAATAAAGCATTCAATGCTTATCTTTTGCTATCTTCTTAGTCATTAAAAAATAAAGGTAATAAATTAACACACAAAAAAAGCTACTACGAGCATTTTCGTTAGCTTATAGTAGCCTTTTTTATTTATAATATATCACAAAAGATGTTTTATATCTCTTAGTTTTTAAATGTAAGTGTTTCGCCACTAACATCCACGTGGATAGGCTTTGTCTTGTCTACTGTGCCTGCAAGGAGTGCCTTGCTCAAATCGTTAAGCAACATGCGTTGCAATGCACGTTTCACAGGACGAGCACCAAACTCGGGGTCGAAACCAGCCTGAGCTACCAATTTCACTGCGGCATCTGACACATCGAGATGTACATCTTGGTCGGCCAAGAGCTTTTGTATGCCATTTACTTGCAAGCGAACAATCTGTTCTATTTGTGGTTGCGTAAGTGGTTGGAACATGATGATGTCGTCGATACGATTCAAAAACTCAGGGCGTATCGTCTTTTTCAGCATGTCGAGCACTTGAGCTTTAGTCTCATCAATGATGTGTGCACGTTCATCGGCATTTTTGTTAGCAATAGTCTCAAACTTTTGCTGTATCATGCTCGATCCCATGTTAGAGGTCATGATGATAATGGTGTTCTTAAAGTTCACCGTGCGGCCCTTGTTGTCGGTTAAGCGACCATCGTCAAGCACTTGAAGAAGAATGTTAAACACATCGGGGTGTGCCTTTTCGATTTCATCAAATAGTACAACACTATATGGTTTGCGACGCACAGCCTCAGTAAGTTGTCCGCCCTCTTCATAACCAACGTATCCCGGAGGTGCACCAACAAGACGCGAAACACTAAACTTCTCTTGGTATTCGCTCATGTCGATACGTGTCATCATGTTTTCATCGTTGAATAGGTAGTCGGCAAGTGCTTTGGCAAGTTCGGTCTTACCCACACCCGTTGTACCTAAGAAGATAAACGAACCAATAGGACGTTTAGGGTCTTGTAGTCCGGCACGCGAACGACGCACGGCATCGGCCACGGCTTGTATAGCCTCGTCTTGTCCCACCACACGCTTATGAAGTTCGTCTTCAAGGTGTAGTAGTTTCTCGCGTTCGCTCTGCAACATACGTGTAACAGGTATACCCGTCCAGCGAGCCACAACGTCGGCAATGTCGTCGGGAGTAACCTCCTCCTTTACCATAGCTTCGGCACCTTGGCGATTTTTGAGTTGTTCTTGCTGAGCCTTGATGTCGTTCTCAAGTTGTTTGAGTTTGCCATAGCGTATTTCAGCCACTTTGCCGTAATTGCCTTCGCGTTCAGCGCGTTCAGCCTCAAAACGGAGTTGCTCCATTTGTTGCTTGTCTTGCTGAATTTTAGAGAGTACATCCTTTTCGCCTTCCCATTTAGCACGGAAGTCTTTTTCGCGTTCGCTGAGTTCTGCAATCTCTTTGTTCAGCTGTTCGAGTTTTGCAGTATCGTTTTCGCGTTTAATAGCTTCGCGTTCAATTTCGAGTTGGCGCAAGCGGCGTGTAATCTCATCGAGTTCCTCAGGTTGAGAGTCGCGCTCCATGCGGAGTTTAGCGGCAGCCTCGTCCATAAGGTCGATAGCTTTATCAGGCAAGAAGCGGTCGGTGATGTAGCGGTGCGACAATTGCACGGCAGCAATAATAGCATCGTCTTGTATACGCACCTTGTGGTGATTTTCGTAACGTTCTTTCAATCCACGCAAAATGCTAATGGCATCCTCGGGCGAAGGTTCGTCTACCATAACCGTTTGGAAACGACGTTCCAAAGCCTTGTCCTTTTCAAAATACTTTTGGTATTCTTCGAGTGTGGTAGCACCAATGCTACGCAGTTCGCCACGTGCAAGGGCAGGTTTCAAAATGTTGGCAGCATCCATAGCGCCCTCGCCTTTACCAGCACCTACCAATGTGTGAATTTCATCGATAAAGAGGATAATGTCGCCTTGTGCCTGCGTTACTTCGTTGATAACGCTCTTGAGTCGTTCCTCAAACTCACCTTTATACTTAGCACCTGCAACAAGTGCACCCATATCGAGCGAGAAGAGTTTTTTATTCTTCAAGTTCTCTGGCACATCGCCACGAACAATACGTTCTGCCAAACCCTCAACGATAGCGGTTTTACCCGTACCAGGTTCACCTATAAGGATAGGGTTGTTTTTGGTTCGACGCGAAAGTATTTGTAGCACACGACGTATTTCCTCGTCGCGACCGATAACAGGATCGAGTTTACCCTCGCGAGCTTCCTCAACAAGGTTGCGTGCATATTTAGACAATGCTTGGTAAGTATCCTCACTGCTTTGCGAAGTAGCTTTCTGTCCACCACGCAACTCATCGATAGCCTTTTTTAATCCATCTGCCGTAATGCCAGCATCTTTCATCATTTGTGATGCACGGCTACTCACCTCGAGCAAGGCTTGAAGCATAGGTTCAAGACCCACGTAGGTATCGCCGTTTTTACGAGCAAACTCTTCGGCCTTGAGTGTAACTTGGTTAGCATCTTGGTCAAGATAAGGACTTGAGCCTCCGCTCACACGAGGTTGGTGTTGAATTTCTTGCTCTACGGCAGCTTGCAGTGCGTGCTCGTTTACTCCAAGTTTACCAAAGATGAACTTGGTAACGTTTTCACCCACCGATAGCACACCAGCGAGCAAATGAATAGGCATGATGGCTTGTTGCCCATTCTTTTGCACACGATCTATAGCCTGTTGAATGGCTTGCTGTGCTTTGATTGTGAAGTTGTCGATATTCATATATTTATTGTTTTTTGTTTTCTAAATTCGCCCTTTATTATGCAAAGCCACTGCCAAAAATTACAAGCAACAAGCCTAATAACAAATGTTAAGAAAAACTGCCATTATAGCATATTGATTGACGCCAACAACCCATTTCCATACTGCCAACACGATACTTTTGTCATATCATTAGTTATTCCACATATTGCCCAAACACCTCTTTGGCATTTAAGCAAGGACACTCCTTAGGGGTGGTGTAAGACAAGTCGCGATGGCCCGTTACCTTGGCTTGTGGAAATAGGCTGTGAAGCTCTCTGAGCAAGCTACCTATGCGCTCGAGTTGTTGTGGGGTAAGCGTGTTGTGAGGCTTGCCCATTTTATCAAGTCCACCTTCATAGCAAATACCTATTGAGCAATGGTTATAGGGCACGCAGTGGGCGCCCACCTCGAGCAGTTTGCGGTGTTGTGTCATGGTGCCATCTTTGCGTATATAAAAGTGGTAACCTATGGTGCGGAAGCCCCTTGCCTTGTGGTCGTTAAGGAGTTGCTCTACTGTATAGTTGCGGTTGCAGCGTGTGGCTGAACAATGTATGATAAAGTATTTTACATCTTTAGCAGCCATAATATTATTTTGGTTCATGAGTGTGTTTATATATTTATTGTGTATGAAAACAATGGTAGATAAAATTAAAGTTTCATGCAGCTACTTACGCCCAAAGCAGTAATTGCAGCCACAATAGCTTGGATAATGGCATTAATAATTTGTCCCCAAGTGATTTTTCCGTTCTTGTTATCGTTCATAAGGGTGTTACTTAAAAAATAAAAAGCACAAGGGGCACTCATTACGAGCCCAATGGCACATAGTGCCCCCTGTGCAAAATCAATGTGAAAGGTCGTCACAATAGAGTAGCGTTAGGCTTTTTCTTCCTCTTCGCCATACTTCACCAATGTAATTTTGTCGGGTACCAGTTTGTAGATACGCTTGCCGTTAATTACGTTAAATGATGGGTGGAAGCTTGGCAATATAGCATCGACCAATGTAGATTTTACATCCTCCTTGCTACCAACGCAAGCTTTGGTTTTGAAACGCAAGCTGATGGTGCCAAAGCCAAGTAGCTCTACATTGTAGCCCTTCTTTAGGTTCTCTACCACATAGTAGGCGTAGCGGTCGAGCACAGCCTTCACGTCGCCTGGCGTAGCAGTAGACTCTGCAGAGATTTGTTTGGCCACATCGTCGCTTGTGAGCAACCCGTAGCTCACTGGGCGTACGTTGTACATAATTTTACCTTGGTTCTTACCCATTGTGATTTTACGACTAACTGTTTTGTAAGCTTTACTCATAATTGTTTAATTTTTTTGAGTGTTAATAAAAAAATGATTGTGAGTGCATCAGCCATTGTGTGTGTGCTGATTACGGTTGCAAAGGTAAGGGCGCAACGCCCCCAAAAGCAAGCGCGTTCATTCTCGTTCACTCGTCGTTCACTCTACATTTATTTTGTACATCGTAGGCAAAGTATAGAGGGGTCTAAAGGGCACCATATTGCGCAATCACGCGGTAGGAACCTTCGGTTAAAAATATTGTGCCATGCAAAAAATAAAATGACATTTCTGCTTGTTAGTCTCGTTAGTTTTTGCGAATATTGCATGCGGATAATAACTTGTTCCTTATATCACACTTTTACGATCTTACAAATTCTTTCCTCATAAATTTTATTTTTTTAATTAAACACTATGTCAGAAACAAAAACAACTATTAACATCTATGGCAACCACAATGTGCAGATACTGCCCGATGCAGTGGTGGCTATACAAACCAACGACAACCGACGTTATTATGGCAACCATGTTGCTACCGAAGACGAAACCATTGAAAACGATGTCACCGATGCTGCTGAGCAAATCAACTCGCAAGCTATAATCGACATCATGCCTTATTTTAAAGGCGACCGCTCGCTCATTAAGGAATATCTGCCCCGCTTTACGCAATGCATGAAATCGCTCGATTTGGCAAAACTCGTTGCCGACCTTGTTGAGGACGATCGTGTGTCGGCAATACATAAGGATGCTATCAAAACAACCGCTTTTATTGAAAAACTACAACCGCTTTGTCCGCTTATCGTAAACGCCACGTCGGTGAACAATTTGCGAGAGCGAATTAACAACGAAATAGAGGCACGACGGTTGCAACGAAATCTGAACAAAAAGGCTCGTATATAACTTATATATGGTAAGTTGCGAAATACCATAATAGATGAAAAAACGTGCGAAGCGTAAAATTCTCACGCCCAAAATCTATCACGTTCGTATTGGTCAATTTTTCTTTTTTTTATAAAAAACTGTTCGCTGAGAATCGTTTTTTTTGAGTTGACGAAACAAGCGTTCCTATTTAAGTGATTTTTGAGAAGAAATATAAGTCGTTGATAATCAATAGCTATTTAGATTATTGTGTAGCGCAACACACTAAAAGCGCACACTAAATCCACAAGGATACGTATGCTTAAGGCATAAGAACACGTACCCTTAGCTTGCAAGGATGCGTATGCTTAATACATAAGGACACGTGTCTTACCCCAAAATGCTGCAATTGAAGTAGCTAAACGGCCGTTTTCTCCCCAAAAATCGATTAAATTTTTTTTATTTGGAACAAAAAGTTGTACAAAAATTATTAGTCAATTTTTCGGATTTTACAACGTTCTTTGACCAACTACCCCCTTTCATACCATACCCCAATAAAATAAAATGACAGAACAAAAAATTAATATATCGGTTGCCAATGGCAGCCAACAAGTGATGGGCGAGGTGGGAACATCTATCCAAAACATTACATAATCCACCCCGTTGTGCCCGCCCCCCCCACCGACCAACTATCTAATTTAATTTATAAGAAATAATACTAATTAAAGTACGGGCTGAAAGTCCAAAAGACTACAGCCCGTACCTTACTAAATGAAATTTGTTCCCTTTATAGAGCACCTACTTATTATGTGTGAGCTATGAACTGCGCACAAAACTCATCTTACCGTTACATGAAAGCACGATTGGTTGCGTTCATACTTCACGTAGCATGCCCCCATTTGGCGCATGTCGTTAAGCACTTCGGCCAATATCGACTTATATACAGTTACCCAACGGATGTGACTCGTGCCGTCGTCTTCAATCTCAAGAAAGCGGTTATAAGCAATGTCGAAGGTAGTGCCAAACTGGTGGCAAGAGTTTTGCGAAGCGTTGCTATTAAAATTGCGTAAGCGTTGCACATCCTCTTTTGTGCGCAATACCGAGGTGATGAGCAGTTTGTGTGGAGGGTAGCCTTTCGTTACCAACGAGTCGTTAAATGCACGTGCAATCTCGTTGAGCAAGGTAGCAGCTCTTGGCACAAGATAAGGAATAGACTGGTGCAGTTTCTGCACCGTATAGAAAGGGTTATCGGCTATATACACAAGGTCCTTCATGTGTCTGTGTGCAGCTTCGCGGTTCTCAATTTGCTGAATACCCAGTTTGCTTGCAGTGGCCAGTTGCACATCGTTCAGATCGGGAAAAGCGTCCTCAAAACGTGGCACACTGGTCACTCTGTTCTTAACAGGTGTGCCATCGGCCTTTCTCACAATAGGTGTGCATCGCTCCCTTAAAAAAAGGCTATCCACGTGCATAGCTTGCAACTCCACGCTGTCAGGCACATGCTGTTGCTTTATGCTATCAGCGCTATTATGGCTAAGTAAGCGTGGCATAGCCCATTGCGGATTAACACATTTAGCCACAGCAAGCGCAACAACAATGCAGCAAAACCCAATCAAAAAATGCTGACGTTTAGGAGTATAGTGAGGTATCATTTCAATACAGAATAAAATTGTTTAGAGTTGTATGTAAAAAAAAATGTGCCACCCCAAAAAGGGATTTAAGAAAACACATACAAAGTTACTGCATTTCGGTTGGATTTTTTAATTTTGCAGTAAAAATAAGTGTAGAATAAATATTCAATCACTCCAATCTTAAAAAGCCAATCATCCTCATCATTCAAAAAGCATCTATGATAGAAAAGCATTTCATACTCGAAGAGTCAGATCCCGTAATATTCTATGGGGTAAACAACGTAAACATCAAGATGTTGCGTTCACTCTATCCCAAAATGCGTATTATGGCACGCGACAATGTGATACGTGTGATGGGTGGTGAAGAAGAAATGGCAAACTTCGAAGAGGTGTTTTGCGTGCTCGACAAGCAGTGTGCCAAGTACAATCGCCTCACCGAAGAAGACGTGGTAAATGCCATAAAAGGTCGCAATTCCGAGCAGCACGAGGGGGCGGGCGATGTGATCGTATACAGCACAGGTGGCAAGCCCATCACCCCCCGCAGCGAAAATCAGCGCAAGCTGGTTGAGGCATACGAGGCGTGCGATATGATATTTGCCATAGGTCCCGCAGGTTCGGGCAAAACCTATACAGCCATAGCCTTGGCCGTTCGTGCGCTCAAGAGCAAGGCGATAAAGAAAATCATACTCAGCCGTCCAGCAGTTGAAGCAGGCGAGAAATTGGGGTTTCTTCCAGGCGATATGAAAGACAAGATAGACCCCTATTTGCAGCCCCTTTACGACGCCTTGCAAGAGATGATACCCGCTGCCAAACTCCAAGAGTATATCGACACCAATGTCATACAGATAGCCCCATTAGCCTTTATGCGTGGTCGCACACTCAACGATGCAGTGGTGATACTCGACGAGGCACAAAACACCACAACCGCCCAAATCAAAATGTTCCTTACCCGTATGGGGTGGAACACAAAGATGATTATCACGGGCGATGCCACACAGATTGACCTCCCCTTGTCGCAACGCAGCGGCTTGCTCGAGGCGCAGCGCATACTTAAGGGTATAGACGGCATAGCCTTTGTTGAGATGAACAAAGGCGACATCATTCGCCACAAGCTCGTAACCAAAATTGTAGAGGCATACGACAAAGACGACAAGCGCAAAAAACAGCTCAAAGAAGCACAAAACAAACCATCAACCGCCGAAGGGCTTAAAAGTCAAACACAAGAGGGTAGTGCCCCAGCACGGGCATAACCTATACCCTCTTAGCTCAAAAGAGTTTGGCTTTTAAGCCTTTTTTAATAAGAGCAAATAACCACCAGATCGGTGCAAAAAAAACAAATTTTTTGCACAGGTCATAAAACAACAAAATAACAATGTCTGCATTAACAAAAACCGATTTTCATTTTCCAGGTCAAAAGAGCGTTTATCACGGAAAAGTACGCGACGTTTACAACCTTGGCGACCGTTTAGCCATGGTAGCAACCGACCGCATCTCAGCCTTCGATGTAATCCTTCCAAAGGGCATTCCCTTTAAGGGTCAGGTGCTCAACCAGATTGCAGCAAAGTTTCTCGATGCAACCACCGACATTTGCCCCAACTGGAAGTTGGCTACCCCCGACCCTATGGTAACAGTGGGTGTGATGTGCGAAGGTTTCCCCGTTGAGATGATTGTGCGTGGCTATCTTTGCGGTAGTGCATGGCGTGCCTACAAAAGCGGTGTGCGCGAAATCTGCGGTGTAAAACTCCCCGAAGGCATGCGCGAAAACCAAAAGTTCCCACACCCCATCATCACCCCAACCACCAAAGCCGAGATTGGCGAACACGATGCCGACATTTCAAAAGAGGAAATCCTTGCCCGTGGGCTTGCCACTCCCGAGGAGTATGCAGTGCTCGAAAAGTACACCCTTGCCCTCTTTGAACGTGGCACCGAAATCGCAGCAAAGCGTGGCTTAATTCTTGTAGATACCAAATACGAGTTTGGTAAGCACAATGGCACCATCTACTTGATGGACGAAATCCACACCCCCGACTCATCGCGCTACTTCTATGCCGATGGCTATGCCGAACGCTTTGAAAAGGGCGAGGCACAAAAGCAATTGTCTAAAGAGTTTGTACGCGAGTGGTTAATGGACAATGGTTTCCAAGGAAAAGAAGGACAACAAGTGCCCGAGATGACCGACGAAATCGTAAATAGCATCTCAGCCCGCTACATCGAACTCTACGAGCACATCACTGGCGAGAAATTTGTACCCGAAGAAACAGGCAACGTGCTCCAGCGCATCGAAAAGAACGTTGAGGCTTATTTGAACAAGTAACCTCCCCTTGCATCGCCCATTTGCAAAGCAACAAAATTGAAACAAGCCATGTGGCAAGTCTTACCCAACGGACTTGCTACATGGCTTATTTCGTTGTCTAAAACAGCCCAAATACGTGGCTTTGGAGCTATACAAGCGTAAGTAGTTAGCGTATCACGGCCGTGATACGGGCGTATCATGGGCGTGATACGTGCGTATCATGAGCGCGATACGGGCGTATCATGAGCGCGATACGCTAACTACTTACGCTCTTTATGACAAAATCATGCGCATATAGCCTATATATGGATGCAAAATCATGCATAATGTGGGCTTTAAATGCGGCATATAACACTATAGTGCTTTAGGGCAACACCCATGGTTAAGGCACGGGCTGAAAGTCCAAAAGACTATAGCCCAGAGCTACGCCCTGGGTAATGTACATTTCGTTAGGATCGCGCTCTGCAAGAGCAAAAGATGAACCCACCACCAAACATTCGAGGCTTCATCTTTTGCTCCTTCGGAGCGCAATCATTGCATGCATGGGAACCCAGGGCGCTGCCCTGGGCTTTAGTCTTTTGGGCTTTCAGCCCGTACTTTAATCAGTATTATCTCTTCCAAATTAAATTGGGGTCACTTGCTTATATAAATGGAACTGCCAATATATGCCCAACTTTTTCAATACTAAGGGTAAAGACCCTATGTAACCGCACGTGCATAAGTTTTACCAAATTATTTGGTTTAAACGTGGGCACGGCACACATTATGTGGATTTTACAGCCTATCCTGTAAGCGATAATACGCTATTCTTTATTGCTCCTAACCAAGTGCACACGTTTGATGGTGCTAATGACTATGAGGGGGTTATTATACAATTTAATGCTGACTTCTTGGCCGATGAGCAATCAAGCGAAAGTGTTTTTTTGAAATATAATGTGTTTAATGCTTACGATGCACTACCCTACTACAAGGTGTCGAACGATGAAGCTGAAAGACTTGATGCGCTGGTACGCGATATGCAACGCGAACTGCCACTTGTTGGTGTTTTTGCGCATAGCGACTATATGCAATCGTTGGTACGTATGTTCTTGATACGTATGCAGCGCAGCGGCGAAAGATAAGAGTATTCGCCCCTTTATGTAACAAGTGTGGCACACTGCACGTTTGTACGCTTTAGACAACTTATAGAGCTACACTTTCATACGGTGCTTGCGGTTAATGAATATGCCAATATGCTTAACGTTTCGTCGCGCACACTGACTAAGTATGTTGGGCAATGTAGCTACCAATCGCCCTTACAAATGATTAATGAGCGCATTGTGCTCGAGGCTAAACGTATGCTGCAACACTCGTCGATGAGTATCAAAGAGATTGCTCATACTTTGGGATTTAACGACCCTTCTTATTTTGTAAAACTATTTAAACGACTGGTAGGCGAAATGCCTTCGACCTTTAGGTATAAACAAACTAAATATATGAAACAGAAAATAGCTATCCCTACATCTAACGGTACGCTCTACCCACACTTTGGTAAAGCACCACAAGTTACTATCTACGACGTTGAGAACAAACAGATTGCTAACAAATGTATCTTGACCTCTCTTGAACATGCACATGGCGCTATGCCACACTTCTTACAAGAACAGGGTGTGACCGACGTTATTTGCGGCGGACTGGGAGCTGGTGCCGTAAAACTGCTTGACGAATTGCATATTAACGTGTATGTAGGTGCACCTACATTGGCTACCGACGATATTATAAACTTGTTTCTTACAGACAAACTTGTTTATGGCGATGCTACTTGTCATCATGATGCTTGCGATGGCAAACACAAACACCATGATTAAGCAGTAAAAAATGTTTTGATAGTAAGATGAACATCTTGAAAACTTAAGCAGATACTTAAACTTAAGGGTGGTTATAAAAATTCTTTGTTGCGGAAATTTTTATAACCACCCTTAAGTTTTATGTGCCTACTTACTAAAAAGCATCAACTACATAGGTTGCACCAGCTTTTATCAACTGCTGGCATGAGTGGTTGCCCCAACTCACACCTATGGTTTGCTTAACATGGGCATTACGCCCCATGAGTATATCAAACGTTGTGTCGCCTATAACGGTGGTTTGGTCAGGATGTACGTTGGCCATTTGGCACAAAAGGTGTATTGGTGCAGGATTGGGCTTGTGAACCATAACGTCCTCGGCAGCTACTATATAGTCTACATAAGGCGAAAGTCCTAACTGCTTGCAAAAATTGCTTACCGATTCATGACCACGACTGGTGGCAATGGCTACAAACTTGCCTTGCTCATGCTGACGACGCATTTTATCGAGCACGGTGGGGAATAGGGTTACACCTTCATTGCCTACCTGCTCAAATATATCTTTGTATAGTGTTATGGCTGTATTGAGTTTATCTCCTTCAATGCGGGCAAGCTGTGCTATGCTTACGATGAGTGGTAAACCAATGGTTTGACAAATGGCTTCAGGGGTGGGAATGGGATAACCCAATTGGCGAAACGTTTCAGTCATGGTGCGAACAATGCCTCGGCGTGTATCGGCTATGGTACCATCGAAGTCCCATGCAACAAGCTGACGCTTTAATGAAAAACTTACGCTTATGCCTTCGCCTTGGAAACCTTGTATGGGTGGACAACACTTGGTGACTTCGACCGTTGCCTCTTGCAACTTGTTATAACTGCGTATCAAACGCCGGCATATCCTTGCACAAAGGTGCTCTAAAAGCTGAGAGGGCTGCTGCATCTCGGCTGCTACAATAGCAAACACTTCGGCATAATTGATAGTGCCCTCAAGGTTGTTTGCAAAGAGTGCATCATGAGCATCTTGTTGGTCTATGCTGAGCGTGAGCGTAAGTTTATAATCTCCTCCTATCTCATTTTCTTGTTTCAACACTCCATGATAGGCATGAAAACATAGGTCTTTTAGCGTAATGCGCACTTGAGGATACGGCTTGTTGTAGTCGGGCTGAGTGGCTATTATCTTTTCCATTCTGCTTTGTTTTTGTGTTTGATACAACAACAAAGTAGGTACTTAAATTTAATTTTTAACGCCTACTTAGTTTGTATATTTCAATATATGCAATTGCAAAATTACAAAAAAAGTCTGCAAAACTCAACAGGACAATGTCCTTTGAATTTTGCAGACTATATTAACCCTTTAATTGTTCTTTTACGATTATCTTAGAACTCGTAACGACGATCTGACATTTTAGCTTTGTGCATCATCAAGTAGTTGAATACCGACTGATAAGCACGTTGGCCATTGGCTTGTGCCACTTGTGCCATCTCTGCTTGTGCATTGTATTTGTCGTTCATCTTGCTTTGTGCAGTTACCTTTAAGATGTAGGCTGCACCAGCACCAGCTACAACACTTGATGTTTTGTTAACTGCTGTTTTAGCAATTACACCTGCAAGCTTTGGCTCTGGAACATTCACACCATTTACCATAGGATATCCTGCCATAGCTTGGTTGGTGAGCGATGCTACAACTGCTCCCTTGAGCTTTTGCATATCGGCTACAGACTTAACACTCTTGGCCATTGCAAGTGCTTTTTCAGCTTTCTTTTGTTGCTTTACAACAATGGTGAGGAAGTCTTTTACTTGCTTGTTGTCCCAAGGTAAATAACCCTTATCGTTGGTTGCAGTAACACCTACTACGAGCAAGTGGTCACCATTGCGACCGCATTCGTAGAGTTTTGAAATCTCACCTGCCTTAGCATCATCGAAGATCCAGCGTGCGCAATCTTTTGCACCGCTACCGCCAATACGCGAAGCTATAAGGTTTTGCATAGGGGTGTATCCTGGGAGATCGGTAACTACATAACCATTCTTTGCAGCATTCTTTTCGAGCGATATCAAGTCGTTATTCTGCGAAAGGAAACGATTGAAACGGCTGAGTTCATCCTCGTATGTCTTCTTAGAGAAGGTAAGTGGACACTTTACTACTGCTACATTGTACTTTGTCTCCATCTTCTTGCGATCAAGCACTTGCACAACGGCTGCACCTTGATCGTTAGAGATTACTTGTGCTGTGTTGGCACCAATCTTATAGAGTTGATTGATGTATGAAGCATTCTCTTCGGGTATGCCAAAGCCCTCATATTGTGATGAAGAAATCCATACAGAATCTGAACGCTGACCATACTTTTTAGCTAACTCTGCAAACGATGCACCATTATTCAAAGCTGTAAGAATAGAGTCGGCTTGTGCCTTGCGCGCATTGGCATCTGCTGCAGTGGCTGCAATCTGACGATAGAGAATTGAGTCGGGAGCCTCTTCTTTGGCAATCAACTTGAGAGTGTTGATTGTATTGTCTTGTGCATTGTAGTATGCTGCCTTAACGCTACCTACACTCATTGAGTCGAGAGCAGCAGCTACATCAGGAACACTCTGGAAAGCTTGCTTACTCAATGCTACGTTAGAGTATTGCACTGTTGAGTTTGATGTGCGTACGACATTTGCAACATCTGCACCGCTCTGCAATTGTTGTTGGAAACCTTGTACCTTAGACATCAATGCGGCACGATCCGATGCACTTGCAACAACATTTACATCAATAAGTTTGATGTCACGAGTTTCAACTGGTGAATAAAAATTTTCCTTAAAGTCGTCGTATGCTGCTTTAAGCTCGTCATCAGTTACCTTAATATCCTTATCGTCGATTGTTGAGTAAGGAAGAGCTGCAATCTCTGCATTCTTGATAATAGTGCGCTCGTCGAAGTTTTCTTTTGCTGCAATAGGGTTTGAAACAAAACCCATTGCAAAGAGCATATTGTACTTGTTAGAGAGCAACTCATCACGCAATTGCTTTTCTGAGTAATCCCAAAGTTTCTTAATCATTTGGATTTGCTCTACAGCTTCACTGTTCTGTGCTTGTTGAGCTTGTGAGATGGTTTTGTTGTAGTTCTTCAAGAAGTCTTGCAACTGTGCCAAATCAAATGTACCTGTTTGCTGATTGCGGAAGATACCTGCAACTATTTGTAAACTTTGTGCTGTTCCTTGACGAAGTGCCTCTTGCACCTCACCATCAGTAACATAAAGACCAAGTTTGTCACATTCGTGCTGAACCATAGCCTTTTGAACATACTGTTGCCAAACTTGCTCACGAATTTGCTCAGTTTGTTCATCTGTTAGGTTTGCATCCTGACCTTGCATTTGCATCTGCAATTTGGCTATTTCGCTCTGTTCATCCACCATGTTCTGGAAGTCTTGAATGGTGAGCTTTTCGCCATACACTTTTCCTACTATGCTCTTATCCATGTTAGAGGTGGTCTCTAACGAACGAAAGAACTCTTCGGCAATGAAAGCAAAAAGGGCCAAGCCCAACACACCTACTAAAAGTGCACCTTTGCTTCTGATAGTTTGTAACGCTGCCATTTAAAGTTGTTAGTTATTATTGTTTTTATTATTATTTACAGTTAACTTATGACATGCAAAGATAAAGAAAAAAAGTAACTAATAGATAGGCATATACCATTTTTTCAGTAACTATATGATTATTCAACACTTTAGCACAAACTACAATGCAATTATGCTAATAATTAGACATAAAAAGAAAAAGAGATTTATCTTTGTAGATAAACCTCTTTAAATAAGCTGGGTGCTTAGTGGGATTCGAACCCACGACATTCAGAACCACAATCTGACGCTCTAACCAACTGAACTATAAGCACCATCGTATTGCCTTTTCTTGTAAAGCGATGCAAAGATAGGCACTTATTTTTAATCTACCAAATGTTTGACCAATATTTTTTTAGAAAAAAATTTTTTTTTTACAAAATTCATGCTTTGTAGCAAGTTACAAGCTATAATAAGTATTTAAATCAAATAAACATAGTAACTTTGCTTCAGCATAATATATATACATTTAAGACCACAGAACAGAAGCAAAATAACCTATAATAGTGAAAATATCAATTATAACAGCAGCATATAATAGCGTCAATACCATACAAGATACCTTCAATAGCGTGTTAAACCAGAACTATGAGGATATAGAATATATTGTTATCGATGGTGGTTCAACAGATGGCACCATTGAACTCATAAAACAATATGCACCTCTATTTAATGGTCGCATGGTATGGATTAGCGAGAAAGATAAAGGCATATACGATGCCATGAACAAAGGCATACACATGGCAAAAGGTGAAGTTGTTGGTATACTTAACTCTGATGACTTCTTCTCATCTAACGACGTTGTAGCAACCATTGCTAAAACTATGTCACAAGGAAATATGGATGCCATCTATGCCGACATTCACTACGTAAACGACCAAAAGCTCGACAAATGTGTACGTTACTATTCATCACGCTATTTCCGTCCATGGACAATGCACCTAGGCTTTATACCAGCTCATCCCACATTCTATGCACGCAAAGAAGTGTTTGAAAAATACGGCTACTACAATCTCGACTACAAAATATCAAGCGACTTTGATATGCTCTTACGCTTATTATACATTCATCGCATCAAAACGCAATACATCAACAAAGACTTCGTTACAATGCGACAGGGGGGGGCTTCAACACGCAATCTTAACAATCGTAGTAAAGTACAAAAAGAGATTGCACGATCACTTAAGCATCATGGCGTATATTTCAACCATTTTTTATTCTGCCTAAGATATGCATGGAAACTCGGAGAATTTGCATACTCTAAAATAAAATACTGATAATATCTTATTATAACCAAAGCTATAAACGCACAAAACAAAGATATTTTCTTGAGATGAGATATCAAACTACAAACCTCTTCTTAGGGAAACATTTATCATTTGCTTTGTGCGTTTATTTTATATCCAATTTATATTTTTGCCTAAGATTTACTTAAAAACAAACACACTACAAAACCATATACTTATGAAAAAAAGAGAAAGCATTTGGTACACAAAATACTTGGAACTAAAGGAGTATGTAGAAGATAACAAGCATTTACCCAACAAAAAAAAGATTGAAAACAGAGGCTTACTTAATTGGTGGAAATACAATCAAAAAATAATCAAAGAAGGTAAACTGCCTAAAGAAAAAATCAACCTACTCTCAGAAATAGATAAACTAAGGCAAATCAATAAACCTTCTTATTAATTCACCATCTTGCTACTCAGCATTTATAACTACCCACTAAAAAATACAAACGGCATTTAAATTTATAGCTAATACTTTATTTAATTTATAACGCGAGTTCAAGATAAGAATTACCAAAAAAATAGATAAAGAAAAGATAGAGAAAGGTAGAGGACAAATAGTGAAAACGAACAAATATGTTCGTTTTCACTATTTGTTAATTCATTGATTATTAGTAACTTTATAGTGGAAACAAAAAAATAAATTACTAATGATTAACAAAGATAAAGTTACCGAAATTTTCTGTATTGCAGACGACTTCTGCAGAGAATTTGAGAATGAAATGGCTAAATAACACTTTCAGGTAGTAGCAATACACGCAAAAGGCGTCGTAAGCACATGATGTCTGACGCAGAAGTTATCACTATACTTATTTGTTTCCATTTTAACACTTACCGCAAATTCAAGCACAACTATCTGTCATGTGTATAAAATTTGTGGAAAGATATGTTTCCTCGGACATTTTCATACAATCATTTTATTGAAGTCATGTCTAGTTGTTTTGTCGCAATGACCATGTTCTTGAAACTGGCATTATTTGGTAAATGCACATGTATTAGTTTTTTTGATAGCACATGTATACCAATCATACATAACAAGCGATTTTTCAGCATGAAAGTTTTCAAAGATATTGCTACCAGGGGAAAAGCACCATGGAATGGTACATAGGGTTCAAATTACATCTGTTATGCAATGAAAAAGGTGAGATAATAAACTTCAACCTAACAAGAGCCAATGTAGACGATTGTAATGAAGATGTTATAAATGCTTTGACAGACAAGGCATATGGAAAACTATATGCAGACAAGGGCTATATTTCTCAAACACTTTTTTAGAGCAATATGCTTGCATGCAGCTTTTAAGTCCACTTGCAAGTTTGCACCTACTTCACTTATACAATAAGTATTGAGATCATTATCTATCAATCCTTGAAATTTTTCAGCATTTTCAGTAAATATATGCGACGCATCAACTATCAAACCATCATTTGCAGTATACGAAGAACTTGCAAGCACTGAATAGTCTGGAATAAAGCCTAACTCATTTACTTTTGCATAGAGTTTAAGCAAAGGCTCATAGTATGCATTATCTTTCATATACAACAAGGCGTAATGAATTTGCTTGAAGTCCTTTATGAGTTCTACTTCTAATTACTTCAAGCAAAAGCTGATATACAAAAAAATCCCCTCTCAGCTAAATGAACTGCACCCCAAAAGTTAGACACAAAACTTTTGGGGTGCATTATGTATAGACGCCACAATTATGAAGAACGG
>CAKQOG010000018.1 GCA_934255485.1 uncultured Prevotellamassilia sp. | reverse complement strand
ACGCTCTGTAAGAGCATAAGATGAACCCACAAGCATCCAAGGCTTCATCTTTTGCTCCTTCAGAGCGCCATCTTCGTATGTATAGGTACCCAGGGCGTTGCCCTGGGCTGTAGTCTTTTGGGCTTTCAGCCCGTACCTTTCTAACTAATTTAAATTTGTCTACTTACTTATCAATTAATATTTTACTACAGAATTATTTACTGGTGAAGCATACCAATTCCAATTTTCTAAAAGAGTGTTGTTCTTAGCCCATTTTGCAAAGTCAGTGTAAGCATTTATGATGTTTATGCCCTCTTGAGGCCACTTCCATTCGCCAGCAACGAGCAGAGCCTGTGGCATTTCGCCTGGTTTGTCAGCAAGGGTGATTATGTCGCTACAATCTTGACAAGTGCCACGTTGCACTTCAATATAGAAACGGCTTGCATCTTGTTGCATGGTGTAGTTTTTAGGCCATTTCACGCATCCCACTTGCACAAACGGTACTTGTGGATCGGGATATTTAGTGTTAATGGCTTGCTTAGGAGTACTGCCCAAAAATTCATGAATTTCGCCAAGGTTAATGTCACCATCAGGACCATTATAGTGCAAATACATCTTAGATGTAGAGCCAGCAGCCATAACCGTTACGCAGCATTCCTCTTTTTCATAATTAGGAATAACCTTGATAACGGCGTCGTTAAAGTCGAAGTCGGCATTGCGATAAACATCTTCGTAGGCAATAGTCCAGGGCATGCGATCGGTGTATTCGCCAAAAGGCTTGAGGTCTGGCTCAACAATGCTTGGACGATGAATTTCGAGTTCAGAGCTCACTTCAAACATCACGTCGTTGCAGTCGAGGTCGCCACCCGTATAGTCGTTCTCCACACCCATCCAATAGGCACTGTTGCTCTTAACGATACCACTACGATATGAGCCATTTATGTTCATGTTCATAGCTTCGCACGTAAAGTTCATGGCTTTATACTTGTCGCGAGTGGTGTAGGGCTTTATGCCCATGCGCACAAAACGGTCGTATTGTTCGGGCATAGCCACTTCTTCGCAGCGGTCGTAAAAACCTATGCGTTTGCCGTGTGGCACACTAATGGTGAAGCTGATGCCACGAACATTAGTGATGTTTTTGCCATAACGTTCGAGTACATCAAGAGAGTTATAAGCATCGTCGCCCAAGCGTGCAGCGATTGGTTTGCCATTTTCAAAAAGGTCGAACATGTCGAAATTGGCATCGTACCAATGGTCTGCTAATATGCCATATTGCTGTGCAGCGGTGTTGTTTACCTTGTATTGCACTTTGGCCATACCATCGATGTAGTCGTAGATTTCGGTTTCAGAAATGTCTACATACTCAATGTCATCGTAGGTGCCAGGTGAATGATAGTAGTAGCCAAGAATATGAGGAGTGGTTGATAGACAGTTGCCCGCAAACAAAGTAATGTTGAAATCGCCCTTCGATGCTAATTCATAGTCGCAGTTCATGCCCAATGTCTTGGCAGGGATATACTCATGATAGAACTTGTTTAAAACTTCAAAGGACTCGCTGAGTTGTTTAGGCGTAAACTCATGGTAGGATGCATTGCCCAAAATGCTATTGCCATAGAGCGATGACCTATTGTTGGTTGAACCAAAATCGTCTTTGCTCTCATTAGTCTCTTTTACGTGGGGCGATGAGTAGGCAGTGGTGCGCAAAATGTTTGTTGAATTGTCTTTTTTGCCGCTTACGTTAAGCTCTATGCTCTCTTCTGTTTTGCCAGTGAGAGTGATGGGAGTAATTTTTTTATTTCTGTTGCACACGCTCACTAAGTAAGCGTTGTTACCTTGTCCTTGTGGCATAACCATGTTGATGGTTCCGCTCGATGATAGTTCGCGATAGTCGTAGAGCGTGCCTTTGTCATTACCCGACATGAGCCAAAGCTTGACGTTGTCATCGGTTGTAACATTTACTTTTAGATTGACAGCCGTACGCCATAGTTGCAAGGAACTGATATCCCCATTTAGACAATTATTAAAATCAACTTTTGTACGGTCGTATTCAGATAGCGATTCGGTTGAGCAAGAGGTCAAGGCCGAAACAAGAGCCAAAGCAAAAATGCCTTTTGCTGTATGTTGATAGCTCATAATCTTATTTCTTGTATTCGTTAATAATCACTTTTCCGTCAATTAGCTTCCACGAGCAATTGCCTTGCATTGCGCTGATAACGTCTGATAGGTAAAGGGCTTGAGGGGTGTTGCCAGCGTTTTTTAAGAAGCGTTTAGCATCATACAAGCGTTTCATCTTGACGCATGCACAAGCCGCATTGAGATTGGCTGTGTGGTCGCCAGGATACTCGCGTGCAGCTATCATAAGAGCGTCTAACCAGTCGTCGCTTCCCTCTTCGTAGCTTTGTGCCACGGCATACATCTCTTTAAGGCTTAAGGCTTCGGGATGCGTATAAATGAGTTTGCGAGCTTGTTTCACGGGGTAGCTGCGAACGATGTACTCAATGATATAGTCGGTATGGCGAAGTCCGGGATAGACGTGTTGTAGCAACCATTTGTAAGGTGTGCCACCACCTACTTGTTTCAGTAAGAGCTCTTTCTCGTCGGGATCCATGTTGAGATCGATGGTGCGAAGTAGTTCGTCGCGATGTTTCAACACAAAGTCTGGTGCTTGAGGTGTTTCAAGGATAGAGGCATTTTCATACCAAATATCACCCTTAACACGTCGGCGGTCTGAGTTGGCAATAAAGCCGCGTAAGTTGCTCCAATCCTCAGGAGTATAAGTGTTGTGAAAGAGTTGTTCGCTTACCTTGTATTGCTTGCGCAAATAGCCCATCAAGGCAGCAGTACGCCCTTTAGCCAAGCGAGTGTTGTTGCTATAAGGGCTTTCGGGCGAAGCATAACCATGAAGGCTAATGCTTGTAACAACAATTGTTTTGTCGAATAGTGCACTATCGATAGTGGCACGAATACGGCGCAACTCTTGCGGGTTGCGGCGGTATCGGGGATAAATAATCGTTTCGTTTACGGGGAAATCAAGGAAGGCACGTCCAAAGAGTTTACGCTTCTTTATGTCCTCATTATTGGGCATAACAAAAGGCAAAGCAACGTCGTCGCGCAGACGATTAACGTATGTGACGGGATCGTGTGGTTGCTCTTTCTTTTTTCTCTTTTCTAATACGTAGGTTATGCCAATCTTGAAGTTTGTGCGCCCGTCTAATGGACAATTAGCCTTTACACCATTAAAGGCATCAGCAAACATTGTTTGGCTCAGTTCTGCGCCAATACGCCAGTTAGGAGCAATCTTCCATGTAGCATCAAGTCCTACTCGAAAGCCAGGTAAGAGTCGGCTATTGCGTGAATATTCGTTGGTATAAGAGAGTGGAACGTTATCAAAACCAAATGTATATGCTAAGCCTACACCCGCAAAAGCCTTAAGGTCGAAGGTTCGGTTGGTGCTTATCTTGGGTTTAGAAAAAGCATTGGTGAGGTCGAATGTGGCATCGCCAAAAAGCCCGATGTTGTTCCATCCCCAAGTGTTGGCGTTTTCACACTTCTGCACGCTTCGGCTCTTGTTGTGATTAAAACGTAAGGCTGAACGCCAGCCCCAAACTGAACTTAAATCTTGTCCAAGGCCTACAAACATACCACCAGACCATGGATATTTTGAAAACTCAGACCATGGCAGGTGCTCATTGGCCGACTTGTTTATGCCACCATACAATTGCAGGTATAGCGGACTTTTGTATGGATTGGAATGTGTGGTGCTATTGTCAGCTTGTGCATTGTGGCAGCCTATGCTCAGCATGAAAAAAAGTAATAGCTTTTTTGTCATATATACACAAATTCTTTATTTCTCAATGTGTTGAGTAGGTGTTATGATCAAAAATGCCTACTCTTGTTTTAGTATTTCAAGTATGCGATTGCAGGCATGTCCATCACCATAGGGATTAACGGCTTTGCTCATAGTCATGTAGGCATTATGATTGTTGAGAAGTTCTGATACCTCGTTTACTATTTTGTAGTAATCGGCACCAACAAGCTTGGATGTTCCTGCTTCGATGGCTTCGGGGCGCTCGGAGGTATTGCGCATCACCAATACGGGTTTGCCAAGGGCAGGAGCCTCCTCTTGTATGCCACCACTATCGGTAAGTACGATAGTTGCTTTCGAAAGTAAGCGGATAAAGTCGAGGTAGTCGAGCGGCTCAATAAGTCGTATGTTTTGAGCATGATTGGTGTTAGAGGTTATGCCAAATATATCATTAATAGCTGTGCGAACAGATGGGTTGGGGTGCATGGGATAGATAAAATCTACGTCTGGAAACTGCCATGCTAAGGTTCGGATAGCTTTGCAAATGTGCTCTAAGTTATCGCCAAAGTTCTCTCTGCGATGTCCTGTAACCAAAACTATGCGTTTGTCTGTGGGAGAGCATTGGGGGCTGATATTCAACTCGCGCATTACGTAGTGCAGAGCATCAATCACGGTGTTGCCCGTAATAAAGATTTTCTCATCTTTAATGCCTTCGTTGAGCAGGTTTTTTCTGCTTTCTGCGGTTGGTGCAAAATGATAAGAGGCAATACGGGCGGTGATTTGGCGGTTCATCTCTTCGGGCCACGGCGAAAGAATGTTGTGTGTGCGCAGTCCTGCCTCTACGTGTGCCACGGGTATTTGCTGATAAAATGCAGCCAATGCAGCAGCCATAGTTGAGGTAGTGTCGCCATGTACCAACACAATGTCGGGCTTCGCCTCTTGTAACACGTCACGCAAACTGGTGAGTATGCGCGAGGTAACATCATAAAGATCTTGTCCTTTCTTCATGATGTTGAGGTCGTATTGTGGTGTGATGTGAAAAATATCAAGCACTTGGTCGAGCATTTCTCTGTGTTGTCCTGTTACACAAACCACAGTGTTAAAATGCTCATTGTCGCTTTCAAAAGCCTTTACCAAAGGAGCCATTTTGATGGCTTCAGGACGTGTGCCAAAAACGAGCATTACTTTTTTCATAGATGATATGCGTTGGGTAATGGACAAATGTTGTGGCAGTCAAGAACGATTTTTCCTTGTAACTTGTCCCAATGTTGTTGGATGTGTTGGTGTTTAGTCATTACAACCACAAGGTCTATTGAGTTGAGAAATTCATCAAAGTCGGCATATTGCGAAGCTATAATTTGATGGTTTTCAAGGAAAGGATCGTAACATTTTAGTGGCTCAGCAAGATGTTTGCGTTGCGACTCAATAATTTGTAACGATGGCGACTCGCGAAAGTCGTCTACGTCTTCTTTATAAGTAAGACCATAAAGTCCCACGCGCTTCAAATCGGTTATGTGGTGCTCTTGCATAATTTGATAGATGCGTTCAAGCACATAGTCGGGTTGCGCCTCGTTTACTTTAAGGCTCGCATTAATCATGTGGGTGAGTTGGGGATAGTCGCCAACTAAGAACCAAGGATCGACGGGGATGCAATGACCACCTACACCAGGACCAGGGTTGGCAATATTTACACGCGGGTGCATGTTGCAGATGCGTATAATTTCATAAACATCCATGTTGTTGTAGCGACAAATACGCATCAGTTCGTTGGCAAAAGCAATGTTTACAGCTCTAAAGGTGTTTTCTACCACTTTTGTCATCTCTGCAGTTTGTATATCTGTGGTAACAATTTCGCCTTGGCAGAACGAAGCATAAAGCTCTTTGATTTGTTGTGCTACTTCGTTGCTATCAGCGCCAATGGTGCGGTTGTTGTGTACCAACTCGTATATCATGTTACCAGGCAAAATGCGTTCGGGGGCATGCACCAATCGAATGTCATCTCTATTATATTGCTTTAGTAAAGGGCGTATTTGTTTATCGATTGTGCCAGGACTAATGGTAGACTCAATAATGATTGTAGATTTTGGATTGCACACGCTGATAGTATCTTTTACCGCTTCAATCACATAGCTTGCATCAATCTTTTTTGTTGCCTTATCGTAGGGGGTTGGCACAGAAATAATGTAGATGTCAGTTTGTTGATATTCGCTGGTGAACTTAATGCCCTCGTTGAGGGCCTTCGCAAATAGTTCATCCAGCCCATCCTCCTTAAAGGTCACTCTGCCCGCTTGCAGTTCATTTACTAAGTTCTGATTGTAGTCTGTGCCAACTACCTCTACACCATTTGATGCCAACATCAATGCTGTTGGCAATCCGATGTATCCTAATCCTATAACGTTTACCATTTTTGTACGTGTTTCTCTCTATTTTATTTTTCTATAAACTTACGTGCTATTATCCACCAAGCGAACTTCAGCAATTTCACTTGTCGCTTAATGCGTTGTGGCTGATGAATCAGCCGATAGAGCCATTCCAAATTGTTGTTGACCCACCACTGCGGTGCGCGCTTCACGTGTTCTGTAAACACGTCGAAACTTCCACCAAGTCCTTGATAGATGGCTTTGTGCTGTTGTAACATCTCCTCCATGAGCAGTTCTTGCTTGGGTGAACCCATTGCTACAAATACTATATCGGGGCGTTTCGCCACTATATCTGCTATCAGCAGAGCCTTATCTTCCTCTGTTGAGAGATAGCCGTTGCGGTAGCCCACTATGCGTATGTCGGCATATTGGTTACGAAGTTTGCGTACCGTTTGCTCAACGACCTCTTGTTTTCCCCCCACAAGGTAAAATGTCTTTGTATGATGAAACTGTTCGATCAACGACAGCCATAATTCGCACCCAGCCACTTTGATGGCTTCCTTGTAGCCGAGGCTATGCAATGCCATCAGCGGACCTGCTCCATCGCAGTAGCCTATGTTGCGATTAATAATCTGGCGAGTTTCGGCAGTCTGGTTCAATATCTTCTCTGCATTGACAGCCACGAGTATGCCTGGATGATGTTCTGCATAGTCGGCTATTTGGCTTTCCGACGAAAACGGATAAATTTCTATTCCTTTCAGGCTAACCTTGTTCATATTCATTATTTATTAATTCGCTTGCTCTATTATTATCAATATCAGTAGGACTCAATTCCATATTCCGCTGCTGCTCATATTCAAATTGCAGTATGCCGTAAATCATGGCATACAGCAAGTCGTAATGAAAAATGTGACCACCTTGCGTCATCTGAAATGCCACATTCATTACCCATGTGGCTATGGACAGTCTGTATGTGGAGCATTCTCTTCTGCGGATAATGAAACGCAACAGCAGAAACATAGACAAAAACTCAAGCAGTAGACCTACGGCTCCATCGGTGGCCAATAACGTAACAAAACCATTATGGGCAAATAGGGGTTTCCCTACCTTTTTCTTCTCATATTCTTTCAGTCCTGCCATGGAATGGCCGCAGGCAAGTTCAAAGCTGTTGCCCGAAAAATACAGTTCAAATGCATTAGCTATCAGTTCGCCACGCCCTGAGCCCAATTCCTTCTGCTTTCCCGTGTTCGAATTAATGTCAAGGATTCTATCATGAAAAGCCTTGTTCGTTATCATCATATACGTAAAGCCACCACTCAATGCGATTGCTATGAACACTATTCCTGCCCATTGTTTTACCTGCATTCCTTTTGGAAAGAAGAGTATGCAGATGCCTATGGCACACATCACCCAACCTGTTCGGGCAAACCCCAAATACATGGCATAGGCACCTAACACAATGAGAAAAACATTGTATGCCTTTGTAGTCTTGCTATCAAACACACCACGCTTAAAGTTATGCAACAGCACCAAAATGCAAATGGCCATGATGATAGACATGGCATGCTGATTTTGGAAAATACCTGAAAAGGCTTGAAAAGAGCCGTAGTCAAGGGATTCATGGTTGCTCTTCATTCCGAAGAACAAAAAGGGTACGTTGGTTAGAATGAAAAACTGGCATACACACAAAAGGCATTTGTCCATAGTGGCCTTGTTCAATACATTCTGAAAGAAATTATACAATAACGGCAAAAATAGGAAGGTAATGCCGTCTTGTATGTTGCTGACCAAACTTTTGCACGATTGTCCGTTTATTAAATGTTTCAACGATAGCCAATACGACACCTGCGTCCAATCGGGGGAGGCTTTCTTTCTGTATTGAAAAATATAATACACAAGATAAGCCATCAATGGCATTTTCCAAAGTTGTGATATCTTCATGCCACCACCTATATTGATGTTTTCTGAATAAAGCAGCAAAAAGAAACCTACAAACAACAATATATACTTCTTTATATTTATGGGCATAAGATAACTAACTTTCGAGCAGATAATAGCTCAATGCACAGAACATGAAGGCGTTGCTCCATCGCATATAAGAGATTTTTGAACTCAACGTGGGTTTCAACTGATAATAGAAATAACCTTTCTTATCCTGCATATTGCAGACAGTCCAGCGCAAAACTTTATCGGCCAACTCACGATACGCATCCAACTTGTGAAGACGTGCCAAGGTAACGAACAATTGTCCTGGGCAATGGATGTCTATGGGATACATTCGATTATCATAATACTTCGGGGTGCCGTTGTCTTCAAAAAAATGCTTGATATAATAGTCGAATCCTTTGTTCATGTATGTTTCGAAACTACTGTCGCCAGTGTTCTCTTGATAAGCCATTAGGCTGTCAAGATTGTATCCCGTATGAAACGAGTCGCGCCAGCTCTGCACGGGTAACATGCCATACCGCCAAGCTCCGTCCGCCTGCTGACAGGCACAACAAGCCTCAATGCTTTTGCGAGCAAGCTCCTTATACTTTTCATTACCCGTGTACTTATAGCAGAAGCTCAGCAAGCGCGAGCCAAGAAGTGAAGCATTCAACACTGTATCATTGCCCTTGAGTTTGCTGTAGGAGAACAAAAAGCCTTTGCCATATTGCGCTCGGTGAAGATTTTCTGTCACAAAATGTGCTGCACTAAGGGCTACATCAAGATATGTTGAGTTTTGGGTTATCTCATATGCTTCCATCAGTGCTGTGGCACAAAAACTGGTTGCCACTACCGTAGGAGTATGGGCTGGGAACAGAAATAAGCGACGCGCCTGCCAGTCGAAGTTGTATCCCCAACAGGCACCATGATACTCTCCTGGAAACTTTTTGTCTGAACGCATTTTGAGTAGCAGGTCGGCAAGATACTTTATTTTTTCAAGCACTTCCTTCTTCGTGCCTAACGCCTCCATTCCATTCGGATGCTTCTCCATCGCTTTATACAAATTGCAATAGCCTTGAAGAAACAGTCCTATGCCCTTGGCATTATATTGTTTTGGCACCATGGCTATTCGGCGCAGATTGACAGGGCAGCGTTTGAACCCTTGTATCACACAGAGTCTGAGTATGGCCGAGTGACGCAGTGGCAACAATGCACTTGCCAATTGGGAGTTAAGACCATCGTAAGGATCCCATCCCTTGAATTTCTCAGCCTCGCAATATGACTTCAGGTTTGTGAGGCTCTCAATGAGTGTATCCATCATTTTCATTTCTTTACAGTACTGATTAACTGAAGGAATTTTCCATTGGGTTGAAACACCAATCTGTCAACATATCTTATTTCTACAGCATCTTCACTACCCATTATTTTAGCATACATTGTCAATAAAGTTTGTTCATCGGCATGTGTATACAATTGGTTCTTAATGATACACACTATTAGCTTTCCCACCTCGTTTTGCAGATATTGTAAACCATCTATGTGACTATACATATCGTTGTGCATATTAAGAGATGCCGTATTTACATATGTGCCATCTGCCTTATATATTTTACTATTAGACCATCGCCCATCCACTTCGTCCAAACATCTATGCCCATACTTTGAATTGGTAGCTTCTGCATATTTGCTGTAATCACCCGTTTTATATCTAATCAACGGAAAGAGTTTGTTGCTAAAGGTTGTTCCTACCATTTCGCCTAAAACGCCTTGTTCTTTGATTACTTGACCTTTGGCATCAATCAGTTCACAATATCCATAGTTCTCTTCTATATAATAATGCTTACTTTCAGGACTGCTACCTGCAATAATCAGTTTTTCACTATGGCCATAAAATGAATATATTGTAATGCCTTTCTCTTCAAAAAACAAACGTTGTTCATTTGTTACCCCCTCACTTGCAAGAAACGCTACCTTTATAAAATCAAGACTTAAATTTTGCTGCACGCATAGTTTGCAGAACAAATAAAATGAAGATGGGTAAGCGTGGATGTAATGGATGTGATATTTTTTTAATGCCTTCCAACATTTTAAAGCATATTCCGTATTCATACGGAATGTGTCAAAAATCACTTCCTTCAAGATAGGACTTATTATATAGTCTCTATCCTCCCGTATATGATGATTGCGAAATACACCCCTTACATCATATTTCCAGCCATACCACATCCATTGTTTGTGGGTAAAAGCCAATGAATGGGCATATCTGTTAAGCGGCTCAACCAATTTCAAAGGCTTTCCACTTGTTCCACCAGTCGTTCCCAAATGCGCTTTTCCCCAATCTATATCATCAACAAGAAAATCATCCCAATGCGACATGACTTCATCCTTGTCAATAAAATCAATCTTTTGCTCAAACTCTGTTTTATTCTTTATACGCAATGTTCCATACTTCTTTCTATAATACGGCACACGTTCTATAGCAAAGTTCACCATGTCCACAAGTGTCTCTTCTGGATTTCCTTTGCCTATATTATTTAGTATCTTTCTGTAATTTCTGCCATATACCCAGCCCCCCAACACATTCAATTTCAGAAGAAGGTAATTTAACCAATTAGGCCAATAAGGAAGCCTTGTTTTTATATAATCAGCAATGCCCATGACACTTTATAAACTACGATAAACTTCTATAAGATCTTTTTCCACTGAAGATGGATTATTTTTTTGAGTCAATTCCTTTGAATAGCTGCCCATTGATATTTTCAAATCTCTATTTTCCACCACCATGTCAATAGCTTTCTTCATGCCTTGCTTATCGCCTGGTGTGAAAAGGAAGCCATTCTTACCTTCATCCACAATATCAGGTATGCCTCCAACTCTTGTTGAAAGTATGGGTAAACCATATGATTCTGCCTCAAGAATAGATATAGGCACTCCCTCTACGTATGACGGCAATATATAGGCATCGGCCCAATTAAACATTTTAGCCTTTGCATTGCCAATCAGCCAGCCGTGAAGATGCACAATGTCATCAATTTTATTGTCAGATACAAAATTTCTGAGCTTGTCAGCTTCATACATATCTCCACCTATATCAAGGATGAGTTTACCTCTGTAGAAATTTTTATTTTCAGCAATCATTTCCACAAGATCGAACACTCCCTTTGCTTTTGTTATTTGTCCCATATAAAGTAGATGGAATTTGCCATCACCTTTTACCTTTTGATATATAGGCTTTGATATTATATTGGGAACGATGTGAACATTACCATGAAGTGCAATATTCTCAAAGAACATTTTCCATGAAGTAGAAAGCGTTATCAGAGCATCGGCCTTGTCAAGAACAGAACGAACATAACGTGGTTGCTTCATATAGTAATCCTTAAATCCGCCACCATGTATATGGAGAACTACTTTACGTCCCATAGCTTTCGCCACTTTCACAAACAAAGACGATCGTTTGAAACTGTTATACGATGCCGTATGTATGTGTATGATTCGTATCTTCTTGTGAAAGGCTAATATAAAGCACAACGTTATCAAGGAAAACATAAGTTTACATGTTTTCCGCACCATTCCCCCATCACAGGAGTTCGTCAAGCACCTAAAATCCGAGTAAATGGTTTGCTGATAGGTGGCAATGCATTGCGCAATGCCTCCTTTGGGGGGCTTGTATTCAGGACCTATTGTAAGTATGTGTTCTGATGATATCATTGTTTGATATATATAATTAATCTTAAGCCTCAGCTTATATATCCTTCAGCGTTTCCTCCAATGGTTGTCGTATATACATACGCAGATGATATGGTTTGTAAATGAATGGGACCCCCTTTTTTATAACATTCAGCACCCATCTCTGCACCATCATTTTGTTCCGTTGACTTTTCTTTTTCTTTATCACCTTTTCTGGTGCGCCCAACATTTGCATCACCAGGAGTCTTTCATCCCATATTTTTGTAAAGTTTTCATCGCGTGTTGATGCCCCTTCTTCGTTTCTGAACAATGCTATAATGCCATTGTAGATGACAAGCGGTGCGTTGTTGAGTAACATTTTCATGAAAATATAATAGTCTGCAGCTATTTTCAAATTCAGAGGGAACAGATTTTCTTTGTGTACGGACAATCTGATGAAGATGGATTGATGCGGAAACATGTTACAATTCCATATTTCCTCTACGAAAGCATTTGGCACATGGCCGAATTGTTCTTTTTCGATGGAACTCTTTTTTTGTGTATCGGTGGGGGTAATATTCATAAATGGGTGAACTGGCATACGGTCGAAATATCCTTCGTTGATGAAGCATCGTGCGCCACCAGCAATCATTATTTCACCCTTGTCATCATACCAATTGAACACATCTTCCACCGTAGTTGATTGAAAAAAATAGTCGCCTGCGTTCATAAAAATCACCCATTCGCCTGTTGCGACACGAATGCCTTTGTTCATGGCATCATAGATGCCGTTGTCGGGTGCTGACTCATAGTAGGCCAATCTGTCGGCATATTGTTCTATCACTTGGCGTGTGCCATCAGTACTGTTACCATCAATAACGATATATTCAATGTTGGGATATGTCTGCTTGAGCACATTGCGTATGGTGCCTTCCACCCAATCAACACAATTGTAGGTTACTGTAATAACTGATACCTTAGGATACTGCTGCTTCATCTTGATAGCTTATTTTGAAAGTTTTGTCCTGACATAAAAAAAACGTTTGAAGGCATACCAATAATCGCTTAATTTTAAATATTTACATATTGCACCCATCTCACCATATTTCTGCATGCCATGCTTGCGCAACAATGCCCTCAACTGACCAATAGCAATTTTTTCACTATATAGCGCAAGTACTGTGTGTGCAATACGATGTTGCATTTTAGCATGAAGTTGCGGATACGGTTGGCATACATCGGCTATTATTTTGTTGGCCATTATGATACTTTCTATCTGCTGAATGCCATACACACGATGCATAACTGACGACATATTCTCATTGTATTGATAAACTGTGTCGCCAACGGTAACAATGACATGGGCATTCACCACTACTTGATGCAATAGGCAGGCATCTTCATAAATGGTCATATTATCAGGGTTTATCAAGGGGTGTTCATGAAAAAGAATTGTTCTATAAAGTCTTCCCCATAAACAGCGCCTTACCTTCTCATCTAACAAGGCTTCAAGCATATCAACGCCTGTAGCATGAGGTGGAAGGTTTTCGACAAGCCTTTCCTTGTGTCCATCTACATATATCTTTTCTACATTGCCAGCAACGATATCGGCATTGGTTTCTTGTTGTTTGGCAACCAAACATTCTACCGCATCAGGCGGCAGAGTATCGTCTGCATCAACAAACATCATACTATCGCCTGTTGCTGCTTGATAACCATCGCGACGGCTTGCCATAGAGCCTATGTTCGTCTTGTGTTTGATTATTTTGATGCTTGGATGTTCTTGCTGAAAGGCTTCTGCCACAGACAATGAATGATCAGTGCTAGCATCATCCACAAGGATAATTTCGATATGCTTGTAACTCTGTTCTAAAACAGAATGCAAGCATCTGCCAATATACTTTTCGGCGTTGTATAGTGGGATGATCACCGATACTTTCGTTGCGTTCATCATTTATTTTAAGCGTGAAATGTTTGCATATTTCCGACCTTTTAAACTTTAGAAGTAGAACTTATTTGTTTAAGATCGTTTTATAAAGCTGCGTATATTGCGATACGATTGCTTTAGGTGAGAAAAGTTCCGTCGCTTTTTGACGGATTTGTTCGGGATTATATGCTTCATGTATGAGCACACGGATGATGGCCGAGGCTATTTCAACTGGCGATGAATTGGGACATATGCAACCATTGTCTTCGTTGATTACCTCGGGAGCAATGCCCGTGGGGGTTGATACTACAGGGGTTCCACAATAGAGTGCCTCGATGACGGTTTTGCCAAACGACTCTTGATCGGATGGAGTGATAAATACGTTGGAGGCAGCATATACCATGCTTAGTTGCCTTTTGTCTGAGATTTTTCCCAAGCAGATAACATTGGGATGCGATAGCTGAATCTTGTTCATACCTACGCATATCAATTGAATATGTTGCCTTTCGCGCTCGCCCAACATGGGAGATTGCTTGATGATTGTCAATGCCTCAATAACCTCTTTTAGCCTTTTGCGCTTTTCACCAAGATCGAAGCATACAAACGAGATGATAATGTCGGTCTTGTTGAGATGCAACGTCTCTCTTGCTTCTGCTTGACTAAATATAGGGTATTTATCGGGGTTTATGACATTACCAATCACAGTGTTGGGTAGGTCTGATATGAAGTCTACATTCTGGCAAAAGCGTCGCATATAGTCAGACAACGACACAATGTGCAAGTTGTTGCATCCCTTAATAGCCTTGCGCTTAATGTTGATAAACATGTCTTCTAATGTAGCAAAATCCTTGTAGTATTCCTCTTTCGTTGATGTGTAATGAAAGCCGCCAAGTCCTGGATTTTCATCGCGCATAATCCATACAATAGGTTTGTGCACTTTGCTAAAGAATGTTTCGATGTCTACAAAGTCTGATATAAAATGCAGATTGATAATATCAGCCTCCTTAACAAGTGGGTGCTCCGAAAGGTCGTAATTAGTGATGGGCGAAGAAAATGGTATAGGGTGTTTATGTTTTGCTTTGTACATCTGCATGCGAATGCGGTCGAGTGCGTTGAAATAAATGCCCATGCGACGTGCCACTTTTTCAAGCAATAAGGCAAAACGATTGTTAGCCCACACATGAAGGTTGGGACGTGCAGTAAAGACAGTGTTGCAAGTGGTTTGTTTTTGTACAACAAGCACTTTGCTGTCAATACCTCTGTCGAGCATGGCTTGGTGTAAGTTCATCATACCTATGCCTGCTCCGCCAATATTTGTATAGCCAATGTGTAGAATTTTCATATTCAATATGTTTTGCTATCTACTTATAATAGCAATCAAAAAGAGTAGTATATACTTCTGTTCTTTTTTTAAAAGGGTATTTGCTTAGCTAATTTTCTTATGTAATCTTGCGTAGCATACCTTAGCTATTTTGCTTCGTTCATTGTGCGTAAGCCCAATAAAGAAAATGAGCAACGTGTTGAATATTGCACAAGCAAAGATGGCTGTGGTGCGTTCCCAAGCGTTTGTTACGTTGCATAAAGAGTAAGCGTATATGCCAATGCCTGCAATGATGGCAATGAGCAGTGGACGGATGTATGCCTCCTTTGCATAGCGTAGAGAATCAAATCCCAGTAGATAGTGCATTAACATCAATTGGATAGCACGTTGAATAATGTCGGCTATGATGAAAAGCACCAATATGGTGTAAGGAGGAAAACCTATTTTAAACAATCCGTATGCGATAGGAAGGCAAATGATAAAGAAAAAACTAACGTTAATTTTAAACCACTTAATCTTGCCTGTAGCATTAATTAGATTGTATATACCACCACATGTAAGCGAAATGCCACCTTGTATTATGCTTAAATAGGTGAGTTCAAATGCTCCATCAGGCACATGTCCCAACCAAAGTTTCAAAACAAAACCTAAGTCGATGAGCAATGGAAAGCAGATAAACTCAAAGGTAAGAATGTTTATGCGCCCAATTTTGTTGCACAAGTAAGTGTAGCGAGATTTGTCTCCAGCTGCATACGATTGTATAATTTGAGGAGCCGAGGCATTGTCGAAGTTGCCTGTAAAGTTGGCTATACTTTGCTTAACAGTTTTGCTCACAGCAAAAGCACCATTCATTACTGTACCAAAAAAAGCATTTAGCAGAAGGTCGCACCCCGAAGAATTAGCCACATAAGCCATTGTTGCCAGCAAGTTCCAATTGTTGAAGGCAAGCACCGCTTTGTAATGACTCCAACCACGTACAAACTTGAACCGGATAATGTTGCGCCAACGTACGTATGCCACCCAATGATATGCCACGAAATTACTGATGGTAGTGAGTGCAAAGATAATGCTATAAAGACGCAAGTGGTCTGTTGGTGCAAGGGTAAGCATTAAAATGCAAACCAAACGGAGCAGCGAATTGCCAATGTCGAGTATGGCCATAAAGCGAAATTGCTCGTGGGCTGTAAGCAAACTTTGATAGGGCGTGTTGATGATGCCCAATCCCACAGTAAACATGCTAATGTGATAAACAAACACTGCATCATTGAGCTTGTTAGCTGCTACGTTTAGGTGGTTGTATATGTACCACAACCCAATGGTTTCGGCAAGTAACATTACAATGATGGCAAAGCAGATGTGGAGCGTAAGGTTAATATTGAACGAAGCATTTACATCGCCATTAGGTTTGCCCATCTCAATGTTGAAGAACCTACTTGTGGCACTTGCAAGCGAACCACTGATAAAGGTGAAAATAGCCAACACTCCGCCAACAACAGCATAAAGTCCGTAGTCTGACACTCCGAGAATGTTGAGTGCCAAACGCGAAACATAAAGCCCAACCACCATGATGCTGAGCAGACGCACATACATGTAGATGGTGTTGCGAGCTATGCGCTTGTTTGCATTGTCCATGTTGCGAGAAAGGGATGTTTAGAAAAGGATAAACAGAAAGTGATATTTATTTAGCTTTAGCTATTTGTATGCTTGTAATAACTACCGTAAGGATGTCCGTAGTGGTAGGCATAGTAAGAGCCATGGTAATATCCATAACGACCGCCTAATTGGGAAGCATTGAGAATGATAGACATGTGTTTAAACTTGCCGTTCTCAACGTCGGTGTCAAGGTCTGATATGTTGCGACGATCAAACATACCAGCTCGCATAACAAACAAAGTGCGATCGGCATATTGCTCTATGATGCCTGTGTCTGCAAGAGCCTCGGATGGCGGACAGTCAATGAGTATAAAGTCGTAATGCGAGCGCATATCGTCGATAAGTGTTTGCATACGCTTGTTTGAAAGCAACTCTGTAGGGTTGGGTGGAATGGTACCTACTGGCATAATATCGAGTGTATCGTATTTTTCAGAGTGATAGAGCAAGTTTTCGAAGTTGGTTTCTTGCTCTGCCAAGTAGTCTGCCAAGCCCTTGTTCTTGGTATGGAACATGCGCGATGCAGAGGCGTGGCGCAAGTCGCCATCGATGAGTAACACCCTTTTGCCTACAATGGCAAGCGACACTGCAAGGTTAGTGGTAATAAACGTTTTGCCCGATCCTGCATAGTTAGAGGTGATGATATACACGTTGTTGGTGTTACGATTGGTCGTCATAAACTCTAAATTGGAGCGTACATAGCGGAAAGCTTCGTTCACCCCATCTTGCTTGTCTGGCTCAACTACCAACATATTTTTTTTAGGCTTTCTTTTGCCGATAAGCATGTCAATGATATTGCGTTTGTTTTTTTGCTGATATAGTGGGATGTCGCCAATGAGTGAGAGTGATGTGCGGTGTTCAATATCTCCCTTACAGCGCACAGAGTTATCGAAACTTTCGCGTACAAAGAGGATAATGGTAGGAGCTATAATAGCAAATAGAATGGCAGAGAACAGAATAAGCGTTTTTTTAGGCGAAGTGGGCATTTCACTGCCGTGTGGCATATCAATCATTTGTGTAATTTTCGACGAATATGTAAGGCTGATTTGGTTCTCCTCCTTCTTTTGCAGCAAATAAAGGTAAAGGCTCTCTTTTACCTTTTGCTCGCGTTCTACACTTGCCAAGTGTTTGGCTTGGTTAGGGTTTGAACTGATTTTTGAAATTACCTCTTCGTTATATCCTTGCATGGCACCAATTTGTATGCTCAACACTTTAATCTGATTGTTGATGGTTGATAGAATGTTGTGTCTAAGTTCATCAAGTTCAGCCTCTTGTTTAATAATGAGAGGGTTTTGCGAAGAGGTAGCTGTAAGGCTGTTCTTCAGTTGCAACAACATGCTATTGTATTGATTAATTTGCTCTTGCAACACATTGTTAAGCCCTGTGTTGGTGGGTAGTAATTGATGCTTCTTGGCTTTATCTTTTAAAATGTTGTAGATAAATTGCTCCATCGAACGCTGACTTGAAAGGCGCATAATGTCGGCATCAGACTGGCTTTGCTGCTGCAAGTAGATGTCGGAAACGTGTTCAAGGTCGGTAATGTTGTGTTGCTTTTTAAACTTTGATATACTATCGTCAATATTGCCAAGGTCTTTTCTGAGAAGTTGCAAACGGTCTTCGATAAAGTGCGAACTGTTTATAGCAATCATGTTGTTATCTTCCATCCATTGCTCATTGTATACGGTAACAATAGAACTCAGTACGCGGTCTGCCTCGTCGGTTGATGGTGCCGAATATTCAATGCTGATAATGGTAGACTTATCGTTTTCAATATTTGTTTTGAGCTTACTCTTGATGCTTTCGGCCATGTGTAGAGCTTCGCGGTCGTTGCGAGGGTGCATGGTGCGCTTAGCCACTTCAACAAGTACCTGAAGCGATGTGAATTGCCGTTCAACATTTGCTACATTGGTGTTTTGGGTAACAAGGCCTATATCGTTGAAGTCGTTATCTCCATTGTTTTTGTTGTTGGTGGTTTTACCTTGTGTTTCTTGCTTTACAAGCACCGAAACAGAACGTGTATAGATGTTGGGCGAAATTTTTAGATAGTAGCAAGCTATGCTCAAGCATATTATTAATGATGCTGCAAACCAATTCCAATGTGCCACGCAAATGTGCCAAAGGTCGGGAATAGTTACAAAGTCATCGTTTGATGTCTTGTGTGTAGTTTCTATGTTATCCATGTTCTTTTATCTGATAATCAATGCGGTGATAGTGGTGAGAAGCGATGCAATTGAAATCCAAATAGAAGGATTGTTAAACGTGTTGCCTGTTGCGTTCGACTCGCGCTTACGTTTGTTATTGGGCGATACATATACAAGGTCGTTTTGTTGCAGATAGTAGGCTGGTGAGTTGAGCACCGATTGCATGTTGGTCATGTCAAGATGATATACCTTGTTTTCGCCTTCAACATTGCGTGTTACCAATATGTTGCGGCGATTGCCGTTGATTGTGAGGTCGCCTGCATACGATAGCGCATCAACAATTGTAAAGTGGTCTTTGCTGATGCCAATATGTCCGGGTTTACTTACTTCGCCCAACACGTTTACCCCCATATTTACGTATTCAACAGTAACGATAGGGTCGCTTACAAGTTCACGTGCAATTAAGCGGTCTTGAATGTATTGTGCCACTTGTTGGCGCGTTTTGCCTCCAACTGCTATTTTACCAAGAATAGGAAATTCTATAGTACCTTGTTCATCTACCGTATATGCCACCATCTGCGTGTTGCTACTGCTACCTGAGGCGCTTGTTTGTGGTTGAACAGACGAACCAAGAACTGATTTGCTATTTGTTGTCATCAAGGTAAACTGCTTTTCGAGCATTGGGTTCGAGCTATTTACCACAATGTTTATCTTGTCCTCAGGGTGTAGGCGCAGTTGTTGCTCAGCTTGCAATGCCATGCCGTTGAGCCTATCTGAGTCTTGAAAATAGGTGACGTCTTTAGGAGCAGTACACGCTGCAAAGCATACAGCTATGAGCAATATAATAAAACCTTTTATGCTTTTGCATAACGAATCTTTTTGTTTCATAAGATAGGGTAGACTAAATAGAGATTTATAGGCAATATGCGGATTAATTAATTGTTAAGCATGGGCTTAATTTTAATTAAAGCAGGAAATAAGTAGGTGTTCAAAATTATTTATAAAATCAGTTCTGTTATTTTTACATTTGTAGCACTTTCTGTGGCGCATCTTAAAGGTTAGTTTTCAGTCACATAGCCCGCTATGCTCCTTCAAACTAACCTTTAAGCTACATCCACATAAAGCACTTCAAATATAAAAATAATTATGAACACCTACTTAAACATATAAATTAAATTTGAGTAACTAGTTATCATTCATTGATTACATCAATTGGTTCGATAAAATTTTTAGGAACGTAGGCTGTAGCCATGGTTAGCAAACCATCGATGTATATTCCTATGCGGGTTTGTCCGTGATAGCGTGCCACTCTGCCAATAACCCCCTTAAACTTACCTTCGACAATGCGTACAAGTTGTCCTTTGCTGAATTTGTGAATATTGAATGGAGCAAGAATAATATCTTCAGCTTCGGCTTGACAAATAACTTTTAAAGTTTCTATTTGTTCGCTTGGAACAACCATTGGAAAGTGTTTGATGCGGTTGCCTATGTGTTGATGACGATAATAAAAACGAAGGTAGGGCAGATTTACATTGTCGTAGACATACGATTTTATAACCTCTTCAGTGCCGTATGCAAAAAAAATGTTTGGCAAGCGCGATACATACAATGTTTTGCGTTTGCCATTAATAAGCTTTGTTACTTCCTGCATCGGACAGAAAGCCTTTACCCCTTTTGAAATAAGATAGTCGTGGGCTAATTTCTCACGACCATAGGTTGCTCTAAGTGCATACCAGTGTTCGGGGGGGGTATTTTTAAAAGTTGAGACATCGTTTGTTGCAGAATTCAAGATACAATGGGTGGACACCCCTTTTTGTGCAAAGTTTGCTCCATGCTGACTCTGACTTCCGGGGAGAGCACAAGGTGTAACCCCTGTGCAGTGGAGTTCTTGATTAACTCTTAGAATGCCGTTGTTCTTATTCATTTGGCAGAAATACTTGTTCTAGACAGAAGCAAGTTGTTAGGAATATAGAAGTTTGGATTGTATAATCAAACCCTTTTTGTGCTTAAGCAGACAATATGAAAGCATTGACTATTAAAGCGCTGCAAAATTATATTTTTTTTTGGAAATATTATTGAGTAATAAAGCAAAAATGAGGCCAAAAGCATGAAATATATAGTAAAAATGTATCGCAATTGAAGCTAAAAGTTCTTTATTTATAAATTAAGTGACAAAAATGACAAAATATGGTTGCCTATAGAAAAATAGCGAGGCTTTAATCCTATCCTATTATACGTTGTGGTAGGAATAAAGCCTCGCTATGAACCTATATACAAGTAGATGTTTATAATTAGTTTTGAGCATCTACTTACAAATTGTTTGTAACTTACTTTTTAAGCTGTTCGTCAATATATGCTTGCATATCGGCAATTTTCTCTTCAGCACGCTTCAAGAGTGTGAGTTGGTTTTTAGAGCGAACAAGGTTGTGCTCTGGGTATTGCGTCTTAAAGTAGTTGTCGCCATCAAGATAGTCGGCAAAGAAACGAACCAACTGCATGTAGGGGAAGAGTGTGGCTGCATAAGGCAAGTTCTCTATCTCGATGGGAGTGAGGAATGCACGAGCAGTTTTGAGATAGCCTTCGGTAAATGATTTAAAGATGTCCATGCGGAAATCTATCTTGTCGTATTCGGGGCTATCTTCGGGCATGGTGTTGGCTGCAGAGCGCAAAAAGTCGCCATAATCTGAGAAGATGAAGCTGGGCATTACGGTATCGAGGTCGATAACGCAAAGCACATTGTCGTCTTTATCAAATAGGATGTTGTCTACCTTAGTATCGCAGTGGCAGATGCGCTTAGGCAATTTGCCTTCGCGGAAGAGCTGTTCGCTGCGGCACATACTGTCGGCACGTTTCTCTATCTCTTCTACAATGTCTTTCACACCTGCCAAACGACCCACCTTGTCGGCTTTAACGGCATCGTGAAATTGCTGCAAACGGAACTCAATGTTGTGGAAGTCCTTGATGGTTTCGCCTAATTTCTCGGGTATGTCGGCAAGCATGGCTTGAAAATCGCCAAAGGTTTCGCCTACGATGTACGAACTTTCGGGGGTTACACCGCTTTTTGAAACTGTGTCGGGAATGAACACCATGATGCGCCAAGTTTTTCCATCGTGGTTGTAGTAGTATTTTCCATCTTTGCAAGGAACAAATTTAAGCACTTTGCGGTCGATGTCTGCTGTGTGCTTAGCTTCGAGTTTTTTGCGAATATGTCCGGTAACGGCTACGATGTTGTTCATCAGCATATCCACATCGGGGAAGATGTCGGTGTTGATGTGTTGCATAACATAGTCGGGGGTGTTGCCGTCTGTCACTACTTTATAAGTGGTGTTGATAAGTCCGTTGCCAAGAGGCTTTACTTCTGTAACGTTGCCTTCGATCTCAAACTGATTAGCAATGTGTTGCAAATCTTTTTGTTCCATGATAAGGTTTATAAGTTATGTAGTTCGTAATTGTTTTAGTTATACTTGCTCCTTGCATAGGTAGAGATAAAATACAATCAATAGTTGTGAATATCTATTTAAGAAAGTATGTAGAAAGTGTTACTATACAAAGGAGTTATGCAAAGTTAGTTTTTTCTTTTTATGTTACCCTCTGTAATTGTTTTTTTTTATCATCCGAATGCAAAAAATGTATGCTCACCACATTTGGGTATTTTGTGCTCAGAGGGTTTGTATCACCTTGATTGGGTATTGCTAAGCAGTGGATTTATCGGTTATTTTGCAGCGTAATTATTTACTGACTTTTTCTATTAAATTAAAAACAATATGATTGGAATTTTTTATGGAAGTACCACGGGGTGTACTGAGGAGGTGGCAAATAACATAGCACAACAATTGAACGTTGATTCTGCCAACATCCACAATGTGGGCACAACAGATGCTACTGAAGCATTAAAATATGATACTTTGCTGCTTGGCTCATCAACTTGGGGCTGTGGCGATTTGCAAGACGATTGGTACGACTTTCTTGAGGCTCTCTCTTCACAAAACTTGACAGGCAAACGTGTAGGTATTTTTGGTTGCGGTGATAGCGACTCGTATGGTGACACTTTTTGTGGTGCCATAGCTCAGATTTATGATGCACTGCAAAACGCGGGTTGCACCTTCGTGGGTAGTTATGAACCTACCGACTATAATGTAACCGACTCTGATGTGTGTCGCAATGGCTTGTTTGTAGGCTTGGCTATCGATGCTTGTGATGATGATGCAAAGAACCACGCTCGTATTGAACGTTGGTGCGAGTTAGTAAAATAAGTATGTAAGTAGGTGTTCAAAATTATTTATAAAATCAGTTCTGTTATTTTTACATTTGTAGCACTTTCTGTGGCGCATCTTAAAGGTTAGTTTTCAGTCACATAGCCCGCTATGCTCCTTCAAACTAACCTTTAAGCTACATCCACATAAAGCACTTCAAATATAAAAATAATTATGAACACCTACTTATAAATCCTTAAGTAGGTATTAAAAAATAATTTTCAATACCTACTTAACTCTTAATCTTTACTTAAAATGTCAGCTGAGGACTTTTCTCGTTACGACTCTCTGAAGTTGTTTATGCACCAAATTTATGAATTTCGCAAAGGTGTTCGTCAGTTGGTGCTTTGCACAATGTGTAATGATTGTGCCGAAATTATGCGCAAACGTTTAGACGAACAGCAGATAGCCTATCTTGAGCAGCCCGTATCGGTCAATAAAGTGAACCTTTACTTTGGCAATAGCGTGTGCTTAGATGTGGTTCGCACCTTTATTGATAAACCGATGAATGCCCTTACGCCAGCTGAAGATTTTATGTTGGGTACAATGTTAGGCTATGATTTAGCTGCTCAGTGCGAACGCTTTTGCAAACGCTCGCAAATGGTGTGTGCATAGGTAGGTTGGTTTACTTCATAGCGCATAGTACGTGCTTTTCTATCCAAGCATACAAGGCATTGTATGTAAAGAAAGCGTTTTTAGTTGGCGTATCACGCCCGTGATACGCTCGTATCATGCCCACGATACGCTCGTATCACGCCCATGATACGCTCGTATCACGGCCGTGATACGCTAACTAATTTCGCATCTTTGGGCAGAAAAGCACGTCTCTATACACAATAATCAAGACTCTATTGCAATATAAAGCCTTGATTATCATTATGTTTATGTAGTTAAATAAACAAAAGTTTATACTACTACCAAAGAGCAGGCAGAACTAATATATAATTGGCATAACCTCTATTTTTATCCCATTACGCTCTATTGTTTGGCGCTGAGCAAAGGTGATGATACGGCACTGATCACACCCAATGGCAGAATGCGCAGCCAATAATCCATCTACTTCTCTATCAACATTATTATCATCCAATGCCCAGCACACTTGTATCAGTTCGGAGATGCGTTCTCCCCTCTGCACTACGAAATCACATTCTTTCGACTCATTGAAATAGAAAATGCGATCTTCTTCGCCAAGACTCCTTTCTAAATTAAGATAAACGATATTCTCCAAAGCCTTGCCTGCATCTTCACTTTCGGGCAATAACACCGCATTACGCAAAGCAATGTCTGCTACATAATACTTTGCTGGAGATGAACGTTTCTTCACCATCGACCTTTCGTATTTCTCTACCTTACGAAACATAAATATATTACAAGTATAGTCTAACCAAAGATAAAGAGAATCTTTAGAGACTTTTAGTCCTTGCGACTTTAAGTCATTATAAATATTGTTCACACTGGTTGGTTTCGTTAGATTATTCATCACACGCTTCAAGAAGTAACGCACCACAGAGGGTGAAGCATTAATGTGATAATGCTCCATTAAATCCCTAAAGAGCATGGTATTAAAGTATGACTGCAATATCTTATATTTCTCAGTCTTGCTCTTTTGAAGTACAACCTCAGGAAAGCCACCCTCCTCACAATAACAGCGAAAGGCTACAGCCAATTTAGCCTTTCCCTCTTCACTAAACTTATTAGCCTTAATATCCTTAAATGACAAATATTCAGTAAAGTTTAGTGGGTACTCACGATATTCGTCTGGCCATCCACGCAAGGCTGATGCCATTTCTTCGGAGAGCATCTTTGCAGTACTTCCTGTTACAAATATGTGTCGGCAATAGTTTTTGTACACTCTCAATACAAAAAGTTCCCATCCATTAATAAGCTGTATCTCATCAAAAAACATATATACATCTTTTAGTGGTGTCTCTGGATACATCTCCCGATATGCCTGTAAAAGCTCATCAAAGTTTTCAGAACTCATAGATAAAAAGCGCTCATCATCAAATCCCACGTAAAGAATACGTTCTCTTGGTACACCTTTTTCTAACAAGCGATTGATCGTTAGTCCCAACAACGAAGACTTTCCGCAGCGTCGAATACCAGTTACGGTCACAATACGGTTGCCATCCAATGGTAATTGGGTGTTTCTTGCTTTCAAATTCAGAGGAAGTTCCTCTTGGTGCAAGGAAATAATTGACTGAAAGATACTGCGTAAATCCATATGCGTATATTTTTAGCTCTAAGTAAGTGTACAAAATTAAATTAGCAAAAATAAGAATTAAAGTATGAGCTTATAGTCCGTACATTTTATAATTTAATTTTGAGCATTTTCTTATATAATGTATATATAACTTGGCCGCAAAAATACAACATTTCCTTTTAAAAAGGAAAGAAACACATATTTATTTCCTTTTAAAAAGGAAAGTATTGCGATATTGTTTCCTTTTAAAAAGGAAAGTATGATTACTCCTTTTCTAAAAGGAAATCTTTTGTAGATTATAGAAAGCACAGCTTATAAGGAGAGTTCGTCCTACAACCGGAACTCAACATAGAATGAATTATTCTGCTTGCACAAACTTTGATATGTTTGGTGAACTATTTTAAAATTCAATACTCTCGTAGGGCGTATTGTTTATGGCCGCAGCCCTATAAGCAAATCCACTTTTATACATTTTGCCTGTTTGTAGCAGATATATTTTTTCGGCATGCGATAGTGTAACCATATCTACAAACGATTTGAGGTAAACGTCGTAAGTAGCGTCAAGGGTATAATCCATGTGTACTACTTTGCCACTTATGATGCGCACGTAGGGAAACTCTGCAGCTGCTCTTTGCAAAAAGGTAACACTCTCTGATGTGATGAGTACTAAATGGTTGGGGGCTTGCGTGCTGTGTATATAGTCAATCTGACGGAGGCATTTATGAATAAGTTCTTCGCGAGCTTGAGGCGACAATACTTCGTAATCGCCTTCTTTAAAGTCGCCTAAAAGTTGTTGAAAGCGTAATACCATGGCAATGTAAGGTGTGCCTATGGATTGCAGTTGATGGGCTACAGCCAATTGTAATGGTTGAGCAAGCGAAAACAAATCGCCAAATGCTTGGCTATAGTGCTTGTCGTAAATAAGAGTGTTGCTATATACGTGTAGTTGCTTGTGTAAGGCAGATTTGTATAATTTATGAAGATAGAGTTTGTGAAGTTTGCTTGGAAGCAGATGTAGCATGAGCAGCACAGGGCTTGATTGCTGGCTATTATAGCTTAGTTCATCATTGGCAATGCTCCAATTGTATTTTCCTATAGGCAAATAATCTGCTAATGAGAAGGGATAATTATAGTGTATATAAAATGGAACACGATGTAGCTTACACCAATAATAAACCGAACAAATGCCGCGCAATCGATCTGATAAACCACCGTGCATGGTGCGCCCATCAATCATCATTACAATGCCTGTTTTGAGATTTTTGATGGGGGAATGGTCGGCAGTGTAGTAAGTATTCAGTAGTCTTTGTTCTTCAGCATGAAAAGCTCCCCCTTTTCCACTTAATACTTGGATGAAACCTGTTATGAGTTTACCTATTTTTTTTGTTAGTTTCATGTTTTGGGAAAAAAGAAAATGAAAAAAAGACAAGTAAGACAAGCCCCTTTCTTAAAAGAGAGGGTGCTTGTTTCCTTGTCTAATGAGTTTGTTATGTTTATATAGATATCAGAGAAAAATATCTAATATATAATGTCTTAACGTCGTTTAGTTATTCTCAGGACGGAGTTTACGAACTGTTTCGCCAGCACGCCACATTTCGCTTTCGTGAAGAGCTTTCAATTCCTTCTCAAGACCTTCGCGGTAGTCGGGTTTAGAGTTAGAGTCGATAGAGATTTGAGCTTCGTTGCCGCTTGCTACGCTTTGATAGAGTTTCTCCATAACGGGCTTGATAGCGTCGTGGAATGGAGTCATCCAATCGAGTGCACCACGTTGAGCAGTAGTTGAGCAGTTAGCATACATCCAGTCCATACCATTTTTACCAATCATTGGGATAAGTGATTGAGTAAACTCTTCAACAGTTTCGTTGAAAGCCTCAGAAGGTGTATGACCATGTTCGCGGAGTGTTTCGTATTGAGCAAGGAACAAGCCTTGAACTGCACCCATCAACGAACCACGTTCGCCAGTAAGGTCGCTTGTAGCTTCGCGCTTAAAGTCGGTCTTGAACAAGTAGCCAGAGCCAATACCAACACCAAAAGCAAGTACCTTGTCGGTAGCGTGGCCAGAGTGATCTTGGTATACAGCGTATGAAGAGTTCAAACCACGACCTTCGAGGAACATAGTACGGAGTGATGTACCCGAACCTTTAGGTGCTACCATGATAACGTCAATATCGGCAGGAGGAACAACGCCTGTACGATCGTTCCAAGTGATTGCAAAACCATGAGAGAAGTAAAGAGTTTTGCCTGGAGTCAAGTATTTCTTAAGTGAAGGCCATAACTGCATTTGAGCAGCATCAGAGAGTAGCATGCAGATGATAGTACCCTTCTCGGCTGCCTCTTCGAGTGAGAAAAGAGTTTCGCCAGGAACCCAACCATCGGCCTTAGCCTTTTCGTATGTCTTGCCTTGTCGTTGGCCAACGATTACGTTAAAGCCATTGTCGCGCAAGTTGCAAGCTTGACCAGGACCTTGAACACCATAACCAAGAACGGCAATGGTTTCGTTCTTCAAAATTTCACGTGCTTTTTCCAATGGGAACTCCTCGCGAGTGATAACTTCTTCAATCACACCGCCAAAATTCAATTGTGCCATAATATTTTTGTGTTTAAAGAAGCTCGTTTGTAGCCAATGATAGTGTGTAGTTTTGGCTTGAGCCTCTTGGTGTTTGATATGTTCTTTTTATATTTCTTCTTTAGCTTGTTGCTGCGCTCTTTTTTCTTCTTTGCGCAGTTCAAGAAACTCGTTAAGCTCTTCGCGGCGGCTTTTGGTAACAGCTACCACGCCCGAACTAACATATTGCAAGATGCATTCATACTCCTTGAGCTTATGGTATAGTTCCATAGTTTCTTCGGGCAATCCCTCTTTCGATACAATGGCATAAGTAGAATTTACTTCTACGATCTTTCCATCGTATTGGCGTATAGCCTTAGATATGTTGCGGTTTTCGATGAGTCGTGCCGTTGCAATCTTATAGAGAGCTTGGTCCATCACAAATATTTCATCATTTGTGAAGTATTGTGCTTGGATAACATCAATTTTCTTTTCTATTTGTTTTACCACCGTTTGTATGGTATGTTCGTCTGTATAGGTGGTGATGGTGTAACGGTGCACCTTTTCAATGCCTGATGCCGAAACGTTAAGGCTCTCAATGTTGAGTTGTCGGCGAGTAAAGACATTGGTGACAAGGTTGAGCACACCTGCCAAGTTTTCAGAGAACACAATGATGGTATAAAGTGTGAGGTCTTTATTGTCTGAAGTCATTTTTGACGTCTTGTTTAAGGGGTTAAACATGATAAGTAGCAGTGTTTGAATAAGCTACCTATATTGTGTTCTCTCTGTTTATACTTCGAGCATCATGTCGTCTACATCGTGTCCGGGACAACACATGGGCAACACGTTATCTTCTTCGAGTACGGCCGCTTGCAACAAGAACGGGCCTTCGGTGCTCAGCATCGTGTTGATGGCATCGTCGAGTTTGTTGCGGTCGGTAACGGTAAGTACAGGAATGTTGTATGCCTCGGCTATCTTTTCGTAATCGGGGTTCATCATAGGGGTGAACGAGTAGCGATGACTAAAGAACAACTGCTGCCACTGGCGCACATTGCCCAAGAAGTTGTTGTTCAAAAGGATAATCTTAACGGGCGAATGTTGCTCCATTATAGTACCAAACTCTTCAATGGTCATTTGCAAACCGCCATCGCCAAGGAATAGGCATACCGTACGATTGGGGGCACCAAAGGTAGCTCCGATAGCTGCGGGCAAACCGTAACCCATTGTGCCCATACCGCCTGATGTAATGATGCTTCGTTTCTCTGAAAAACGGAAGTAGCGCGCTGCCATCATTTGGTTTTGACCCACATCGGTTACGAGCACAGCCTTGTCGTGGGTAAGTTCGCTTACGCGGCGTATTACCTCGCCCATACGCAATGGGCCTTCGGTAGGATGTATTTGTGGTTCGATAACCACTTGGCTCTCTTTTTCGTCCCAAATGCGGAAACTTTCGCGCCAATCGTTGTGTTGCTTTTGTTCGAGCAAGGCTGTAACAGCGGGCAAGGTCTCCTTGCAGTCGCCAAGAACGGCAACATCAACTTGCACGTTTTTATTAATTTCAGACGGGTCGATATCAAAGTGTATTTTGCGTGCTTGTTTGGCATAGGTGGCAAGATTACCCGTGATGCGGTCGTCGAAGCGCATGCCCACTGCAATAAGCAAGTCGCACTCTTGTGTTTTTTTATTAGAGCCTAACGAGCCATGCATACCCAACATACCCACATTGAGCGGATGGTTGCTTGGCAGTGCAGAGAGTCCCAAAAGGGTGCATCCAGCAGGCAGTCCAGCTTTCTCAATAAAGGCTTTTAGCTCGTTGCTGGCATTGCCCAATTCCACTCCTTGTCCCACAAGTACAAGCGGACGCTTAGCCTCGTTGATGAGCGCTGCAGCCTCGGCAATACTCTGTTTGTCTGTAGATGGCACAGGGACATAACTGCGAATAAAGTCGATGGTGCCGTAAATATAGGGCGCCTTTTCTATTTGTGCGCTCTTAGCAAAGTCGAGCACTACAGGACCTGGACGTCCGCTACCTGCAATGTAGAAGGCACGATGAACAGCCCATGCCACATCTTTGGCCGAACGAATTTGGTACGACCATTTGCTGATAGGCTGTGTGATGTCTACAACGTCGCACTCTTGAAATGCATCGGTACCCAACATCTTTACGCCTACTTGTCCTGTGATAACTACCATAGGTGTGCTATCCATCATGGCATCGGCAATACCCGTAATAGTGTTTGTTGCTCCTGGACCACTTGTTACAAGGCACACACCCGTTTTCCCGCTCACACGTGCATAGCCTTCGGCTGCATGGGTAGCAGCTTGTTCGTGACGAACAAGGATGTGATTAAGGCGATCGCGATAGTCGTAAAGTGCATCGTAAACGGGCATGATAGCACCACCAGGATAACCAAATAAGGTGGTGACGCCCTCGTCTAAGAGTGCGCGCATCAATATTTCAGCACCCGTAATGAGTGAGTTGCTATTGGCAGCAACTTGCTCTTGTGGCTGAGATTGTGCGTCTTTTATAGTGTTCTGACTCATGTGCAATTGTTATTTTCATGTGCTATACTCCTTTGTGTGCATGTGTTGATAAGCATTGGCATCCAGTGTATTATCTTACAAAAAGGTGTTTAGCTTTAGGTCTTTGAGTTTAGGTAAGGGGCGTGTGGGATTGATCCATTTATTAAATTTCTCTTACGCCTCCTTTGTCGGCGCTACTCACCATGCTTGCATAGGCTCTTAATGCCTTGCTCACCTCGCGTTTGCGTTGCAAGGGGCGCATGGGGCGTGTTGCCAATTCTTCGTCCGAAAGGTGAACGGATATGGTACGTGAGGGAATATCTATCTCAATGATGTCGCCATCAACAATTTTGCCAATGGCACCACCTGCAGCAGCCTCGGGTGATATATGACCTATGCTAAGACCCGATGTACCGCCAGAGAAGCGTCCGTCGGTGATAAGCGCACAAGCTTTGCCCAAATGACGGCTCTTGATGTACGAGGTGGGGTAGAGCATTTCTTGCATGCCCGGACCGCCTTTAGGTCCTTCGTGAGTGATAACTACTACATCACCTGCTTTTACCTCTCCGCCAAGGATGCCCTTGCAAGCATCGTCTTGAGAGTCGTAAACGCGTGCAGGGCCTTCAAAGTGCCATAGGCTCTCGTCTACACCCGCTGTTTTAACCACACATCCGTCTTTAGCTATATTGCCAAAGAGTACGGCAAGTCCGCCATCTTTGGTGTAAGCGTGCTTAAGGCTACGTATGCATCCCTCGCTACGGTCGGTATCAAGCGATGGCCATTGAGTATTTTGTACGCCCATTTCTGTGCAGAAATTGCCTGCGGGTGCACTGTGGTATATGCGGTCGGCCTCGGGGTCGATATTGGTGCCTGTAATGCTATATTTTTTGATATCTTCGCCCAAAGTGCTGCCGTTTACTCTATGTGTGTTGGTGTCAAGCAAGTTGCCTTTGGCCAGTTCGCCAAGTATACCAAGAATACCACCAGCGCGGTTGCATTCTTGCACAGAGTATTTCTGCGTGTTGGGCGAAAGCTTGCAAAGACAAGGAACGTGGCGACTTAGTTGGTCTATATCTTGCATCTTAAAGTCTACTCCTGCCTCGTTTGCTACAGCTAATAGGTGAAGCACGGTGTTGGTACTTCCGCCCATAGCAATGTCGAGTGTCATGGCATTTAAAAATGCCTGACGGGTGGCAATAGAGCGTGGAAGCACTGAGGTATCGCCCTCTTCGTAGTATTTATATGCGTTCTTTACAATCAGTTTGGCTGCATCCTCAAACAATCTGCGACGATTAACATGAGTGGCCAATATGGTTCCGTTGCCGGGGAGTGAAAGTCCTAAAGCCTCGGTAAGACAGTTCATAGAGTTGGCAGTAAACATGCCCGAACAGCAACCGCATCCAGGGCAAGCACGCTGTTCTACCTGTGCCAAATCTTCGTCGCTAACAGAGGTATCGGCGCCTTTTATCATGGCTGTGATAAGGTCTACGTTCTCCCCCTTAAACTTGCCAGCCTCCATTGGTCCACCGCTAACAAACACGGTTGGGATGTTCAGTCGCATAGCAGCCATAAGCATACCTGGTGTGATTTTGTCGCAGTTGGATATGCACACCAAGGCGTCGGCTTTGTGAGCTTGCACCATATATTCAACAGAGTCGGCTATGATGTCGCGTGATGGCAGTGAGTAGAGCATGCCATCGTGTCCCATGGCAATGCCATCGTCGATAGCAATGGTGTTGAACTCGGCAGCGTAGCATCCTAGTTTCTCAATTTCTTTTTTTACCAATTGCCCCACTTCGTGTAAGTGAGTATGACCCGGTACAAATTGAGTGAACGAATTGGCGATAGCTATAATAGGCTTGCCGAATTGCTCGCGTTTCATACCTGTGGCAATCCACAACGCACGCGCACCAGCCATGCGTCTTCCTTCTGTGCTAAATGCACTACGCAACTGAATTTTCATAGCTTCTTATCTGTGATATGTTATTTTGATGTCAACGCATGAAAAATGTATAATTGTATCAATGCGTTGCTTACAGTTTATTAATTTAGCTGTTGTAATTGGTTGCAAATGTAAACATTATTCCGATACTGAAGTACAAAATGATATAAAACTTTCTTCTTTTTCTGATTTATTGTTCTACTTTACGCTCAAAATGCCACTAAACGTGCAAAAATAATATAGTTTTGTCAAAAAGTAAACATAAATATATTGTGCATACATGCAAGTATATGCAGTTTGATGACATTTTTTGCATATTGCATATATAAATGAATAATATGTTAGGCTTTTTTTGTAAACTTGCATCTCAAACCATAAAATTATGGCGCATATTGTTTTTATTTAAGAGACAATATGTTTTTTTTGCCATAAAACAGATAGTGATTGCAAACAAAATGTAACGATGATATTATGATAACATTTACTCTTTCGCTTGTAGCGCTCATAGTGGGCTACATGGCTTACGGAAAATTTGTGGCGCGTGTATTTCAGCCCGATGCCTCGCGCTTAACCCCTGCAATGACACATCCCGATGGTGTTGACTACATAGCTATGCCCACTTGGAAAGTGTTTATGATTCAGTTTTTAAACATTGCTGGCACAGGACCAATATTTGGTGCAATAATGGGTGCAAAGTTTGGTCCGTCGGCCTATTTATGGATTGTGCTTGGGTGTATTTTTGCCGGAGCAGTTCATGATTATTTGAGTGGTATGCTCTCTATCCGAAACGATGGTGCCGGACTTCCCGAACTGATAGGTAAGTATCTTGGCAAGAGTACAAAAATGGTGATGCTCATATTCTCTGTTATACTGCTCGTGATGGTTGGCGTGGTGTTTGTGTATAGTCCTGCCATTATATTAAGCGGTATGGTGGGCAACATAACGATGTGGTTTGTTGTGATATTTCTCTATTATGTATTGGCCACAATGTTGCCTATCGACAAGATTATAGGCAAGGTATATCCGCTTTTTGCCATATCGCTATTGTTTATGGCAGCTGCGTTGATGATAGGTTTGTATATTAAGTTTCCGCAACTACCCGAGCTATGGGACGGGTTGGGCAATATGGCTGCTAAGACCGATGATAGTGCCACCGACCCTTTGTTTCCTTGCTTGTTTATAACCATAGCTTGCGGTGCAATTAGTGGTTTTCATGCCACACAGAGTCCGCTTATGGCACGTTGCATAAAGAGCGAACGACTTGGACGCCCCATCTTTTATGGTTCGATGATAACCGAGGGGATTGTGGCTTTGATATGGGCTACGGTGTCGATGTACTTCTTTTATGCTACCCCCGAACAAGGTTACAATGTTGTGACAGGAGCCGCCGAAAGCGGTTTCCATACAGCGGCCCCTAAGGTGGTGAGCCTTGTGTGCAACGATTGGTTGGGCTTAATGGGTGGTGTGTTAGCATTGCTTGGTGTGGTGGCAGCACCCATCACAAGTGGTGATACAGCCTTTCGGAGTGCACGCTTGATAGTAGCTGATTTTTTGCACCTATCGCAACGCCCCATTGCCAAGCGGTTGGCTGTGAGCATCCCCATGTTTGTGGTGGCTATAGCCTTGTTGATGTGGCAAATTGATAATCCTGATGGTTTCAATGTGATATGGCAATATTTTGGTTGGGCTAACCAAACGCTATCTGTGTTCACCTTGTGGATGCTCACCGTTTATCTTGTGCGCGAGCATAAGCCTTATATCATTACGCTCATTCCTGCTTTGTTTATGACCACCGTTTGTTCCACCTTTATCTTTGTATCACCACAAGCACTTGGCCTCTCGTCTGTTGTAGGCTATTCGCTCGGTGTTGTGTGTTTGCTTGTAGCTTTCGTTTGGTTCTGTGTGTGGAAAAAGAAGCAAGTATAATATACCTGTTGGCGGAATTAATTTTAATTGAAAGAAAAGGTTGAAAGGTTGTACATGCGTTAGCTTAAACTCAATGATTTTTGTGCTATTAAATTGCTAATAATCAGCGAAATGTGCAACCTTTTAATATTTTGGCTCGGGCTGAAAGCCCGAGCCAATCTAATTTAAAATTAAGTACTTACTTATAAATAAATTATAAACACCTACTTACAAGAACCCTTGTTGCTTAAGAGCCTCTAACAAACCAGCCGACATTAGCTCGCAGTCTGATTGCGTGTAACGTATGTCGGTAAACACTTGTGCCAAGGTTTCCTTGTGGTTGATTTCAACAAAATGCTTGTTGATGGGCATTTGTTCTTTGGCGGTATAGTCGCGGTTGATGCTTTCGGCTGTAGCTTGCTTGTAGGTTTCGTTGTGACGAATGGCAGAGAGGGGAAGACGCTCTGAAACATCGGGATTCTCGTCGGGCCAACCCAATGTGATGGTGGCTACAGGCATTACCAATTGGGGCAAATCGAGCACCTTAATTATGCGTTGAGGCTGGTAAATAGTTGTACCAAGAAAGCAAAGTCCCAGTCCTTGAGCCTCTGCCAAATCGCAAAAACGTTGGCAATATAGCAGGGCGTCGGTCATGGCATTTTGATAAGATAAAAAGTTGTTGTAGCCAGGGTGAGCATTGCGTTGTAGTGCCCATTCGGTGATTCTATTGTAGTCGGCACAAAAGGTTAGCACCACGGGGGCTTGCGTCACCATGGGTTGGTTAAAGTGGGCAGGAGCAAGTTGTTGCTTCTTTTCTTCGCTGCGTGTCACCACCACGGAGTATAGTTGCAGGTTGCCCATTGTTTGTGTGTGTTCAGCCTCGGTTAGGAGTTGGTTGAGCAAGGTGTCTGAAACATTTTGCTGCTTATATTTTCTGATAGATTTTCGCATAGTTATCCGTAGTTTTTATTCGTAGTTATTACCTTCTTTCTCCCACGTTTTTCTAACTGCATCACGCATCATAAAGATGTGGTGAATTTGTGCCGCATAGGTGGGATTATCCTTGTGCTTGTCAAGTATGTCGTAGTAGAGTTTCACCGTGTGTTTAAAGTCCTTAATAAAGGTAGCTTTGTCCATTTGTAATGAAGTGGGCAGGTGGTCGAAATGAGTTTGAAACCATGCCTTCACTTCGTTGATTTCGTCATTGGTGTAATGTTTCTTAAATTCCATAGAGCATATAGAGGTTGTAGCTTAGCCTCAGTTGAGGCTATTGGTATTACTTATCAAGTATAAAAACAAAGCTGAGCAACTACTTAAAAACAATGAGGGTTAGGAACATTTTTAGAGAATAACAAATCGTTATTTTCACTGAAAAAAGTTCCTAACCCCCATCATAATATGTGTAGTATAGATGTATTTAATTATAAATCTTCGTTGCGCTCTTTCAGAGCCTCTGCAATCTTCTCTTCGAGTTCGGCAGAAAGTTCAGGGTTGTCTTTAATAACCTTCTTTACAGCATCGCGACCTTGTCCCAAACGTGTTTCGCCGTAGCTAAACCATGAGCCGCTCTTTTTGATAATGCCGAGTTCAACGCCCAAGTCTACAATCTCGCCAACGTGAGAGATGCCCTCGCCAAAGGTAATTTCGAACTCAGCCTTGCGGAATGGAGGTGCCACTTTGTTCTTCACAATCTTAACTCTTACTTGGTTGCCGATAGGGGTATCGCCATCTTTGAGTGTGGTAACTCGACGAATGTCGAGGCGTACAGAAGCGTAGAACTTCAGGGCGTTACCACCTGTAGTAGTTTCGGGATTGCCAAACATAACACCTATCTTTTCGCGCAACTGGTTGATAAAGATACAAGTGGTATTGGTCTTACTGATGGTAGAGGTAAGTTTGCGTAGAGCTTGGCTCATAAGGCGAGCTTGCAGACCTACTTTATTGTCGCCCATGTCGCCTTCGATTTCGGCTTTAGGCGTAAGAGCTGCTACAGAGTCGATAACGATGATATCGATAGCTGACGAACGAATGAGTTGATCGGCAATTTCGAGTGCTTGCTCGCCGTTGTCGGGCTGAGAGATGAGTAGTTCGTCTACATCAACACCAAGTTTCTTGGCATAAAAGCGGTCGAAAGCATGTTCTGCATCGATAAAGGCAGCTATGCCACCAGCCTTTTGTGCCTCGGCAATAGCGTGGATGGCCAATGTGGTTTTACCTGACGATTCGGGACCATAAATCTCAATGATACGTCCCTTGGGATAGCCCCCTACGCCTAATGCAGCATTGAGTGCCAAACTGCCAGTAGGAATAACCTCTACATCCTCAATTTGTTCATCGCCAAGCTTCATTACCGAACCACGACCAAAGTCTTTTTCTATTTTTGCCATAGCAGCTTGCAAGGCTTTTAGCTTCTCGCTGCTTGCGTTAGTTTCTTCAGTATTTTTTGCCATAAGTGTGTTTGTGTTAGTTGTGCATCTGCAACCTACCATTTCTTTCATTCAGCAGGTTATATATGCACTTACAAAGATACTATTTAATAGTTTTATTCAAAGTAGGCACTCAAATTTAATTTAATTTAATTGTGAATGCCTACTTTATTACGTGTCTTATTTACCAAGTTTTTCAACAAAATAATTGCTGATGGTACGGAACAAGTGCAAGCGGGTGTTGCCACCAAAGATGTTGTGATTACGGTTTGTATAAACCTGTTGACGGAACATCTTGCCAGCCTGTACATAAGCTTCGCTCACCTCGGTAAAGTTGCGGAAGTGTACGTTGTCGTCGGCTGTGCCATGAATAAGCAAAAGGTCGCCACTAAGGTTGCCCGCTCTCTGTATGGGGTTTACGGCATAACCGTCGGCATTTTCTTTAGGGGTACGCATGTAACGTTCGGTATATACGGTGTCGTAGTATTTCCAATTGCTTGGAGCAGCTACTGCCACACCCGCACGGAATACGGGGCGTCCTTCGCTCATAGACATCAGTGTGTTGAAACCACCAAAGCTCCAACCCCATATAGCAATGCGGCTCTTATCAACGTAGGGCAGATTGCCAAGATAAATGGCTGCTTCAACCTGGTCGTGCGACTCTTTCTCGCCCAATCGTAAGTAGGTGCATTTCTCAAAATCAGCACCTCTTGCACCTGTACCACGGCCGTCTACACATGCAAAAATAAAGCCTTGCTGCGCCATGTAGCTCTCCCATACACCGCCAGGGTAGAAGCCCATGTTCCATGAATCGGTAACTTCTTGTGAGCCTGGACCTGAGTACTGATACATGATAACGGGGTATTGCTTTTTGGCATCAAAGTTTTGTGGCTTAATCATCCAACCATTCAGTTCAACACCATCAGCGGTTTTGAAACTGAAAAATTCCTTTTTGCCCAAGAGTGGAGTAACCGTCTTTTTAAGTTCAGCATTGTCTACCATCGTCGATATTACCTTGCCGTTTGTGGCATCGCAAAGCGTAGTTACAGGGGGCTGGGTGGCAGATGAGTAAATGTTGAGAAAATACTTCATCGACGTGCTAAAGGTGGCAGTGTTGCTACCTTGTTGCTGAGAGAGTTTGTGCTCTTTTCCGCTCTTATCCATGGCATAAACGGCTGTACGCAAAGGGCTCTCTTGGTGTGATGCGTAGTAAAAACGACCACTCTTAGCATCGTAGCCATAGAATGCCGACACATCATAATTGCCCTTGGTTACTTGGCGTTCGAGCTTGCCATTAATGTTGTACCAATAGATGTGCTTATAACCCGAACGGTCTGAAATGTAGGCAAAGTGGTCGCCATAGAACTTCAGACTGCCGTATGCACTTTCAGTAACGTACTTGTTATTTTGCTCTTGCACCACCAATTTGCATTCAGTGCTACGCGGATTGGCCATGTAGATGTTCATGTGGTCTTGATGGCGATTGAGCGTTACTACAGCAAGCTTTGAGGCATCGGCAGTAAACTGAATGCGAGGTATGTAACCATCAGAATCGAGCGGGAGTTTGAGGGCTCGTGTTACGCGGTTCTTAATGTCGAATGTCATTACGCTAACATCGCTATTTTTGGCTCCAGCCACAGGATATTTGTAGTTGTACGAACCAGGATATTCGTCGTACTCGCTACGAGTGGGGTAGGCACCTTTAAACTCTTGAATGCTGTAAATAGGCACTTTACTCTCGTCGTAGCGTATCCATGCAAGCATTTGACTGTCTGAAGAGAAGTCGAACGAACGATTGGTAGAAAATTCCTCTTCGTTTACCCAGTCGGGGAGTCCGTTGATAACTTCGTTGAACTTGCCGTCCTTAGTAACTTGGCTCTCAGCATTGCCAAAAAGCAGTTTAACAAGGAATAAATTGTTGTCGCGCACAAAGGCAATCACATTACCATCGGGCGAGAAAAGGGGCATTTGCTGCGGTCCACCCTCAGAGAGTGCTTCGAACTTTTTGTTCTCTACATCATATATATAATAGACTGCTGTGTACGAACGTCGGTAAATAGCCTTGGTTTGCGTGCGCAACAAAATGCGACGCTCATCGGGCGACATGATGTAACCATCAATGGCATTGAGCTTTTTAGGACCGCGTGCATTGTCGGCATCAAAAAGCACTCCAATCTCCTTGCCCGTTTTAAACGAACGACGAATAATGCGCTTGTTATCGTTAGAGAGTTGTGTGTAGCTCTCACCGTCTTTCATTGGGTTTACACCATAAACATACTGAGGATTATATTTACCACCAGTGATATCCTCAAGGGTTAGTTGCTGATTGGCTTGTGCCAATAATTGCGATCCAGTAAAGGCTGTTCCGCCCATGAACAAACTGGCCACAAAAAGAAGAAATCGTTTCATTCGTGTGTAATTTTCTATTAATTTATGGCAAAGGTAATGAATTAAATGCGTAAATGTTTGCTAAGCAAAGTCTAAATACTTAATTTTGCTATACAACAAATCTAAAAGCATGCAAAAGAATTCGATATATAACTATTGTGTAGAACCATTCACCGAAGATTATTTTGGGTCTTTGTCGTGGGGTAATATAGGCAACCTATTGTTGCGTTGCGCATCACTCCATGCAGGAGAACATGGCTTTGGGTATCCACAAATGATAAAGTTGCACCATGCGTGGGTATTGTCGCGCTTGGTTATCGAAATAGACCAAATGCCAGTAACAGGCGAAGCTTTCAGCATCGAAACGTGGGTTGATAAACTCTACCGACAGTTTACCGACCGCCATTTTAGCATACTGCGTACCGATGGTACAGCCTATGGGCATGCTACAAGCATTTGGGCACTTATAGATACATCAACCCGTATGCCCGCTGATTTAGAGGCACTGCCTAATGGTGGATTTGCAAGTGTGCTTATACCCGAACGCACCGCCCCCATACAACCTATGGGACGCATACGACTAAAGCATCCTCAGTTGGTTTTAACGCACAAGGCAGCATACTCCGACCTCGATATCAATGGTCACGTAAATTCTATTCGCTACATAGAACTGCTACTTGATAGCATGCCCTTAACGCAACTTAAAAAGCAACCAGCCCGACGCATAGAAATGGCCTATTGCCTTGAAGCATATTGTGGTGATACTTTAGAAATCTACCACGATGTGGACGAAAAAGATACCAACAGACATCTGTTTGAAATAAAAGTAGGCGAAAAAGTTATTGTAAAAGGGTCTGTAAAAAACTGATCAGGCTTTTGGTAAAGATGTGTTTAAACCATTAAAAATCTCAAAATCATGAAAAAGATATTTTTAGCAATGTCGCTTTTGTGCATGACGTTGAGCGCAAACGCAAATAGTGCAAAGAAAATTACTCTTGCGGGTATTTGGCAACAAGTGCAATTAGACCCTAAGACAGGTCATCTAATAAAACTACCCGTATGGAAAATACTTGAGAATGATGGTAGTTTTCATGTGTTCTTAATAGTCGACCCTAAAGGTCAATGCATCATTACCAATCAAGGTAAATATAGCGTGAAAACAGACTCTACGTTTGTAGAACACGTTACGGGTTCTATTACCAATTCTAATTTAGTTGGGCGCAACAACACCATTACTTACCACTTTGATGGACAAGATAAAATGCGTATAACTTACCAAATGCCTTCGACTACATCGAAAGCAGAAGAAACATGGGTGCGCGTGATACTCGATATGCCTAAATAATATTTGAAAAGAAATAAATATCAACACAAACAAACATATAGAATAAAAATCAATGGGAAAAGTATTGATTATTGGTGCAGGTGGTGTGGCCACTGTAGCAGCTCACAAGGTTGCTAAAAACACCGATGTATTTAGCGAAATCATGATTGCAAGCCGCACAAAGTCGAAGTGCGATGCTATAGTAAAGGCCATAGGCCGTTCGGACATTCAAACAGCTCAAGTTGATGCTGATAGTGTAGAACAACTTGTGGCTTTGTTTAACGAGTTTAAGCCAGACTTGGTTATGAATCTTGCATTGCCTTATCAAGACCTTACCATTATGGAGGCTTGTTTGCAATGTGGTTGCTCATACCTCGATACGGCAAACTACGAACCTAAAGATGAGGCTCACTTTGAGTATTCATGGCAATGGGCATACAAAGATCGCTTTGAGAAGGCTGGCCTTACTGCAATACTTGGTTGCGGCTTCGACCCAGGTGTAACAAGCATTTATACGGCTTATGCAGCTAAGCATCATTTTGATGAAATTCAGTACCTCGACATTGTAGACTGCAATGCAGGTAATCACCATAAGGCATTTGCCACTAACTTTAATCCCGAAATCAATATTCGCGAAATCACTCAGAAAGGTCTTTATTGGGAAGACGGACGTTGGGTAGAAACTGAACCTCTTGAGATACACAAGCCTTTAACTTATCCTAACGTAGGTCCTAAAGAGAGTTACTTGCTCCACCACGAAGAGATTGAGAGCCTTGTTAAGAATTATCCTACCATTAAACGTGCACGTTTTTGGATGACGTTTGGCGAGGAATATCTTACCCACTTACGTGTAATTCAAAACATTGGTATGGCATCAATCAAACCTATCATTTACCAAGGTATGGAGATAGTTCCTCTTCAGTTCTTGAAAGCTGTGCTTCCTAACCCACAAGACTTAGGCGAGAACTATGAGGGCGAAACAAGCATTGGTTGCCGCATTCGTGGTTTGAAGGATGGAAAAGAACACACTTACTATGTATACAACAACTGCTCGCATCAAGCTGCATACGAGGAAACTGGTATGCAAGGTGTAAGCTATACTACGGGTGTTCCAGCATGTATTGGTGCTCGTATGTTTATGCTTGGATTGTGGAAAAAGCCAGGTGTATGGAATGTAGAGGAGTTCGATCCAGATCCATTTATGGACGAACTTAATAAGCAAGGTCTGCCTTGGCACGAAGTGTTTGATGGCGACATCGAACTCTAAAATGTTTGAATGCTATTTATTCTGAAATGTTTATTACATCTTTTCAGAATAAACATTTATAAAAGAGCATGTCAGAATTATAGGTTTTAATTTAATAAACTTATTCTTTTGACATGCCTTTTGTTTTTTAAACAAGTATGACGCATATATACTGAGAATATCCAACAAATATTTCGTATCTTCGCACAAGAACCATTTATGCATGTATAGCAACATGAAATACCCAATAGGCATACAAGACTTTAAGAGCATCATCGAAGATGGCTATGTATATGTAGATAAGACAGCGCTTGTTTACAACATGGTAAAGAATGGCAAGATATACTTTCTGAGTCGTCCACGACGCTTCGGAAAGAGTTTGCTTATGTCTACATTGAAGTATTATTTCATGGGGCAACGCGACCTATTCAAGGGGTTGGCCATAGAGCATTTAGAGCAAGATTGGTTGAGCTATCCAGTATTTCATATAGACTTTAATAGCACGAACTTTGAGGAGCACGACGCACTGACTATAAAGATACGGAAGTACATTTCATTGTGGGAAGAGGACTATGGCATGAAGGGTGATGCCGAACTTGGCATAGGCGACCGCTTTGCACTATTGTTGGCACATGTACACAAAGTAACGGGCAAACGTTGCGTAGTGTTGATAGACGAATACGACAAACCTTTGCTCGATGTAATGGATTCTGGACTAAGCACACCAAACAATGGTGTAAGCATAGAATGCCACAATCGCAACGTATTAAAGAGTTTTTACTCAACCTTTAAGGCTGCCGACGAGCACCTGCAGTTTGTGTTGTTGACAGGAGTAACAAAGTTTTCACAAGTGAGTGTATTCAGTGGTTTTAATCAGCCTAACGACATCAGTATGAACGACAAATATGAAACCTTATGTGGCGTTACTCCCGAAGAATTGATGCATTATTTCAAGCGACCTATAGCTGAAATGGCAAGGCTATACGATACTAATGAAGAGGGTATGTATCAACTACTCAAGCAACAATACGATGGTTATCATTTTAGTAGTGGCATGACAGACGTATTCAATCCGTTCAGTTTACTGAATGCTTTGGATAACCAACGTATCGACAATTACTGGTTTAAATCGGGCACTCCTACTTACCTAATTCGCTTGTTGAAGCACAGTAATGAAAACTTGAACGAATTAACAGGCAGGTACTATGATACATCAGATTTTATTGATTATAAGGCAGATATTGAACGTCCATTGCCCATGATTTATCAAAGTGGTTATCTCACAATAAAGGGATATGACAGAATGACCAATATGTTTTTGCTCGATTTGCCCAACAACGAAGTGAAGAAAGGATTTCTTACCGCTCTTGCCAATAACTATCTGCAAACGCCTACTCCCATTAATACAGAATTGGTGAGTATGACGCATGCATTGGCAGATGGAAATGTTTTGCTCCTGAAACAGCAACTCACTTCCTTCTTTGCCAGCATCCCTTACACCATGCGTCGCAAAGAGAATGAGCGAGAACGAGAACGCTACTTTCATTATACCTTCTACCTTTTGTTTCGCTTGATGAGTACTTACACCGTGCTAACAGAAAAGGCACAAAGCGAGGGTAGGGCAGATTGTATAATCGAAACACCACATACCATTTACATCTTTGAGTTTAAGCTTGATGGCACCGCTCACGACGCACTCTGCCAGATAGAAGAAAAAGGTTATGCGCGTCCCTATCAAGCAGATAAGCGCAATCTCATTCGGATAGGAGTTAGTTTCTCTTCACAGACGGGAACGATAGAGGAATGGGAAACAAACGAAACATCAGAACGTTAAGTATAGAAATAATAGGATGAAATTGTTTTCAGTAATAAAATATCAGTTGCTACTTGTTTTAGCCCTATGTTCATCGTCATTGTTGGCTCAACAGCGAAGTGAAAGCGAGGCACAACAGGTAGCCTCGCAATGGTTTGCGTCACGTGGTTCAGCCCGTAGGATATCTTCTGCAAAGAGCAATGCAAAAAGCGTGAAACAAACAGATTATCAAGTTGCATGGTGCTTTAAGCAAGGCAAAGAGTTTGTGCTTGTTGGCAAAAACAAGCAGCAACCTTCTATATTAGGTTACGGCAACGTGAATAGAGAAAATATGCCCGATATGTTGCAAAAAATGCTTTCGTTTAAGCCCACCAATGTGCAACATTATCCGCTCGATGGCGCTAAGTGGAAACCCGTGGAGCCGCTACTCACAACCTTGCATTACTTCGGTTCGCCTTATAACGACCTTTGCCCTTATTATACAGATGAGAATGGAGTAACCTCAAAAGAGCGTTGTGTGGCAGGTTGTGTTGCTATAGCTATGGAGCAGATATTGGCATATTACAAACGTATTTACACCTTGCAAGACACGCTAAAAGGATGGGCTACTCCTCACTATACAATAGCCGACATACTGCCTGGCGAAACTGTTGATGCACGTCTTATTCGCGACTCCTACAAAGACGGACTTGCCACAAAGGATGAGTGCGAAGCTACAGCCAAACTCATGTACTATTTGGGCGTAGCCTCAAAAATGCAGTGGGGACTTTCAGCAAGTGGCACGAATACTTGGCGATTAGTAGAACCTCTGAAAAAGGCTTTCGGACTCAAATATGTGCATCATCTCGACAGTTATCAATATGCACCCATTGCTTATTGGAACTTTTTGGCAAACGAGATTAGCGAAGGTCGTCCCGTTTATTATGCAGGTAGTGCTATGAATCTTGAGGGGCATGCTATTGTGCTTGATGGCATTGATGAAGCGGGGATGTTCCACATTAATTGGGGATTTGCAGGCGACTATGATGGCTATTTTCGCTTAGATGTACTTTCGCTAAGAGAGCCCGAGAACGAGCATAAAGATTTTAATGAAAATGGTTTTTTTTGCAATCAAGAGGCCTTGGTGGTATGTCCTGACAAGGTAGCATGCTTGCCTCCCGACACACTTCAACGAACGGGTAGAGAAGTTTGTATTGACTCGCTTTGGTGTATAGACGAACCATCAACACAGTGTGCAACACGAGTAAAAATGATTATTCGTAACACATCAGACCAATGTTTAACCACTCCCTTGGCCTTGCTCCAAAATGCACCAACCGACACTGCAGCCATGCAACAAGCACAGTGGTTAGCGTTTACGGGGCGCACGCTCATGCCCAATGAAAGCGACACGTTGCTCATCCATGCGCAATTTGTTAATAGCGGTGAGAGCATCTTGTCGGTAACGCCCGATGGCGAGCAAACGCTCTGTTCATTCAAATGCAACGTTAGCGACGATGGTACAAATACCATGCAAGAGTCTGCCGACATACACATCAACATACTCGATAATACAACTATCGACATTTGTCAGCCACTTGCCAATAGTGCCAATTGCCGTGCGGCACAAAACTATCTGTTCGACCTTACCGACGATGTTACGCAGGTAAATGCCCATAAGTTGGCACGTATATACCTCAATGCAACTACCGATACCATCGTAAGTATGCGATTTTCACAACTCGTTCCTGGTCACACTTACACCTATCGGCTACGACGTAATTGGCCCGTAGTAATCGAAAAGCAATTTACGATGCCTACTGCAGATGGTATTGTCAATATAAAGCGCAATGATACAAGTAATTCAACAATCTACTTTGATATTGCTGGCAAACAATACCACGATGTTCCGACCTCCGCTAACGGTGTGATAATCGAAAAAGCGGGTAGCAAAACGTGCAAGAAAATCATAAAAAAATAACGTATAACCAACTCACTGAAACACCATTATGTTAAAGAAAATACACCTTGAAACCCTCCTTGTTAGTAACACCGAAAACGGCGAAGACGTTATCCGAACCGAGAGTGTTGGTGGATGCCTTATAGAGGAAAACGGCATAATGTTGCGATATGCCGAAAAGCAAAACAACGGCACCGCCACCTTGTTGCTAACCGAAGATTTAGCAGACTTAAAACGTCATGGTGACACCGAAGCACGCATGACCTTTGTGAGCGGAAAACTCATTCCGTGCACTTATAAAACCGCAAATGGCATGCTCGACTTTAGTCTTTACACCCATCAACAAAGTTTTGAAATTGATGCTACGGGTGGCTGTTTCAAGGCAAAATACTCAATGCTTGCAGCTGGCAAACAGGTGGCAGACAATGTGCTCACCGTAAAATGGACATTTGATTAATAGCATGTTTAAAAAACAAAAATCAATGCTAAACCTTTCATTTTTACACACCAAACGCATAAAGTCCTTATTGTTTTGCGTTATGGCAATAGTTGGTATAGGCATTTGTGCAACTATATTGGCAATAAAAAAGCCGTTTGTAAACGACTTTGAAATAGTAGATCAGTTGGGCGGAAACCTTTTTCCGTCGGCCATACTATCGGTCGCAACCACCGACGCACAAATCATTAAGCCAATGGACGGCACGTATGTAGGCAACCCCAAATCGTGCATAGCCATAAAGGTTCATAGCCGCAAAAAGGGTGAGGTGGTGCGCATTGATTTGGCGGAAACTCCATTCTATGCCCGCTCAATCAGCACGTTTGTGTTGCCACAAAAAAATGTAGACTATATTATCTACCCCGACATTTTGTGGCGATACGATGCTTTGCGAAATAACGAGCAAGCCGAACCTATCAGCGTAGTGGCCAATGTTGAGATTGATGGTAAAGACTTTGGACAGAAAGTGCGTACCTTTTCAGTGCGAAGCATCAATGAGTGCTTGCTTGGCTACAACAAGCAACTTGCCAATGGACAAATGCGCTACGTAAGCACTCGCCTTTTCTTTGCAGCCTATGTAAACGAAGAAAATCCGCTCATCGACAAAATACTTCGCGAGGCGCTTAATACCAAAATCATACGCCGTTTCTTAGGCTATCAAGGCTCTGAAGAGATGGTAGACAAGCAAGTTTATGCCTTGTGGTATGTGTTGCAAAAGCGCAACTTTCGTTATAGTTCGGTGTCATATTCAAGCCTATCGAGCAATGTGGTTTATGCCCAACGAGTGCGTACTTTTGAGGATGCACTCAACTCATCACAAATCAATTGCGTAGATGGTAGTGTGCTTTTTGCGTCGCTTTTGCGAGCCATAAATATTACGCCCGTACTTGTGCAAATGCCAGGTCACATGTTTGTTGGCTACTACACCAATCAGAGCAAAAAGAACCTAACGTTTCTCGAAACCACAATGATTGGTGACGTAGACCTTGACGACTATTTTCCCGACGAAAAGTTAGACTCTACGCGAACCACCAAGTCGCAAGCAGAGATGTCACGCCTCACGTTTGATAAATCAAAAGAATATGCCATGAAAGAGTATCTCAGAATGAAGGACAAAGTACAAGCCAACAAGCCTGGCTATATGTTTGTCGAGATAAACAAAGGCGTCAGACGCAGTGTGCAAAGTATTGGAAAATAAAGTGATAAAAGCATTTTTATAGAAATAATCTTTGTACTTCACTCCTCTTACAGTAATTTTGCACATTAATTGACTTGGTGGCATAGTGTCCATTAACCCATAACGCAACAAGCAAGTAGGGGTGGCAACTATTAAGTCCACAGATTTTTTTTGAAACGTTTATGAATCTCATAGTAGACATTGGCAATTCATCAGCAAAGGCAGCAGTATTTAATGAAAACGAGATGCTGATGCGCAAACGACTTGGAGCTGACTTGATAAACGACCTCGCTACAATTGTTAGTGAGTACGGCGTTAGCGTGTGTGCCTTATCTTCTGTGGGTAATACATCAGACGAAACGGTCAATGCTATCAAGCGCCTTGTTCCAAACACATTGTACGTTAAAGGCGATACTCCCACACCTCTTATTTGCGATTATCGCAGCCCACGAACCTTGGGCAGCGACCGTTTAGCAGCAGCTGTTGGAGCGGCTCATTGCTACCCCCATTGCGACTTGCTCATCATAGATGCTGGCACCTGCATCACCTACGATTATGTAAGTGCTGATGGTCATTATCTTGGTGGCAACATATCGCCAGGATTAGGCATGCGCTTGCGTGCTTTACACGAGCAAACAGCACGACTGCCACTCGTAACCATTAGCAACGCCGAGGTTCAAACCTATGGTTACGACACTCCTTCGGCCATACAAAACGGTGTGTTGCGCGGAATGGACTACGAAATAATTGGTTATCTGCACGCCATGCTCCGCCAGCACCCAACCGCTCGCATATTCCTTACAGGCGGAAATGGTTATCGATTTGCACAAGAATTTGAAGTAGAACGCAACGATGCTCTTGTTGAAATAGGGCTAAACTGCATATTACAGTATCAAGAAAAATAAATGACAACACTCCACAAATATTTGGCAACTGCTGCTTTAGCAGCATTGTCTTTAAGTGCCGTGGCGCAAACCAACGGAAGCAATTCGCCCTATTCGCGCTATGGTTTTGGTTTATTGGGCGATGGCGGAAATGCCTTTAACAAGGGTATGAGTGGCACTGCCTATGGTATGCGCAGTGGCAAGGAACTCAATACCAAAAACCCAGCATCGTATGCTGCAATTGACTCTCTCACCTTTTTGTTCGACCTCGGACTATCGTTGCAGAATGGCAACTTCTCGCAAAATGGTCATAGCACCAATGCCCACAACACGTCAATCGATTACATTACGGCGGGTTTCAGAATGGCCCCCCGCTTGGGCATGACCTTAGGACTTGTGCCTTACAGCACAATAGGTTATAACACAAGCAACGAAACAACCTCAAAGAGCGAGGACGGCTTGTCGCAAATTACACGCACCAACACCTTTGCTGGCGATGGCGGACTACACGAGGCATACGTCGGTGTGGGGTGGACGATATTCAAGCCACTCTCTGTAGGTTTCAATGCTGGTTATCTGTGGGGCGACATCGAACATTCATCTACAATGGCGGTTTCGGGAACCACAACAAGCTCGTCGAATGTTCCAACAACAAAAACTACATATAGTGCCGATATACGAACCTATAAACTCGACTTCGGTTTGCAATACGAGCAACAAATTAACAAGAAAAACAAGCTTACCTTGGGCTTTGTTTATGGCTTGGGACATGATGTAAACCGCACAGCCCACTACTACAATCAGCGCATACAGTCGAGCACGGTGCTCAGTGGCGACACCCTTCGATGTGCCAATGCCTTTCAGTTGCCTCACACGTTTGGCGTAGGTCTTACGTGGACATTGCGCAATTCGTTGCGCATAGGTGCCGACTACACCCTTCAGAAATGGGCCGACGTAAAGTATCCAGAGGTAGTAACAAAATACGACAAATCGCTCGATTATGTAAGCACAAAAGGCGCATTTTCTGATATGCACAAGGTGAGTGTTGGAGCTGAATATGTGCCCAATCCCGAGGGCTTACGTTGGCGACAGAGGGTACGTTATCGTGCCGGCTTCTCTTATGCAACGTCTTACACAAAGATTGATAGCAACAATGGCCCTAAGGACTTTCAAGCAAGTCTTGGCTTTGCTTTCCCCATCGTAAACGTTTACAACAATCGCACCTACCTCAACTTCTCTGTTCAATACGAACACGTAAAACCACAATTGGCAAGCATGATAAAGGAAAACTACATTCGTTTCTGCATAGGCTTGTCATTTAGCGAACGTTGGTTTATGAAGTGGAAGGCTGAGTAAGCAAATATCCACTCAAAATTAAAATGAAAGGTAAGTATCAAAACATACGAACATGGCGCAGATGGATGGCTTATCCGTTCATATTTCTGCTTCTTGCAAGCCCTGTGGCATGTTCAAACGATGCGCCTCCAGTGGGAAACACCGTGGTAGGGCGCGACTCGTTGCCTGTAATGGTTACGCGTGGTGTGTCTAAAATCATCACTGATTCGGGTATTGTCCGTTACAAGATAATAACCGAAGAATGGCGTATTTACGATAAAACCACACCGCCTCGTTGGGAGTTTCCTAAAGGCTTGTTCCTTGAGCGCTACGACAACAAGTTTAAGGTAGACCTCAGATTTGCAGCCGATAGTGCATGGCTTTACGACCAAAACCTATGGAAGTTGCGTGGCCATGTGTTGCTCGACGACAAAACCTCGCAAAGCAAACTGCGCACGCAAGAGCTTTATTGGAATATGCGTACCGGCGAAATGTCGTCGAACGTACACACCTATCTCAAACAACCAGAGCAAGAGATAGAGGGCAATTGGTTTAGAGCCACATTACAAAATGGTCATGCCACTCAATACCACGTCAAGCAGTCGAGCGGATTTATGCCGATGGGCGACATAGGTGGCTCTTCGGCTACCTCGGCTCCAGCGCAGTCGGGTGCTACAAACAAGGACACCGCTGCAGCCCAACCACAGCACGAAGCCCCTGTAAGCCGACCCAAAAGTTTCGATAAAAAATAGGTAAAAACGATCTCTAATAATACGCCAAAGGGCAGAGCTATCCCAAGCATTGTTGCTTAAACAATGTGTAGGTAGTTCTGCCCTTTGGCGTTGATGTGTGCAAGGTACTGAATATCAGTTGTTTTCTCCTTATCTTGCGTGTGCAAGTTTTCTTACTAATGCAATATAGTTGTGTAACGATGCGTATGATAGTTGGCTCATTGCGGTCGGAGTGAGTGTTCATTGCGGTCGGAGTGAGTGCTCATTGCGGTCGGAGTGAATGTTCATTGCGGTCGGAATGAGGCAACTATCATTCACATTCTTTTATGACTATCTACTTATTCTTATCCTTAAATCTTCAATACTATTGTAAATTAAATCTTTTAAGTACCAGAGCAACAAAAAGTTGCTCTGGATTTTGCCATGTCGTGCAAAAATAAACAAGAGAAAGCGGTGAAAGATATGCTATAAAACGAAAAAAGTAGAGAGCCTACCACGCTAACCCTCATTTTGCGAGTTGGCGTAGTAGGTTCATGAAAGTCTGCATTACTGTAAGAAATCGTCGTTGCTTACCTTTACACCAAGTGGTCCATAGTCGCCAAGAGCTTTGTGAGCAAGCTGCTTGTCGGGATCGGTCA
>CAKQOG010000017.1 GCA_934255485.1 uncultured Prevotellamassilia sp. | reverse complement strand
GATTAAACCTCAATTGCTTAGCGGTGGCTTCATCTTTTGCTCTTACAGAGCGCCATCATAACGAAATATACATACCCCAGGGCGCTGCCCTGGGCTATGATCTTTTGGGCTTTCAGCCCGTACTTTACTCCTTATTTTCTTCTAATTTAAATTGGTTACACTTACTTATACAAATAATTATTACTGTCCGCTAAAAGTGCATAGTTTGCCCATTTGAATGTTTTATGTATTGACAATCTCCTACTTAAATGATAAGTAAATAGACAAATTTAAATTAGAAAGGTACGGGCTGAAAGCCCAAAAGACTACAGCCCAAGGCACCGCCTTGGGTTATGTACATTTCGTTATGATGACGCTCTGTAAGAGCATAAGATGAACCCACAAGCATCCAAGGCTTCATCTTTTGCTCCTTCAGAGCGCCATCTTCGTTTGTATCAGCTCTAAAACTATAAATACCTTTGGCTTTACTTAAAGATTCAACTTTGCGCACAAACAGAAAACATACTCCATAGTTTCCCTCTCGTACATCTTATTTTAACAAGTCGGGACGTAGTCTTTTGGTGCGTTCCATGCTTTGCTGCAACTCCCATTCCTTAATCTTGGCATCGTGACCAGAGAGTAAGATATCTGGCACCTTCCAACCTTTATAGTCGGCTGGACGAGTGTAGACGGGAGCTGCTAACAAATTGTCTTGAAACGAATCGCTCAACGCACTTTGTTCATCAGACAATACACCAGGCACAAGCCTTACGAGGGCATCGCATATCACCGCTGCAGGCAACTCGCCACCTGTGAGCACGTAATCGCCTACACTAATTTCTTTGGTAATGAGGTGCTCGCGTATACGATAGTCTATACCCTTGTAGTGTCCACAAAGAATAATAATATTTCCTTTCAACGATAATTCGTTGGCCATAGGTTGGTCAAACTGCTCTCCATCGGGAGTGGTAAAGATAATTTCGTCATAATGACGCTCAGAGGTGAGTTTGCTTATACACGCATCGATGGGCTGGCATTGCATGACCATACCAGCAAATCCTCCAAATGGATAATCGTCTACGCGCCGATGCTTGTCTGTGGTATAGTCGCGAAGATTGTGTACATGAATTTCTACCAATCCTTTCTTTTGTGCTCGGGCAAGAATAGAGGTGTTTACAAAACCATCGAGCATCTCGGGCAATACGGTTATGATGTCAATACGCATATAATGATATGTATAATAAGGGATAAACATTGATGTTGTGACCTATATAATATTTAAGAATAATCTTAAATGGTATATAAGGCTGCAAAATTGAAAGCAAAAGTACAAATTAATTGTTTAAAAGTCAGTAAATTTGTAATCAAATCATACATTCTTGCCTTTAAAGATGAACAACGAACAAGAGCGCATACTGCAACTACGCAAAGAGTTGCACCAGCACAATTATAACTATTACATAAAAAACGCTCCTACTATTACAGACCAAGAGTTTGACTTATTGATGCACGAGTTGATGGATTTAGAAAGCCGTCATCCCGAACTTGCCGACTCAAACTCGCCATCGGTAAGAGTGGGTAGCGACTTGACAAACGACTTTGCACAGGTGGTTCACACCACTCCAATGCTGTCATTGGGCAATACATACTCGCGCGAAGACGTAGAAGCTTTCTATAATCGTGTGAAAGAAGGACTCGATGGTGAGCCTTTTGAAATTTGCTGCGAACAGAAGTTTGATGGACTTAGTATCTCACTTCTATACGAGAACTACCGACTTGTGCGTGCCGTAACACGTGGTGACGGTGTGCAAGGCGACAATGTAACTGCTAACGTTAAAACCATACGTACCATTCCACTCGAATTGCCTCATGACTGCGGTTGCCCACCCGACTTCGAAATAAGAGGCGAGGTGCTTATGCCGTGGAGTAGTTTTGAAAAACTGAATATCGAACGCGAAGCTAACGAGGAACCTCTCTTTGCCAATCCGCGCAATGCTGCATCGGGTACACTCAAGAGCAAAAACTCTGCTGTTGTAGCCCACAGACACCTTGATGCTTACTTGTATTACTTGATGGGCAACGAGATTACTGAAGATACACACTATGCACGCCTACAAGATGCACGCAAATGGGGCTTTCAAGTGTCAGACCACATGAAGTTGGCTCATAGCGTAGATGAGATTTTTGAATATATCGACTATTGGAACGAACAACGCAAGGAACTACCGGTTGCCACCGATGGCATTGTGCTCAAAGTAAACTCTTTGACTCAACAACAACGTTTAGGCTTTACAGCCAAAAGTCCGCGTTGGGCTATCGCTTATAAATTTAAGGCAGAACGTGCTTGCACGCCTTTGCTTAAGGTTACCTACCAAGTGGGACGCACGGGTGCCATTACACCCGTTGCCAACATGGAGCCAGTTTTACTTGCTGGCACAATCGTTAAGCGTGCATCACTACACAACGAGGATATTATCAAACAACTTGACCTACATATTGGCGACAAAGTGTATGTGGAGAAAGCAGGCGAAATCATTCCACAAATCGTAGGAGTAGACTTAGAGGCACGTAAACAAATGGGTGAGCAGTTGGGTAAGCGTGTAGAGTTTATAAATACGTGTCCCGAATGTGGCACTCCGCTCGTACGCTATCCTGGCGAGGCTGCTCACTATTGTCCCAACGATACAGCATGCCCACCACAGCTCAAAGGTCGCATAGAGCACTACATCAGTCGCAATGCCATGAACATTGAGTCGTTGGGGCCTGAGACTGTTGATGAATACTTTGAAAAAGGTCTTATACACGACGTTGCCGATCTTTACAACCTCAAGGTTGAAGACTTATGGGGCTTTGCGGGTAACAAAATGCGCTCTGCTCATAAAATTATTGACGGCATAGAGAAAAGTAAGGAAGTTCCGTTTGAGCGTGTACTATTTGCACTTGGCATACGCTTTGTTGGCAAGGTTGTGGCAAAGGGTATTGCCCAACATTTTAAGTCGATGAATGCACTATTTAATGCTACAATTGACGACCTCTTGACGTGTGACGGTGTGGGCGATGTAATTGCCTCGAGTGTTAGGACTTTTTTGCTCGAAGAGCGAAATGTGCAACTAATAAAACGTTTGGAACAGGCTGGTGTCAAGATGCAAGTTGAGGAAAAGGCTCTTACATCTACTGTGCTTGCGGGCATGAGCGTGGTTATAAGTGGTACGTTTGAACAACACTCGCGCGAGGAATATAAGAAACTGATAGAGGACCACGGTGGTAAAAACACCAGCAGCATTTCAAAGAAAACTTCCTTTGTGCTTGCTGGCGAAGGCATGGGACCTTCTAAAAGAGAGAAAGCTGAGAAACTGGGCATCAAAATGGTCGGTGAGGCTGAATTTTTAGATATGATAAACAACGAGCAAGAATAATTTTTTGCACACTTAAAACATGGAAAAACAAATAGATTTTATACTTCCATATTCAGCAGAGGGCACAGCCTTCAAGCAATTGATTGAGGATTTGGAAGCTTCTTCTATTATCAATCATATATATATTGTATGCACGGAGCAAACTTATGAGCAAGCACAAACTATTGCTATGACAAAGTGCATAGTAATGAAATGTGATGCGTTGTTCTCATCGAAAACGCAACGCACCATTGCACAAAAACTTTCGGCTCCTTACACAGCTACTTACTTTAGTCAGCACGCACTATCGCTTGGCTATAGAGCACTCGAGCGTATGCACCAAGTAGCTGTAAATGCCGATGAAAATACTTCGTCATTGATGCTTTATACTGATCGTTATGACGAGCAGGGGCTGCACCCTACTATCGATTATCAAGAAGGCTCGTTGCGCGACGACTTTGACTTTGGGTCGCTCTTACTTTACAAAACACAGGGACTCAAGGCTTTCTTTAGGGATATGAAAAACATGCGCTTTCAGCATGCCACTCTCTATGCATTGCGCCTTTACACCAGTCGGACGGGTAAGATTGTACATCTTAACGAACCGCTCTATACAGAGGTTGAAACGGATAATAGAGCTTCTGGACAGAAGCAATTTGACTATGTTAATCCCTCTAATCGTGAGGTGCAAATCGAAATGGAACGTGCTTGCACCGAGCACCTTAAGGCTATTGGGGCTTGGCTTGCTCCAGGCGAATATAGTGAGTTGCCCACTGATAGCACCGACTACGAGGTGGAAGCAAGCGTTATTATCCCTGTTAGAAACAGAGAGCGCACTATAAGTGATGCTATCGAAAGCGTATTGCACCAAAAGGTTGATTTTGACTTTAACGTAATTATCGTAGACAATCATTCTACCGATGCTACAGCCGAAAGGGTTAAGCAATTTTTGAATGATAAACGAGTGATACTTATACAACCTCAGCGCACTGATTTGGGTATTGGTGGATGCTGGGATATGGCTATTCGTTCTGTTCACTGCGGACGATATGCAGTACAACTCGACTCTGACGACCTCTATTCGTCGGATGCTACGCTTTCGCAAATTGTTAGTGCATTCAAGAACCAACATGCAGCAATGGTGATAGGCAGTTATCGCATGGTAAATTTTGACTTGGAGACACTGCCTCCTGGACTTATAGCTCACAAGGAATGGACCGCCGAGAATGGGCGTAACAATGCTCTACGCATTAATGGTTTGGGTGCTCCACGCGCCTTTCGCACCGATATATTGCGACGCATAGGATTTCCGAACACAAGTTATGGAGAGGATTACGCATTGGGATTGGCTTTTTCACGACACTATCGTATTGCACGTATCTTCACCGAAGTTTATCTGTGCCGACGTTGGGATGGAAACTCTGATGCAGCACTTAGCATTGAACGTCAAAACCGAAATAACTTTTATAAAGATACAATCAGAACAATTGAACTGCAAGCTCGTAAGACGCTTATAAGCAAGTGGAACCATCCCTTGGAAAAATGTGAAGTTAATGCCTTTTTTCATAAGCAACTTAATCAATGGGCTGAAGCTCAACAGCGATATGAAGCGCTCTCAAAGCAAGTAGAAACTAAAGTTTTACCTCTTGAAAACGGCGAACTAAGAGTGCAATTTAACCCTTCGCGCATTGTTAGCACGGGGGCCAAAATTGATAAGGAAACGCTACGTAAACGGGCTTGCTTCTTGTGTGATATTAATCGGCCTAAGGAGCAAAACGCTTTGCCAGTGTTAGGTAGTTTGCAAATATTGGTAAACCCCTATCCTATTCTTCCTTTTCATCTCACCATCCCAACACGCAGACATTTGCCACAACATTTCTCGCTTTTTGCTCCTTTAATAGACAAAATAGCATGGAACCTTCCTGGCATGTTTGTGTTTTACAATGGTGCTCGATGCGGAGCTTCTGCGCCTGATCATGCACATTTGCAAGCGGGTTGCCGTGGCTATGTGCCTATCGAAAAAGATTGGAAACTCTACGAAAACAGCCTTGAACGCATTTACCCATCAAACAAAAACGAAGAGGCTGAACTTGAAGAACAAGGCTATAACCCACAAAAAGGGGGCATATTTATGCTTAAGGGATATGCTTGCCCAGCTTTTGTTATACAAGGTCCTGCTAACGAAAACCAACCCTTGTTATTAAGCAAATTGTTGGATGTATTGCCCATTGAAAATCAAAGACAAGAGCCAGATGTGAACATATTGAGTTGGCGCCAAGAGGGTGGACCATCGCAAGCAGACTATATTGTAACGATAGTCTTTGTAAGGAAGAAGCACCGACCTAATTGCTATGCAGCAGTGGGTAAAGCGCAATGTTTAGTTAGCCCTGGCTCTATCGACATGGGAGGTTTACTCATCACACCACGCCTTGAGGACTTTGAGAAACTTACTCCTAAAATGGCTAAAAACATATTGCGCGAGGTAACTATTAGCGAAAGTGAAATGAACGCTATTGCACATAAACTCCATAAGGGTAAATTGGGCAATCCTACAACCGCTACATCTGCACAAAAAGAAACTGAACTGCTAAAAACACTTTCGCACCGCAACATAATGGTGGGCATACTGCATGCTGCAAAAGTTAAGTTCAAGCTGAATGGTACATTTACTGCTAAAGGTGAGAGCGTGTGCAATGAACAAGAAGTGGAATGTGTTGAAGGCGGTATTGCATGGAATGGTAACATTTATAACGAACTCTGTTTTTCTCCAGAAAACGCTGAGGAATGCTCATTTACCTTGCAAGATGTAACCATCGGCATTGGCTTTCATTGGGAAAGAAAAGAGCCTCAAACCTTTAGAGGGAAACTAAGACTGATTGTTGATGAAGAGAAACTTGTGGTTATCAACGAACTTCCTGTAGAGTCGTATCTTGAAAGCGTTATCTCGTCTGAAATGAGTGCTACCTCTTCTATTGGACTACTAAAATCGCATGCGGTAGTATCACGCAGTTGGGTTTATTGCCAAATGCTTCATCGATTAGAGGGTGAAGGTAGTTCGAGCGACTTTTTCAATTTTGTTCACCACCCAGGTGAGGTATTGCGTTGGCACGATCGTTCAGACCATACGCTATATGATGTATGTGCCGATGATCACTGCCAAAGATATCAAGGTATTACCCGAGCTACATCTCCCCAAGTACAACAAGCTGTTAGAGAGACAAGGGGCGAAGTGCTCATCTATGATGGCCATTTGTGTGACGCACGTTTCTCAAAATGTTGTGGTGGCGCATCTGAAAGATTTAGTAGCTGCTGGGGCAACACCGACTACAATTATTTGCAACCTGTTAGAGACAGCGAACAAAGCGAAATGCCCAATCTCACCATAGAGACAGAGGCTGAAAAGTGGATTAGAACCTCACCACAAGCTTATTGCAACACACACAATGTGCATTTGCTGAAACAAGTGCTCAACTCTTACGACCAAGAGACTCCCGACTTTTACAGATGGCGCGTTGAATTGTCGCAAGAAAAAGTGCGTGAACTCATAGAGAAGAGAACCGAACAGAAGTTTGGCGACATCATTGACTTACAACCTGTTGAACGCGGAGCAAGCGGTCGTATCATCAGATTGCGAATTGTTGGAACTGAAGGCCAACTTGTTGTTGGCAAAGAACTGGAGATTAGAAGATTGCTCTCTGACACTCACCTTTATAGTTCGGCATTTGTTGTTGAGCGTCACGATTTGAATGAACAAACCAACGTACCGCAGAAGTTTGTACTCATTGGTGCTGGTTGGGGACATGGCGTTGGCTTGTGCCAAATAGGTGCGGCTGTTATGGCAGACAAAGGCTATAGTTATACCGACATCTTAAAACATTATTATACTGACGCAGATATAAAAGACATTAACGATCTAAAGCAGAAATAAACTCTCTAACAGAGATGCTCAGAATGTTACAACTAACACAAATGCTGAGCATCTCTGTTTCATAAATATGGATAATAAAAATAATTAGTGCATTTATGTATCATTTTAAAATAGACCCCGCATTTGCTAATCTATGTCCCCAATTCTGTGGTGCAGCCGTTATGTGTACTGCCCAAAATAGCGAAACATCTGCCTCGTTATGGAACGAAATAAATGACGAACTTGCTTATTTGCAACAACACTTTGATACTACATCTATAAAGGAGCGTTCTGGTATTAAAGCCACACGTCAAGCTTATCGTACATTCGGGAAAGACCCCAGCAGATATCGTCCTGCGTGCGAGCAACTCTCAAGAAGAGCTATTCAAGGCAAAGGACTATATAAGATAAATACTATCGTAGACATTGTAAATTTACTATCTCTACATTCGGGTTATGCAGCTGGAGCAATAGATATGGACGAACTGCAAGGCAATACTATTACTCTTGGCATAGGACGCAAAGACGAACCCTACGAAGGTATCGGACGAGGCGTAATAAACATTGAGCATTTACCCGTATATCGTGACGAAATAGGTGCTTTCGCCACTCCTACAAGCGATTCTACACGAACAATGACGCAACCAAGCACTAAGCATCTACTCGTACTCATCAATGCTTACGATGGCAAACAAGAATACCTAAAGGAGGCTACTGAATATGTTCAACGACTTCTGACATCCTATGCTCAAGCCTCTGCTTTTGAATTATGTTATTTTGGCTTGTAATGGCTGCAAGCTCTGGATGTATAGCAAAATAGGCGCATATAAGCCTATTGACTTCCAATGCGTAAGGCGGCTGAAAGAAAACGACTGCTTATTTTGTAACAAGGATAAACTTGCCTAATTGCCATCGGTATGTAATATCTTTGACAACTTTATTCGCCATATCTTTTAGCTCTTTAGGTAAAGATTCTTTACTTAAAGAATATGTCAAGGTATAGTCGTCTTTATCGAGTTTAATAGTAATAGGGGTATTACGCAATATTTCTATTAGTTCGTGATATTTAGATTGTTGTGCAAGTTCTTTACTTGTCAAGAAGTGTTCAAACTTAATTTGAGGTACATCTACTTTAGCTACATGCCAATCTTTTTTATATATATTCAGTGTAGACGATGTGCCCAACGCTACAATTGAATGCACGCATGCATATAGCGTATCATGAGCCATTGGCAATAATTTCAATTGCCAATGGCTTACATCTGTAAGTTTGATAGATATATAATCGTTTGTTTTCTCCTCCATTACAGATTGTCCACCATAAACATTTTCAGCAGCAGCAGACATTTTATTATTATAAAGGTCTATCATATCCAAGCGTGAAGTGTTGTCGAGCAAAGGCAACACCTCATGTGGAACATGCGCAAATATAGTATCTATCTTTTGAGCTGAAGCATTCAAGGTAAAAAACATAGAACATACAATCGAGCAAACAATTGTAACTATATATGCCTTAAATATTCTCATATCATTAACTTTACTTTGTAAGCAACAAGTTTTATTTACTGCGTGATGTAGCTATTTGCAGCACCACTGCACCATAAGATGGCACCTCAACATAAGCTGGTGTGCTTGCTTTTATATCAACAGTTTGAATATTACCGCTTAGCAAATCAACAGCCGAAACAAGTCCCGGCTTGATGTTTAAGAAAGAGAAGGCGTGCTCTGGTATGCGCACTCCTACATGCATTGCATGGGCATCGAAATTTGCAACAATAAGCAATGTTTGCCCATTACTATTTTTGCGGATAAAGGCATAGTTACGATCACAATTATAGCCTGTATCATGGTCATAATTAGCATATTGTAAATCATAAAATGCACCATTATTTAAGGCTGGTTGCAATTTGCACAAAGTAAGTACACGCTTATAAAATCTGTAAAGTTCAGTTTCTGTTTGGCTTAGTTCATTGCCTATATGTTCTGACGTAAGTTTACACAATGACTTCACAGACCAATAATCAAATATTGTAGTGCGTCCATCGCTTCCACTAAAGCCTTCAGCCTCCATTCCTGGCTCCCCTATTTCTTGACCTGCATATACCATAAATGGGTTATTACCCATCATTGCGCTTACAACAAGCGCTGGCAGTGCCTTGCGTGCATCGTCTGCAAAGTATGCCGATGCGATGCGTTGCTCATCATGGTTTTCAAGAAAGTTTAGCATGTGGTCGCGAATATCATCTACACTTTGCCAACATCCTGTGATGCACGATGCCGACCTACCTTCAGAAATAATCGCACGCAAAGTGTCGTATAGTCCTACCTTGTCATACAAATAGTCAAAACCACTTGCTATATAGCGACGATATTCAGCAGGATTATATACTTCTGCAATAAATTGCACGTGGGGATAAACATCCTTCACCTTTTGCGTGGCATATTGCCAAAACTCTACAGGTACCATCTCTGCCATGTCACAACGAAAAGCATCCACACCCTTGTTAGCCCAAAATAGCAGAATATCTGCCATTTTTATCCACGTTGACGGTATGGGAGAAAAATGAGTTTGTCGTCCGTTTTGATAATCTATACCATAGTTAAGTTTAACTGTTTCGTACCAATCATTTCGATTTGGCCATGCACTAAAGCAGTCATTTCCAGTAGCTTTAGCAGGATACTCACGATAAGGTTGCAAGGCTATGTGCTCTACGTCAAAATCGGTGTGCAACGTCTGTCCCTCAAGGTAATAAAAGTTGTTTTGTGGCGAAAAAGCTTTGCTTGTATCATCGTCTTTACCCAAATCTTTCACTCCCTTTGGATGAGCGTCACTATGGTATTGTCGTGCAACATGATTGGGCACAAAATCAATAACAAATTTAAGTCCAACTTGGTGTGTACGCTTGAGCAAAGCTTCAAATTCCTTCATACGATTGGGCACGCTTACTGACAAATCGGGGTCAATGTCGTAATAGTCTTTGATAGCATAGGGCGAGCCAGCTTTACCTTTTACCACCGCAGGGTGATCGGCTTTGATGCCATAGGCTGTGTAATCAGTTTGTGTTGCATGCTCTATAAGTCCCGTAAACCATACGTGCGTAAAGCCGTATGTAGCAATACGTTTTAGTTGAGTAGCTGTTATATCATTAAGTTTAGCACAGCCATTTTGGTTAATATCACCTTTTGCAACATTGGCCTTGTGCTGGTTGCCGTAGAGTCTGGTAAATATTTGATAAATAAGAGGTTTCATGGTGTTTTAAAGCATTATATTAAGTAGGTATTCAAAATTTATTTATATAAGTAAATGTTCTAATTTAAAATAGAAAGACACAGACTGAAAGCCCCAAAAGATTATAGCATAGGGTAGTGCCATAGAACCTTATACATGTATATATGAGCACCTACTTATGCAAAAGGTGCACGAAATGCATTGTTCCATTTTTCGTGTCATACAATGTATTTCTTGCACCTTTTGAGGTCGTTAAGACCTTATTCTTTTATCATTGATATAAGGGAATATTAGTCGTTAATGCCATGTGCCTTAACATCAGCATTACCCTTGCATATCTTAGCAATCATGCCTTGCAATGTTTTGCCAGGGCCACATTCTGTAAAGTCTGTAGCGCCATCAGCTACCATGTTGGTAACTTCTTTTGTCCACAAAACAGATGCTGTAAGTTGAGCTATAAGGTTAGCCTTAATTTCCTCAGGATTGGTGTGTGGAAGTCCGTCTACGTTTTGATAAACGGGGCAGATCGGCTTGTGGAACTCTGTATTTGCAATAGCAGCTTCAAGTTCCTCCTTAGCTGGTTGCATAAGAGGTGAGTGGAAAGCACCGCTAACAGGCAAAATCAAAGCACGTTTAGCACCTGCTTCTTTTAAGCGTTGGCAAGCAATCTCAATGGCTTCAACATCGCCAGAGATAACGAGTTGTCCTGGGCAATTGTAGTTAGCTGGAACAACAACTTTGCCTGTTTCCTTAGCCACTTCAGCACATACAGCTTCTACCTTGTCATCGCTCAAAGCAATGATAGCAGCCATTGTTCCTGGTTGGATTTCGCAAGCCTTCTGCATAGCTTTTGCACGAGCAGCAACGAGTTTCAAACCATCTTCAAAGCTTAAGCAACGTGCAGCAGTCAAGGCTGAGAGTTCGCCTAATGAGTGACCTGCAACCATGCTTGGTTGGAAGTCGCTACCTAAGCAGAGTGCACTAACTACACTATGAAGGAACATGGCAGGCTGAGTTACCTTTGTTTGCTTTAGCTCTTCATCTGTTCCGTCAAACATGATATCTGTGATACGAAATCCTAAAATCTCGTTAGCCTTTTCAAAAAATTGCTTTGCAATTGGGTGCTTTTCGTATAGGTCCTTACCCATACCAACGAACTGTGCTCCTTGACCAGGAAATACAAATGCTTTCATTATATAAATTATAGAATTATTATTTTTTACAAAACGATTGCTGCAATGCAGCTCTATTTATGCTGCAAAAGTACAAATAAAATATTGAATATTTACCCTTGCCATTTATTTATCTCACACTGTTTAGCATATATTGGTTGGAAAATCGTATTTTTGCAAGAAAATACAAAATATCTTCAACAATTATGATTCAATCAATGACTGGATACGGCAAGATGGATGCCGTTTATGAAGGGAAAAAAATTCATGTTGAGGTAAAATCACTTAACAGCAAAAGTCTTGATCTCAGTACACGAATAGCCCCACTCTATCGCGAAAAAGAAATGGAAATACGCCAGCTTATCGCAAAAACATTGGAACGTGGAAAGGTGGATTTCTCTATATGGATTGAAAAAGATGAAACCTCTGCAGCTGGAACCATTCAGCCTGCTGTAGTGGCAAGCTATGTTTCGCAAATTAAGAGCATTTGCAAGGAACAACACATTGCTGAGCCTCAGAATGTTTGGGAACTTGTGCTAAAACTACCCGAAACCACACAGACGAATGTTGCTGAAGAATTAACAGACGAGGAGTGGACAATTGTGTTGGAAAGCATTAAGCAAGCTTTGTCACATCTTGTAGATTTTCGCAAGCAAGAAGGCGAAGCACTTTACAAAAAATTTACGGAAAAGGTTGATAATATCGAAAAATACTTAGGCGAAATTGAACCTTTTGAAAAGAGCCGTGTAGAGAAAATTCGTCAGCGATTATTTGACCGTTTGTCTGAACTAAAGGGTGTAGATTACGATAAAAACAGACTTGAGCAAGAGCTTATTTACTACATTGAAAAGCTTGATATAAGCGAGGAAAAGCAACGTCTTACCAACCATCTTCGCTATTTTCGCGAAACAATGGAGAATGGACATGGACAAGGAAAGAAACTTGGTTTTATTGCTCAAGAAATGGGTAGAGAAATCAACACCACAGGCTCTAAGAGCAACCAAGCTGAAATGCAAAACATTGTGGTAAAGATGAAAGACGAACTTGAGCAAATTAAGGAACAAGTGCTCAATGTGATGTAATCTGCATGTTCTAACAATGGGTAGGTATCAATATTCATTTATATCGATTATATGCTGCATTATTGAAATGTATGTTAAACACCTACTTCTTCATCATCCTTTTTTTTACTATAAACAAATGTTCAACCTTATTCATCCAAAATAAGGTTGAACATTTACATTCATAAAAACTTATTGTCACCCATGTTACAAAACAAAGGCTCTGTAATTATTTTTTCAGCTCCATCTGGAAGCGGTAAGAGTACAATTATCAATTATTTGATGAAGCAAAAACTCAACCTTCACTTCTCAATTTCTGCAACGAGCAGACCTCCACGCGGAACCGAAAAGAATGGCGTAGAGTATTTTTTTCTTTCGCCCGATGAATTTCGTTTTCACATAGAGAAAGGCGATTTCCTTGAATACGAAGAGGTTTATAAAGACCGCTTTTATGGTACGCTCAAGGCTCAAGTAGATGCACAATTAGCAAAAGGCGAAAACGTGGTATGTGATGTGGATGTACTTGGCGGACAAAACATAAAAAAACATTATGGCAATAATGCCTTAAGTGTGTTTATTCAGCCCCCTTCTATCGAGGTGTTACGCCAACGACTTGAAGGCAGAGGCACTGATAGCCCCGAGGTTATAAACGACCGCATAGCTCGTGCTGAATTTGAACTCTCTTATGCTCCCAAATTCGATACTGTCGTTATAAACGATAATTTGCAAGAGGCTGAAGAACAAGCACTAAAGGTAATAAAGAACTTCCTCGGTAAATAAAAACGAAGTATGTTCAACAAAGTTGTTGCCATATTTGGTGGCTCGTTTAATCCTATTCATGTAGGGCATATAGCATTGGCTAAGAGTGTGGTGCAAGCGCATCTTGCCGATGAAGTTTGGCTATTGGTGTCTCCGCAAAATCCATTAAAAGAACAAAATGGTTTGCAGCCTGAGCAAGTGCGTCTGCGCTTAGCCAACGAAGCATTGGCTAACGAGCAACATATACATGTAAGTGATTTTGAGTTTCATTTGCCGCGTCCTTCTTACACTTGGAAAACGTTAAATGCTCTTCAACAATCATACCCTACATACGAATTTAAATTGTTGATAGGAGCTGATAATTGGTTGATTTTTAATAAATGGGCAAACTATAAAGAAATTTTAGATAACCATAAAATTTTGGTCTATCCACGTCCTGATAGTCCAATTAACCAACTCCAACTACCAAGCAATGTAACATTAATTAAATCGCCACTATGCCCATTTAGTTCTACAGATATACGACAAAGGGTAAGAAACAAAGAAAGCATTAAAGATATGGTTCCACCTTGTGTTGAACAAGAGGTTGTGAAAATATATAATAAGTAGTGTGCTATTTTCATTCTTAAAAAACACTCACTCAAGAAAGCAAATCGCCATATTTCGATTTTTTTGAACTAAAAATGCAAAAGCTCATTTTTTTGAATTTTGAAGACTATGTGCATTTCGCTGATAATCAAGCGTTTATAATTTTACAAACTTAGCTATTGCTTACAAGGATACGTATTCTTATGGCTTAACAAAGCCTTTATAAGCACGCAATAACACGTATTATAAGCACACAAGGATACGTATCCTTGCATCATAAGAACACGTAAGTTGAGACTTTTAGTAGTTTCTGGAGGTAAAATTAGCAAGCTGTGTAAACCTTAGTATTACAGATTTTACTCTATTTCAAGAGTTCAAAATGTCAATAAATGTTCACAAATTTAGTCATAGCAAACAATAAAAAAACGGAAGAGAATGGATGAAAATTCTCTTCCGTTTTTTATATAGATGAACGTTGCATTATCATGCGAATTGTAGTCTTTTGGGCTTACAGCCCGCGACATGCTAAATTTAAATTATCCACTTACTTATATAAATAATTTAGGACACTAATCTATCCTTGAAAAAACAGTGCTCTAAATATAATATAGAAATAAGTGAGCCACAATGCAGCAATAAAGCAATGAACGCTTCTGCTTGAATACCCCGATTGTGATGGTTCAACACTTAGGTTGGTTGCTACTTCTTGGCACAAATAATTTTGCTGTTGTAGCTTTGCTTCATATTTGCGTATGATAAATCTATACATCATCCACCCTACAAATCCGCCCCACAAGCACCCAACAAGTAAATCGCCAAAATAATGAACTCCTAAATAGATGCGCGACCAACAATTAAAGAAACTCCATGAGTAAACCCAAAAGGTAAATTGCTTGTTTCTTACCAATAATGCAAGGAATGTAGCAACAGCCATGGTGTTGGCTGCATGGCTTGAAAAGAAACCATAACTGCCCCCTCGATAGCCCCTTACCACATCCACCATATACATGATGTTGGGGTCGTTTGTAGGCCTCCAGCGAGCCACTAAAGGCTTAAATATGCTTGATGCCACTTGGTCTGCCAATAATATGCACAACGCTATGCCTATAACAACTCTAAATACTCCACTCAAATCATTATTCTTTATCACCATATATAACAACACAAGTATCAGCGGCAACCAAGTACTTGTCTGCGTTACATACCATGCCAATCCATCAACATAGAGTGACTGGCTACCATTAAAAAATAATGTTATATATCTATCTAAAAGCAGAATGTTCATATAGGCTATATTTAAGTGGGTGTACGAGTTGAATGATTAGCGAGCAATCTTGTCTTGAGTTTACACCTGGGTTGTTGCTGCGCTTTTTAACCAAACCTTATTTCCATCGGGCATCTCTGCATAGAGCCACCCACCTTGTTGTTCGTCCTCAACATTGAGTAGTACGCCCTCGTGTAGTTCTTTAACCACTTTAGCTCCTTGTGTAGGACTGTCGTAAGCATTGCATACAGAGGTAACAACAACTTGCTTGCTGGCATACAAACAGTTGTTCTCGGTGTATGCAAATACAAAGCTCAACAAGGCAAATACAAACGATATGCCCGATAGAGACAAACAGACTTTTTTTATCACAACATGGTTTAGCCATTTGCATAACGTCCATAAGCATACAGCAATAACCAATAGTAACAATGCCCAATAACCCCATGCAGTGGCACTAATACATGTGATAAACATACGCATCCATGTGATAAAAAACATCTCAGATGGAGGGGTAAACTGGTCTTGTAGCTTGGTTTGAGTAAGTTGCAGATTAAATGCAGCATCCTTGTCGGAGGGATTGATGCGTAATGCTCGTTGATAGTTGAGCACTGCAAGTGCATAGTTATTGGTGCGATAATAGCAGTTGCCTAAGTTATAATAAGTATTAGCTTTTGCACACTGATTTCCCTGCATTGTCGCACTATCTGCCAATAACTTTTCGTAAGTGGTAGCTGCTCCCACATAATCTTTTTGCATATATTGTTTTTGTGCTTTGTCGGCAGTTTGGGCAGAGATGCCCAAGCAACAATACAGCAAAATGAAGAGCATGTATATAATTTTATTCATAAAAACCCTTTTATTAGCTAATATACTTTTTATCGTTTTAATCCACGTTCGATACTTGTCAATATCTCGGTAGCTTTCTTATAAACCTCGGCTTTATTTTCGGTTGTATTGGGTGCAAATTGTGCATACTGACAAGTGTTTAATAAATCTGCATAGTCGTTTACAACCTGTGGTTCTATACCCTTTTTTGCCAATATATCTTTTAATTTCTCGATAGATATATCCGATGTTTCAAGGTTGAATGTATCAGCTACAAAGCCCGTAAGTGCTTGTGTAATTGCTGCATAAAAGTTATCGTCTGAGCGTTTCTGCAAAATTTCATCTGCCTTTTTTAAGCACTTAAGTGACCGCTTTGTAGCAGTTTTCTTTTTCATACCAACAACATCTTTTTGATTGTTTATCCATACATTGGTTACATAGACAAAGGCAATAAGCAAGAGAACAACAATTAGCACTAAGACTGCATAAGGTAGTGAACCCCATGCCCAACATGGGGCATCGTCTATGTCGTGCAAATTGCAAATATCGCTATTTAGCAATGCCATTTTTTTATCTATATCACTTCCTGAATTGCTACCTTTTGCAACGTGCAGCTTGATAGGCTCAGTTTTAATTGTTTTATATGCTCCTGTCTCTGTGTCATAAAAAACAAATTCAGTAGCAGGTATTGTGTAGTCGCCCACATTGCGAGGCACAAAAGTATAATCAAAAACAAGCTGACCATTTAGTCCATTGTTATTAATCTTGGTGTTATCAGTAGTCTTAGCATCATATGATGTGAAGTCTTTAGGGAAGTTTACTTTAGGGGCAGTTATCAACTTTAAATTGCCTAAACCTGTAAGTGTTATTCGGTAATTACCCACGTCGTTGGTCTTAACAGAAGGTGTTGTAACTGCTGCTTTAATGGCAAACTTACCCACCGCACCTGAGAAGTTTGCGGGACGTGGCTCGGGCAAAGGGTCTACTTGAATACTCAGTACGGGCACTGTTCGGCGAACCTGTACCCCTATTGTTCCACCACCATTAAAGAATGCATCTGCCAAATCCATGGTGTTGTCTTGCTGTACAACGGCACAATCAAATGTGATGCTTGGAATGATTATACGCCCACTCTTTTGTGGAAACACTACGTACTGCAATATAACTCCCGTACGATAGGTAGTTCCTCCACGATGTTCAATTGATGTTTGTATTTGGTTTCCAGGGATGGGTATTTCTTGCGAAATGAGCCCTTTAAAGTCTGGTTTTTGCGTTAAACTTGTGTTAGAGAGTGCCACCCCCACACGTGCATGTATGCGATAAGTAAGCAAGATAGCTTCTTGCTCTTTTACCCTTGTGCGACTTGGTGTAACATCAATAAACAAGTCGCGTGCAGTAACAGGACTGCCCGCTTGCTGTACTTGATTTCGGGCTTGTGTAGTTGGTTGTGAAGTTCCGCCATGGCTATTGTTAGCATTGCTACCTGCCGCAGCATTTAGCACAATCGGATGCGAACGAACGACCTTGCCCCCTACCCTTATGCTAGCCGAACCTATGCTGATGCGTCCACTCTTTCGAGCAGAAAGAATATAAGTGTAAGTGGTTGATTGCGAGTGAGAACTATGCCCATTGATATAGGTATAACTGCTGCTTGTACTCTCTGATGGGCCACTCAACACCTCAAAATCCTTGAGAGATGGCGGCGTAAAGTTTGATGCTCCTGCAGTATTTACCGAAAACGACAAGCGATAATAACCCCCAACATCCTCAACACTTGCCCTGAACGATTGGGCATAGGCAGACCCCGATGTTATTACAACTATTAATAAAGTTGCAATTATCCCTTTTAAGGACTTTAAAAAACTGAACTTATGGCTTTTACGCCATGATAAATGTTGAGTATATAACATTTTTATATTTATCATTCGGTACTAATTGGATGTAAAAAATCACCAGTTCTTATCAAGAGAACGTTTTGTAGGCTGACGCTGTTTCAACTTTTGCAAAGCACGTTGTTCTGCTTGTTTAGCCAAATTTAAGTACTGCTCTGTTTGCTGTTTATTCTCTTGTTGCTTTTCTTGTTGTTTGTTGTTTTGCTGTTTATTTTGTTTGTTATTTTGCTGTTGTTGTTTCTGTTGTTTGTTTTTATTCTGATTTTGACTATTATTTTTGTTTTGCTGCGGAGGCATATTCTTTAATTGCTTTTGGCATAGTGCAAGGTTGTAGCGTGTACGGTTATCTAATGGGTTATACCGCAATGACTGCTTGTATTGCTCAATGGCCACTCGCAACAACTGTTGTTGTTGGTCACGACTTTTAAGAGCTGCAGTTTGGCTTATATAACCTCGGTTATGCCATGCCATTGAACGTATAATTTTACTTGCATCGGTTTGAGCAACATGGTTGTATAAACTATCAGCTACTTTGATATTGCCTTTAGTTAAATATACGTTGGCTAAATTAAATAATGCACGACTATTGCTTGGAGATGTTTTCAGTACATTAAGGTAATAGCGTTCAGCCGCATCAATATGTTCGGTTCTAAAGTTTTTATTACCTATGTGCGTATATCGATAAATCTTGTTTTGGGCAGTGGCAGGCAATGCAAAGAGCAATGTGCAACACCCTAATAATGCAATACACGCAAAATGTAATAAAGAGGTTAAATATTTCATTTTCCAAAGAATTTAAAACGTTGCAGATAAGTATTCTTTGTCTCATTCAAACACGTTTCGAGTATCAACAAAATGAGCAAAATGATTGCAACAGCTTGAAATTGCTCGTTGCGTGCCACATACGAGGTAGAGGATGTGACTTTCTTAAGATGTTGCAACTGGTTTTGTAATTCATCCTTTGCAGCACTTGATTGGTCGAGATGAAGATATACCCCATGACCAGCTTGCGCCACCTCCTTACACATTTGTTCATTAAGTGACGTATGCACCACTTGCCCATTGACATCTTTAAGAGGACCATTAGCTGTAGGTATCTCGCCACCTTGTGTTGTACCAACTCCCATAACAAACACATTGATACCCGCTTTATAGGCAGCCTTTGCTGCATCCTCAGCTCCGGGTTCGTGGTCTTCGCCATCGGTTATCAATAAGATAGCTTTGCCAACTTCTTTGTTATTAGAAAAGCTTTTACATCCTAAATTGATAGCTTCAGCTAAGTTGGTTCCTTGCAGTGTTACCATGTCTGTAGACAAAGCGTCGATAAACGTTTTGGCAGAAGCATAATCTGATGTAATGGGGAATTGTGGGTAAGCCTCTCCAGCAAAAACGCCCAAAGCTACTTTATCATTTTTCATATTGCTAACCATATCAGTTACAAGCAACTTTGCTCTGTCGAGTCGCGAGGGCATAATGTCTGTTGCTAACATGGAGTTTGATACATCTACCATTACTACTACCTCTATGCCGTGGGTTGTGTCTGTTTGGCTTTTCATGCCATATTGCGGACGAGCCAACATTGCAATCGCTGTGGCAAGAGCCAACATGAGCAATGAGAATTTTATATGTTTTCGCGCCGTTGAATGTCTTGGCATTAAAGCAAGAATCATTTTTTTCTCACCTAAAGCCTTTAGTTGCTTATTCGATTTAAAACATTCGTAGATATATAACGCAATGAAAAGCGGTATGAGCAAGAGTAAATATAAATAATGAGGATTTGCAAACATACGAATATGATAGTTAGAACAATTAGAGCAATAAATTATAGCTTCTTGAAGATAGTATTTCTTAACAGAATTTCAAGCAAAAGCAAAATTAACGCAGCAATAGCAAAAGGTTGATAAGCCTCATAATGCATGTTGTGGTTATTAACTTTCAGCTTAGATTTCTCAAGTTTGTCTATATCGTCATACACTTGCTTGAGCGATGAACGCGACGTTGCGTGATAAAATATGCCGCCAGTTTCGCGTGCTATCTGCTTGAGTGTAGTAGGATCAACCGTGTCGTCTACTTGCTGTGAATAAACCTCTCCGTTAGGCAATTGTGCCACAGGTACATTCACCTTTCCGTCTGTACCAAGCAAGATGGTATAAATGCGAATGTTCTTTTGCTTGGCCATATCTGTAGCCATGAGTGGCGAAATTTCACCTGTATTGTTGGCACCATCTGTTAGCAAAATAATAACCTTGCTTTTGGTGTTACTATCGTCAAGATGAGACACTGCACATGCCAATCCCATGCCTATAGCTGTTCCTGGCTGTATAATACCATCGTTTTGTAATGAGCAACTGGCGCCCTTAAACGACCGAATAAGCATGCCATGATCGGTGGTTAGCGGACATTGCGTGTATGCTTCGCCACCAAATAAGGTTAAGCCAATGTTGTCGTTAGGGCGATTGCTTATAAAGTCTAAGGCTACATCCTTAGCAGCTGTTATACGATTGGGCGAGATGTCTGGTGTTGCCATAGATGTGGATATATCCAAAGCCATCATGATGTCAATACCTTCTGTCTCACCTGTTTGCCACGATGAGTTGGTTTGTGGACGTGCCAATATAATTACAACCAACACATATACCAATGCACGAAGAAAAAACGGAAGATGAATAAGTCTGGTTTTCCATGTATGCGGTGCATTTTTAAATGGTAAAGCAGATGCCCATTCTATATGTGACTCGTGTTTGGAACGAAACAAAAAATACCATATAAAATAAGGTATAAGCAATAACAATAATAAAAAATATAATGGTGAGGCAAATGTCATAAGATGATTTGTTTTTTTGCTTTATATAGGTAGATGCTTAGCTTTTGTTTGTTATGTGATGTTATGTTTTAAAATGAAAGCACAACATTACTTAAAGATGGTTCTATAAACAGAATTTATAGAACCACTTTTAAACAAAAGTTTCATACATCACTAATAGGTTATAAGCTAATGAGATGAACATGCCCACAAATGCTACCCACATACCCACACGCATGATATTACGCCACATTATCTGTTGTTTGTTAGATAATGATACGTATTCAATGCGCGATTTGGGCGGTTCTTTAGGTACGAACTTGGTGGTTTGTACATAATCCATTGCTTGCACAAGGTTTCGGTCTTGCTCTGTTAGCGAGGTGGTATGCTTGGCAAATTTCACCAAATCGGCAGTAGTTAGTACTTGTTTCAACTCACTGATAGCCTCCTCGTTGTTTGTTTGATTTAGCTTTTCAATAATTTCAGATGTTGTCATCTCATGGGCATTAAACCCAAAGCGTTTTTCGATATAGCTACGCAAAGCTTGGGTCAAATTCATGTAATATGATTTGACATCATCAGTAGGTTTGCTCTTAATATTCTCAATCTGTTTGATTGCAATAACATGAGCTGGGGTTGGTGGATGAATAACAACTCTGCGCGTGATGAGTTTAGGGTCGCTCAGTCTTACAGCCAAAGCTATGACCACACCGAGCAAAACTATCGACAGCAGGCATAGCAAGGTGTATTGCCATGTCCACTCAAATGGTTGTTCTATTACATCGTGCGGACCATTGTAATGGTCTACATGCGTCATATCAACAGGTACGGTACTTACTTTCAATCCGATGTTACCCCTTGAAGCATAGTTCTTTCCGTCTACTTTTACCTGGAATGGGGGGATGCTATATAGAGCAGAATCGAACGAAGTAATGGTATATCTGCGCACCAACTCCCAACGCTTGCCATCGTTTAATTTTATCGTATCGATAGGGCTACATTGCTCTACCTCAACACCCTTTATTAATTGTTGTTGGGGTTGATAGTAGGGAAACGTCACTTGCTGATTTGCATTTATACTACATTTAAGTTTTATTTCTACTTGCTCACCTATCAAGATGCTTGCAGTGTCTATATGAGCTTCAACTATTACTTGTGATTTCAACACACAAGGTATTGAAAACAAAGTAATTAAAATCATACATGTAAATAAATTATTTAACCTTGTCATAATAGCAAAATATAGTGAGAAGTATGGTTTCAGCGTTGAGCAAATAATTGCATAAGAGGCTTTACATAGTCTGTATCTGTGGCGATAGAAACATAGTCTATGTTACTTTTTCTAAACAACTCGGTTAATCGTTTACTCTGATTGTTCCACCACTGCTGTTGATGTTTGCGCATCTCAAGACTGCTGGTATCTATATATTGTTCATGCCCTGTTTCAGCATCAGCAATTTTAAGCAGCCCAACATTGGGCAACGAAGCCATGTTGTGGTCATATAGTTGTAAAGCCACCAAATCATGCTTACGAGCTGCAACAAGAAGTTGCTTTGAATAATCAGAAGAAGTAAGAAAATCACTCAATAGGAAAGCTATAGAGCGCTTCGATATGATTTTTACTAAATACTCAAGTGGAACAGATACATCCGTACGCTTACCTTGAGGAGTAAAATTGAGCAACTCTCGTATGATATAAAGAATATGCTTACGTCCCTTTTGTGGTGGTATAAACTTTTCTATTCTATCAGTAAAGAATATCACTCCTATCTTATCATTGTTCTGCATGGCAGAAAATGCCAATGTTGCAGCAATTTCTGTAGCCAAATCGCGCTGTGAACGTAGTCGCGTACCAAAACGTTGGCTTGCAGAAAGATCGATGAGCAGCATCATGGTAAGCTCGCGTTCCTCTTCGAACACCTTGACATAGGGATGATTCATGCGTGCCGTTACATTCCAATCGATGTCGCGAATATCATCGCCTGGCTGATACTCGCGCACCTCGGCAAACGACATTCCACGTCCCTTAAAAGCAGAATGATACTCGCCCGCAAAGATGTTGTTGGTGAGCGCACGCGTTTTTATTTCGATGCGACGCACGCGCTTCAAGAGTTCAGAGGTTTCCATGATTAGGGCACTTCCACTTTATTGAGTATTTCTTTAATAATATCGTCAGCCTTAAGGTTTGAAGCCTCAGCCTCATATGACAATCCTATGCGGTGACGCAACACATCGGTTGCAACTTCTCTTACGTCCTCAGGTACAACATAACCACGACACTTGATAAAAGCACAAGCACGTGCTGCCAATGCCAAATTGATGCTTGCACGAGGCGAACCACCACATGAAATATAATCCTTAAGCGAAGCAAGTTTATAATTCTCTGGATAACGAGTGGCAAACACGATGTCTGCAATGTATTGCTCTATGCGCTCATCTACATAAACTTGCTTAACTAACTCACGAGCCTTTATTATTTTATCGGTATCGATAACAGGGGCTGGCTTTGAAAAACTTCCATTTATATGGGCACGCACTATTTTCTTTTCCTCCTCAATGGTAGGATAATCTATGATGACCTTGAGCATAAAACGGTCTACTTGTGCTTCAGGTAGTTCGTATGTACCCTCTTGTTCTATGGGGTTCTGTGTGGCCATCACCAAGAATGGATTGGGAAGCGAAAATGTGTTATCGCCTATCGTTACTTGGTGCTCTTGCATTGCTTCGAGCAATGCACTCTGCACCTTTGCTGGTGCACGGTTTATTTCGTCTGCAAGCACAAAGTTTGCAAAAATAGGACCTTTTTTTACCTTGAAACTTTCGTCTTTTTGGCTATATATGAGTGTACCTATTACATCGGCAGGTAACAAGTCTGGCGTAAACTGCAAACGACCAAACTGTGCATTTACGAGCGATGCCAATGTTTTTATAGCAAGTGTTTTTGCCAATCCAGGTACACCTTCGAGCAAAATGTGACCATCCGATAGCAAACCAATCAAAAGAGAGTTTATAAGATGTTTTTGCCCTACAATAGTGCGGTGCATACCTTCTACGAGGTCTGTTATAAAGCCTGTTTCCGCTTCAATCTGCGCATTCAACAGACGGATATCAACTGTTTCAGACATATATTTATATCCTTATTTTTTGTTTATTTTTTTACTTTTGAAATGCAAAAATAATCGTTTTGTTACTATTAGAACAATTACTTTCTTTAAAATTCACTAAAAGGCAATATAATATGGCAAATCAGTCTACTTTTCTGTATATCTCTTTGACATAACCGCCTTTGTCCTACAATATTGGTTATCGGCACTTCGAAATAAAAGATAAAACTTCACCTTCTGAAATGAGAAAGCAGTTGGATAAGATGGTGCAAAATAAACATGAATTATTTTTGTTTTATCGGAGAAGTACATTTTTTGCACTCATAATTTGTATTACAATCATTGAAGTTTCACTTATCAATAAAATCTAATTTTTAATTCATCTTCGTTGTTACTTATTACATAACTTTTCTTTAACTTTGCAATGCATGCAAAAGCGCAAACAAAAAAGTTGCAAACAATCACTTTTTATTAGAAAAGAGAATAACACAAATATGGCATACCATATCCTTTACATCTTCGTTTGGCTCATATCACTGCTACCATTGAAAGTTCTATACGTGTTATCGAATGGCATATACTTAATTGTTTATCATGTTGTTAAATACCGTCGGCAAGTGGTTCAGAACAATTTACGCAGTTCCTTTCCTGAACGAGACGAAAATGATTTACAAAAGATAGAAAAAGACTTTTATCATTTCTTTTCCGATTATATCGTTGAAACAATCAAACTTTGTTCTATGTCGAAAAAACAAATGTATAGACGAGTACAGTTTGATGGAGTTGAAGAAATGGTAAATGCGCTACACGATAAGCAAAAAAACTTTGCCTTTTTATATTTGGCACATTATGGCAATTGGGAGTGGATTTCGTCACTCTCAGCACGCATTACTGATGTAAACCCTAACGTCGTAGGAGGACAGATTTATCACCCATTACGTAACATAGCCTTTAATCGCTTATTCTTATATATGCGTGGTCGTTTTGGTGGTAAAAATATAGGAATGAAGGAGACACTTCGATTTATATTGCGCAATCGTCGCGACAAAAAACCTACAATCATGGGGTTCATTGCCGATCAAGCACCCAAATGGAATAGCATTCACCATTGGACCGAGTTCCTTCATCACAACACTCCTGTTTTTGTTGGAACTGAACAAATAGGCAAGCAAGTTGATGCGTTAATTTTCTATGCTCACGTTGAACGTCCTAAGCGTGGTTACTATCACTGCACGATATCACTCATAACGGATAATGCAAAAGCACATCCCGACTATGAACTTACTGACACTTATTTCAGCATGCTCGAAAAGAGCATACAAGCCAATCCTTCATTATGGCTTTGGACTCATAAACGTTGGAAACGTACCTACGAAGAATACTTACAACGAAAAAACGAGAAAGCATAAGCATGCAGTAAACTCTGATGTATCAACACAAGAAGGATATATAAATGAATATTTGCATTATAGGTTCGGGCAATGTTGCCACACATTTAGCCCAAGCACTCCACAATTTGCATCACACCATAACGGGTGTATATAGCCCACACATTGAACATGCTAAGGCTTTGGCTCAAAAGGTAAACGCCACAATGACTACTGATAGCATTTTGTCACTTCCACAAGCCGATTGCTATGTATTTTCAGTAAAGGATGCTTCTTTAGCAGATGTTATTAAACAATTTAGAGAAGCACATCCACAAACTGATGCTCTTTGCATACATACTGCAGGTAGCATGCCTTTATCTGTATTTAATAGCATAAAGCATTCAGCGGTGCTATATCCCATGCAAAGCTTCAGCAAAAATAAGTTTGTTGACATCAGCAAAGTTCCGCTATTTATTGAAGGAAGTAGTCCTACGGCATTACATGAAGTTTCGGTTTTAGCACATCAGCTCTCACAAAGTGTAACAACGCTTGATAGCAACAAGAGAAAAATGCTACATCTTGCAGCAGTTTTTGCCAATAATTTTACTAATCATTGTTGTGCATTAGCATACAAATTGCTAAGCGATAATAACATAGATCCCCATTGTCTGTTGCCCATTATTGACGAAACCACTAACAAGTTACATAGCATGATGCCCTTGCAAGCCCAAACAGGACCTGCTGTTAGATGGGACGAAAATGTTATCAACATGCAACACCAATTGCTAAATGGAAGCGACCTGCAAAACATCTACGACACAATGAGCCAAAGCATACACCGCTTACACACCTTACAAAAAAAAGAAATAACAAAACCATGATAAACTACGACCTTAAAAAAATTCGTGCCTTTGCATTTGATGTTGATGGTGTGTTGAGCACCAACAATGTGATGTTAATCGAAGGCGGACAGCCTTGTCGCACTGCCAATATAAAAGATGGCTATGCATTACAACATGCCGTTAAATGTGGATTAGAGATTGCTATTATCACGGGTGGAAAGAGCCAAGCAGTACGCACACGCTACGAAGGCTTAGGCATTCAACACGTGTTTTTAGGTACATCCGTTAAATTAATAAAATACAACGAATGGCTAACTGAAAACAATCTTACACATGACGAAGTTCTTTATATGGGCGATGACATCCCCGACTATGAAGTAATGCAACAATGCGGTTGTGCTTGCTGTCCTGCCGATGCTGCAACTGAGATAAAACAAATAGCAACCTACATTAGCCCTATAAAAGGGGGACACGGATGTGTACGCGATGTTATAGAACAAGTGTTGCGAGCACAAGGAAAATGGATGACCAATGCTGAAGCATTTGGATGGTAATAAAACATTTCAAACCATATAAAATAAACATACTATGTTAGACAATCTTAAAAAATACAACATCGTTTTGGCGAGCAATTCGCCCCGACGCAAAGAATTGCTACAGCGTATGGGACTTAATTTTAAGGTACGCACGTTGTTTGGTATCGATGAAAGCTATCCAGATTCGCTTCGTGGAGAAGATATTGTTCGCTACATATCTCGCAGCAAAGCTAATGCGTATCGTTCGTCTATGGCACCCGATGAGTTGCTTATCACAGCCGACACTATTGTATACATTGATGGCAAAGTTTTAGGTAAGCCCCAATCACCCGAAAACGCCAAAGAGATGCTCAGAACTCTTTCTGGAAAAATCCATCAAGTTATTACAGGTGTTACTATACTCACAGCCAACAGATCTGAGGACTTTGGTGTAACAAGCCAAGTAAAGTTTGCCGAACTCACAGACGATGAGATAAATTTCTACGTAGACAATTATCTTCCATTCGACAAAGCTGGTGCTTACGGTATACAAGAGTGGATTGGAATTGTGGCAGTTGAAGAGATTAAGGGTAGCTACTTCAACGTGGTTGGTTTACCTGTACAACGACTTTATCAAAAACTCAAAACATTTTGATTTTCATCTTACTTGCACAACAATGATAAAACTTTATTCTAAGAACAATCCATCCGAACGTATCGACGAAATTGTACACATATTGCGTGATGGTGGGATTGCTATCATCCCCACAGAATCAACATACGTCTTGGCATGTCATGCCATGAAAGAACGTGCTGTTGAACGTATTTGCAAGATTAGAGATATTAATCCTTCAGAACATCCGCTATCTGTTATCTGCTACGACATGAGCGCCATAAGCGAGTATGCTCTTATTTCAACTCCTATATACAAGGTAATGAAGCGTAACCTTCCAGGACCTTTTACCTTTATCTTGCAAGGCAAGAATAAACTGCCTAAGATATTCAAAAGCAAAAAGACAGGCGAAATAGGCATTCGTATGCCAGAATCGCCAATACTTAGCGACATTCTACACGAACTTGAAGCTCCTATCATGACTGCGTCTTTGCCCTCATCTTCACCCTACGACGATGAGGCTTACCACACTAATCCCGAACTGATAGAAGAAGCTTTTGGCTCGCAAGTAGACATTGTTGTAGATGGTGGTATGGGCAAAATGGGACAGTCTACTATTATAGATTGTCACGACGACAAATTCGAGATTATCCGCCAAGGAGATGGCATACTTATATAACGTTATGCTTTCTAATAATACATATATCCTATTACAGAGACATAAAATGAATAAACTCTTTTTATTAGCACTTCCTACACTATGCTTATGGTTAGCAAGTTGCTCTAACGATGATGATAAATATCGTTCTACCCCACCCACTCTGAGCGAAATTACCATTCATTCGCTTGAAGACAATGCAAGTAGTACCTTATACGTTGGCGACAAATTTGTCGCAACAGCTGTACAAAGCAGCAAGGGACATTTGCTCTACAAAGCCACCTACAAGTGGACCATCTCGCCTACTGATGGAGTAGACTATTCGCAAAGGGCTAAGAGCACCGTTATCTATGATAATGAACCTTCTGATCCTACCGACACTATAGTTATCAACACTCCAGGTGAATACAACATCACCTTGAATGCTACTTACGGAGCTTCAGGGACAGGATCTCTCTATTACAAAGCATCTGTTACTAAACGAAGAGTAAAAATAGAGAGCAAATAGCAAAAGTATCTAAGCGCAACATCTCTTTAGAAAGCGAGGCGGATTTGCTATGATTTTAGCAAATCCGCCTCGCTTTTTCTCATTAATAAATTGATTGCATATTACCTTTTGCTAACAGGTATATATTCGCGTAAATCTGCGACACAGCGATAAGCTGGACGAATAATACGACGACCAACAAAACCAAGTTCTTCGTTGCGATGGGCACACCAACCTACAATACGAGCCATTGCAAAAAGTGGCGTATATATTTCGATGGGAAGGCCAATGAGATCGTATACGAAGCCTGAATAGAAATCGACGTTAGCACAGAGTTTTTTATCTGTTCCCTTTATGTCGTAAACAGCTTCTACGGCCAACTTTTCAATACGCTCCATAAATTCAAATTCTTCCATGCGTCCTTTTTCCTCAGCAAGTTGGCGAGCCATTTTTTTAAGTAAAACAGCGCGTGGGTCTGAGAGCGTATATACTGCGTGACCAATGCCATAAATCAACCCTGTGCAGTCGTATGCTTCTTTCTTCACTATTTTATGAAGATAGTGGCTTATTTCTTCTTCATCATCCCAATGACGTATGTTTTGTTTGAGATGTTCCATCATATGATGTACACGAATGTTTGCCCCTCCATGTTTAGGTCCCTTAAGCGAGCCTATACCTGCTGCAATCGAAGAGTATGTGTCGGTGCATGTTGAAGAGGTTACACGTACGGTAAACGTAGAGTTATTACCACCACCATGTTCTGCTTGAAGGATAAGTAAAAGGTCGAGCGTTCGTGCATCAAGCGGTGTGTAGTGATTGCCTAAAAGCATATACAGAAAGTTTTCGGCAAGCGAAAAATTCTCTTTGGGATGACGAATGTGCAAAGAACGCCCAAGCGTTTTATGTCGCAACATGTTGTAGGCATAAGCAATAATTGTTGGGAACTTAGATATAAGTTCTACACTTTGGCGCATCAAATTGTCGCGTGAAATGTCGTCGGGGGTGTTGTCGTATGTATAAAGTTCTAATACGCTACGAGCCAAAATGTTCATAATGTCGCTACCTTCAAGTTCAACGATGTTGAGCATTGTTTTAGACATTAGCGGCATATTGTCTACCAACAAGCATCGAAACTGTTCGAGTTCCTCGGCATCAGGCAAACGGCCAGACAATAGGAGATATGCTACTTCTTCATACCCAAAACGTTGTTCTTTGAGCACAGCATCTACAAGATCTGAAATTTCATATCCTCTAAAATAGAGTTTACCATCAATAGGCTTTAGTCCATTAGCAGTTCGCTCATAGCCTACAACATTACCGATGTTTGTAAGTCCAACAAGCACACCAGTGCCGTCTTCGTTGCGTAGTCCACGCTTCACATCTAACTTTCTGAAAAGTTCTGCATCAATCTTAATGCAGCTCTTCATATTGTCAGATAGTTTATATATAAGATATTCTTTTTTGTCAGTCATAATCAACTTTTAAAATGAGATATTAATAAAATGCAAAACATGGGCATGCATCTATTACATAGTTCAACATCACTAATATGACTTAGCAATGTTGGCTAAGAGCATTACCAAACTCTTTGGTACCAAGCGGTTTTCCATTAGTCATAAAACGTGCCAAGTCTGCGGTGGCATAGCCTTCACTAAACAACGTTTCGAGCGAATTTGTTACCAGTTGTGCTGCTTCTGTCCATCCTAAATGCTCAAGCATCATCACACCTGATAAAATAAGTGAGCATGGATTAGCTTGGTTTTTACCTGCTATATCGGGGGCCGTACCATGGGTAGCCTCGAACACTGCTCTACCAGCCTCGTAATTGATATTTGCACCCGGCGAAATACCAATACCACCCACTTGTGCTGCCAACATATCTGAAACGTAATCACCATTAAGGTTCATTGTGGCTATTACATCGTATGCCTCTGGCTTTATCAAAGCGTTTTGTAAAAAGGCATCACAAATGCAATCATCCATGCGAACCTTGCCTTCAAAAAACTCGCCATTTACTTCATATCCCCAGTTTTTAAAACCACCTTCTGTAAATTTCATAATATTGCCCTTATGTACAAGTGTCACATGATTTGTCCCATTGTCTATAGCATATTGGCAAGCGGCCTTTACCAAGCGTTTAGAGCCTTCGATAGATACAGGCTTAACTCCAAAGGCTGAAGTCTCGGGGAAACGCACCTTTTCTACACCCATTTCATCGTGTATGAACTCATAGAATTGACGTGCCTCGCGTGAGCAAGCTTTCCATTCTATACCTGCATAGATATCCTCTGTATTTTCGCGGAATACAACCATATTTACACGTTCGGGATGCTTAACGGGAGATTCTATGCCCTTGAACCAACGTACTGGACGCAAACATACGTAGAGGTCAAGACCTTGACGCATAGCAACATTAAGTGAACGTATGCCTCCACCAACAGGGGTGGTAAGCGGGCCTTTTATACCAATATGGTAGTTTGAAAATGCCTTCAGTGTGTCATTAGGTAAATATGTACCTAATGTGTCGTATGCATGTTGTCCGGCTTCTACTTCTTTCCATAATATTTGGCGTTCACCCTTGTAGGTTGCTTTTACAGCAGCATCTATTACCTGCTGCATAACAGGCATGATTTCAGCACCGATGCCGTCGCCAGTTATAAAAGGAACTGTTACAGAAGGAGGTACAATAAGTTTACCATCACTTGATAGTTGTATGGTTGTATGGCTCATTTTTTCGTTTTTTTAAAAGGTAATTAGGCTATAAATGTTAATATGAGTATCAATACTTTAGAGCTTTCCTATGAGTAAAAAGTGAATATGCAACGTGTTCGTTGCATGCTTTCACCTCCTACTCTATTAGGCTTTTACGGCTAAAGCTGAACCTGCTTCAAACCATTTAATCTGTAAATCGTTGTAAGTGTGTGCTGCTTCTATTTGCTCTGTTGTTCCATCGGCATGACATAGTGTAATGGCTACATGGGTGTGTGGTGATAACGAAGAACAATGAATAGTAATCTGGTCATCTGCCAATATTTTATCATAATCAGCAGCATTAACAAAGGTGAGAGCTAAAATACCTTGTTTTTTCAAATTGGTTTCGTGAATACGAGCAAAGCTCTTTACCAGTACTACTTTTACACCTAAATAACGAGGTTCCATAGCAGCATGTTCTCTGCTTGAACCTTCGCCATAATTATCTTCAGCCACAATGATACTGCCTCCGCGCTCGTCACGATAATGTGCAGCAGCTTGCCAAACTTCTGTTATATATCCCGTAGTTTGGTCGAAGACTTTACCTGTATCACCAGTAAATGCATTTGTCGCTCCTAACAACATATTCTTAGAAATGTTCTGCAAATGACCGCGATATCTAAGCCATGGACCTGCCATAGATATATGGTCAGTGGTACATTTACCTTTTACTTTAATAAGTAATGGGAGATGTTCAAAATCTTTTCCATCCCAAGCTGCAAACGGCGCCAAACGTTGTAAGCGTTCACTTGTTGGATTGATTACTACCTCTGCACTATCATTAGGTATTATCACATAATCGGGTCGAACTTTCTGTACACCTTCTGCGTCAGCACAATAGCCATTAGCAGGAAGAGACTCTCCTTGTGGTTGGAATACTGGCCATCCTGTTGAATATGAAGGGTGATTAGATAAAGAACCAGTAAAGGCATAGCCCACTGCCGATTCGGGCGATGTGATGAATGCATTGGTATTAGGATTTCCATCGGCACGTTTGGCAAAGTTGCGATTGAAGGTCGTAACAATGCTATTGCGTCGTGTAGGATCGTCTGTTATACGTTTCCACTGACCGATACACGGGCCGCAAGCATTGGTCATGATTGTCGCTCCCGCATCAATAAATGTCTGTAAAATACCATCACGCTCTGCTGTTGCTCTTACAAGTTCTGAACCTGGATTAATAATAAGTTGCGCCTTTAGCTGATGACCTGCTGCTTTCATGGCTTTAACCACGGATGCAGCACGTGCTAAATCCTGATAAGACGAGTTTGTGCACGAACCAATAAGGCACACTTCTACCTTATCGGGCAATTGGTCATGCGCAACCTTTTGTGCCATATCCTTTACTTGACATGCTGCGTCAGGCGTAAAAGGACCATTTACATAAGGGGTGAGTTCGCTAAGGTTTATAGTTATTAGTTCATCATAATATTGTTCTGGGTGTGTCAATACATCATCGTCAGAGCGTAAATCTGCTGCTACGCTTTGTGCAAGTTGAGCAACCTCTTCGCGTCCTGTGCTATTGAGATAAGCTGTCATGTTCGCATCGAAAGCAAACATCGATGTCGTAGCACCTACTTCTGCACCCATATTACAAATGGTAGCCTTGCCTGTTGCAGGCAAATTATCAGCTCCTTCGCCAAAATATTCAATAATAGCGTTGGTGCCTCCCTTGGTAGTAAGTTTGCCAGCAAGATACAAAATTACATCTTTAGCCGATGTCCAACCTGAAAGTTTACCTACGAGTTTTACACCTATAAGACGTGGAACTTTGAGTTCCCACGGAGTTCCTACCATCACATCTACAGCATCGGCACCACCAACGCCGATGGCCGCCATTCCGAGTCCGCCAGCATTGGGCGTGTGGGAATCTGTACCCACCATCATGCCACCAGGGAACGCATAGTTTTCGAGTACTACTTGGTGTATGATACCAGCACCAGGTCCCCAGAAACCCATGCCATAACGTTGAGCAGCTGATTGTAAAAATGCATAAACTTCATGATTTACATCTTTGGCATTAGGCAAATCGATAGTAGCACCTTTATAAGCTTGAATAAGATGGTCGCAATGTATGGTGCTTGGCACAGCAGTCTCTTTGCGTTGCGCATTCATAAATTGAAGGATGGCCATCTGCGCTGTGGCATCTTGCATACATACCCGATTAGGATAGAACTGCGCATAGTCTACACCACGCTGATAACCACTCTTTGTTGGCCGTTCTGCCAAATGAGCATAGAGCACTTTTTCAGCATAAGTAAGTGGATGACCAATCGCCTTTCGCGCCTCTGATACACGATGCGAATAGTTAGCATAAAAGTCGCGTATCATGTCAATGTTATAAATCATAATATTATGTTCTATTACTGTTTAATAGTAAGCTATTACACAAATTGTCACACTTTTAGATATTTACTTTGGCAAAGATACAACAAATTGTTTGATATATATTAATTATACTTACATATTTTTATTCTTACACTATATAACTATACAAAATGAAAAAACTAAATGGCAGTATTGTTTTGAAATACTGATTGTTTGGCGTAATTTTGCACTATTAAACATGCAAAAACAATAAACAATAGATAAAGCAAATGTATTACATTTCAAAAAGAATAGAAATAGCTTTTGCTCACCAACTAAAACTTACATACGAGAGCAAATGCCAAAAACTGCATGGCCATAATGGAGTTGTTAAAATCTTTTGCTGTTCAGAGAAACTTGATGAGAACAGCATGGTGACAGACTTTACGCACGTAAAAACTTTGATACAGAACAAGCTCGACCATCAATATGTAAATGATATACTTGACTTTAACCCGACAGCCGAAAATATGGCACATTGGATTTGCGAACAAGTACCCAATTGCTATAAGGTAACTTTTCAAGAGTCTGAAGGTAACATAGCTTGTTATGTAAAACCAGGATTTGAAAACATCCAATTCTGATTTAAAAGATAATTTTATACTTTTTGAGAAAAGCATACATATACAATAATATATGATAGATAGGGCAACGATACAAAGGGTAATGGACGCTACAGACATTGTAGACGTGGTGAAGGAGTTCGTAACATTGCGCAAAACTGGAGCGAACTATAAGGGATTATGTCCATTTCATAACGAACGTACACCTTCGTTTAGTGTATCTCCTGCTCGTCAAATGTGTAAATGTTTTTCATGTGGAAAGGGTGGTAATGCCATTCATTTTCTCATGGAACTTGAACACATGACATATCCCGAAGCAATCAAATGGCTCGGAAAAAAATATGGTATAGAAGTAAAAGAAAAAGAATATACAGACGAAGAAAAAATTGCTCAAAACGAACGCGAAAGTATGTTTGCCCTAAATGAATGGGCAGATAATTATTTCCAGCAACTACTCCATAACAATGTGGATGGGGTGGCTCAAGGAATGGCTTATTTTCGCGCACGTGGGTTTAGAGATGACATTATTCATAAATTTCATCTTGGATACTCGCTTGAACAACGCGATGCGTTTGCCAAATCAGCACTTGCACATGGATTTAGCAAAGAATATTTACTGAAAACTGGGCTATGCTATGAAACGGATAGTGGATTAATCCTCGACCGTTACCATGGAAGGGTTATATTCCCTGTTCATACGGTGTCGGGACGTATCGTTGCATTTGGTGGCAGAATATTGAACAAAGATAAAGCCAAAAATGTTGGCAAATACGTAAACTCTCCCGAAAGCGTCATCTATAGCAAGAGCAAAGAACTCTATGGCATTTATCAAGCCAAGCAAGCTATTGTAAAACAAAATCGTTGTTTCTTAGTTGAGGGCTATACAGATGTTATTTCTATGCACCAAAGTGGTGTAGAAAATGTTGTGGCTTCGTCTGGAACATCTCTTACAGAAGGCCAGATAAGACTTTTGCATCGATTTACGGATAACATAACCGTGCTTTATGACGGCGATTCTGCTGGTATTAAAGCTAGTCTCAGAGGTATCGATATGCTACTTGCTGAAGGGCTGAATATTAAAGTTTTGCTCCTTCCTGATGGCGATGACCCCGATAGTTTTGCTAAGAAACATAATGCCGAAGATTTTCAAAAATACATCAACGAGCATCAAGTAGATTTTATAAAATTCAAAACAGATCTTTTGCTTACTGATGCTGCAGGCGACCCTATTAAACGCGCTGAACTAATAACCAACATTGTAAAAAGCATCTCTGTTATTCCTGACAACGTGGTTAGACAAATGTATATCCACGAATGTGCTGTAAACTTATCTATCAATGAAGAGCTGATTGTTAATGAAATAAACAAACAACATCGTGACAGAATACGCAAGGAGCAGAAGAATGCCACCAACGAAAGCACAACGACAACCACCGAGACTGAACAATCTAAAAATATACAACTATTAAATGCAGACACAGAATTAGTTGAGGAAAAGATGCTCATTTCGCTCGTTATTCGCTATGGCAATATGTTTATGGACTTCAATGAAAGTGCATTAGAAGGCGACGTACAAATTCAAAAAATATCTGTTGCAGAATACATTTATAACGATTTGATAAATGATGGACTTAATCTTCGCAATAATTTGTTCCAAAACATTTTGCTCGAGGCTGTAGATCATGCAAAAGACGAAAATTGGGTTTCATTAGATTACTTTATGGCTCACCCCAATGAAAATATCAGCAAATTAGCCTCGGATGTTGGACTTGATAATTTTGAACTTAGCAAATTCCAAAGAGAACAATATGTTGAGGATAAAGATCGCTTAGATGAAATAGTTCCACGCATCTTACATGATTATAAGCATTCCCTTATAAAAGAACACCTCAAACAATTGCTTACTGAATTACGTAATCCAATATTAAAGGATAACCCACAGAAGGCAGAAGAATTGATGAAACAGTATATGGAAATGAGTCAGATAGAACGTGCTTTCGCAAAAGTACTGGGAGATAGAGTCGTGCTTAAATAATGCAATAAACAAAATCTCTTCAATGTAGAATTAGCACAAAATATAAGTATCCGTGCATTTTTCATATAAGAATTATTTTTTTTTATATAAAAATATGTACCTTTGCCAACAAATTAATTGAAAGGTATGTTATCATAAATACAACGTTACGTATTTATTTTATAACTTAAAAACATTTCCTTTAATACAACCAAGATTTATCTCATGGGATTATTACAAGACAGATTAGCAAAGTATACCCTACCACAACAATATAAAGCAAAGGGGGTATATCCTTATTTCCGTGCCATCGAAGGCAAACAAGGCACTGAAGTTGAAATGGGTGGCCACCACGTGCTTATGTTCGGCTCAAATGCTTATACAGGTTTAACTGGTGACGAACGTATCATACAAGCTGGAATCAAGGCTATGGAGAAATATGGCTCGGGATGTGCAGGCTCACGCTTTTTAAATGGCACACTCGACCTTCACATACAACTTGAAAAAGAACTTGCTGAATTTGTTGGCAAAGAAGACGCTCTTTGTTACTCAACTGGTTTTACAGTTAATTCTGGTGTTATTTCATGCCTTACAGGTCGTGAAGACTATATCATCTGCGATGATCGCGACCACGCATCAATCGTTGATGGTAGACGTTTGTCTTTTTCTACGTGCTTAAAGTATAAGCACAATGACATGGCTGATTTGGAGCGTCAATTGCAAAAATGTGCACCCGAAGCTGTTAAACTCATTGTTGTGGATGGTGTTTTCTCAATGGAAGGTGACTTAGCAAACTTGCCCGAAATCGTTAAGCTAAAACACAAATACAACGCTACCATCATGGTAGACGAAGCACATGGTATTGGTGTATTCGGACGTCAAGGTCGTGGTGTTTGCGATTACTTTGGTTTGGCTGATGAAGTAGACCTTATTATGGGCACTTTCAGCAAATCTCTTGCTTCAATCGGTGGTTTTATTGCTGCAGACGAAAGCATTATCAATTGGTTACGCCATAATTCACGTACATATATCTTTTCTGCATCTAACACTCCAGCTGCAACAGCATGTGCAATGGAGGCCCTACACATTATCCAAAACGAACCAGAACGCATCGAAGCACTTTGGGACGTTACACGCTACGCTTTGAAACGTTTCCGCGAAGCTGGATTTGAAATTGGCGAAACTGAATCACCTATCATACCGCTTTATGTACGTGATACAGAAAAGACATTTGTAGCAACCGCACGCGCATTCGATGCAGGTGTATTTATAAACCCTGTTATTCCTCCTGCATGTGCTCCACAAGACACACTTGTACGTGTTGCTCTTATGGCAACTCACACTAAGGAACAAGTAGATCGTGCCGTTGAAGCATTAGCCAAAGTGTTCCGCGAACTTGATATTATCAAGTAATTTCTGTATAAAAATAGCACAAGAGCTGCACAAAGCCTATCTGTATAGAGCTTATGCAGCTCTTTTCTATTTTATTTTTGTAAAGAAATATGAAAGGCTTATTGTGGTATCACGTAAAAATAAGTAACTTTGCAAAAGGAAATTATGGGCATTTTAAATGCTTTATTTAAAAGTTGTCCCAATCTTTTCAATCTTAGATTAAAACCCTAATAATTTTATAAATTAATTTATGGAAAAAAGCGCATTACAGATTGCACGTGCTTCATACCAGCCTAAACTTCCTGCTGGTCTTCGTGGAAATGTGAGCATTAAAGAAGGTGAACCTACTCAAAGCGTAGGCGACCAAGAGGAAATCAAAAAACTTTTCCCCAATACTTATGGTATGCCTCTAGTAGAGTTCGTTCCTACTGACGAGAAGAAAGAATATGCACCAATGAACATTGGTATTATCCTTTCTGGTGGACAAGCTCCTGGTGGTCACAACGTAATCTGCGGCCTTTATGACGAACTAAAGAAGCAAAACGCCAACAACAAACTTTATGGTTTCTTGATGGGACCTGGTGGTTTAGTAGACCATAAGTATATTGAACTTACCGACGAAATCATCAACGACTATCGCAATACTGGTGGTTTTGATATGATTGGTTCAGGCCGTACGAAACTTGAGGAAGAAGATCAGTTTGAGAGCGGTTTGAAGATTATCCGTGAATTGGGTATCAAAGCTATTGTTATTATCGGTGGTGATGACTCTAACACAAATGCTTGTGTATTGGCAGAATACTATGCTGCACACAACTGTGGTGTTCAAGTAATTGGTTGTCCTAAGACTATTGATGGTGACTTGAAAAACGACCAAATCGAAACATCATTTGGTTTCGACACTGCATGCAAAACTTATGCTGAAGTTATCGGTAACATCCAACGCGATGCTAACTCTGCACGCAAATACTGGCACTTCATCAAATTGATGGGTCGCTCTGCAAGCCACATCGCATTGGAATGCGCTCTACAATGCCAACCTAACGTATGTATCATCAGCGAAGAGGTTGAAGAGAAGAATCAAACTCTTGATGATATCGTCACTTACATTGCAGAAATCGTTGCTAAGCGTGCTGCTAACGGCAACAACTTTGGTACTGTACTTATTCCTGAGGGACTTATCGAGTTTATCCCTGCAATGAAGAAGCTTATAGCTGAATTGAATGACCTCCTTGCAACTCCAGAAGCTGCAAGTGTTGCTGCTGCAGACCAACGTGCATGGATTCTTTCAAAGCTTTCAAAGGACAATGCAGCTATCTATGAGAGCCTTCCTGAAGGTGTTGCAAAACAACTTACTATGGAACGTGACCCACACGGAAACGTACAAGTATCTCTCATCGAAACAGAAAAATTGCTTTCTGAAATGGTAGGCAACAAACTTGCAGCTTGGAAGAAAGAAGGCAAATATGTTGGTAAGTTCTCAGCACAACACCACTTCTTTGGTTACGAAGGCCGTTGCGCTGCTCCATCAAACTATGATGCAGACTACTGCTATGCTCTTGGTACAAGTGCAGCTCAACTTGTAGCAAATGGCAAAACTGGTTACATGGCAATCGTTAAAAATACAACAGCACCTGCAGCAGAATGGGTTGCTGGTGGTGTGCCCATCACTATGATGATGAACATGGAACGTCGTAATGGTAAGATGAAGCCAGTTATTAAGAAAGCTCTCGTTCGTTTAGATGGTGCTCCATTTAAAGAATTTGCTTCTCATCGCAAAGAATGGGCAGAGAATACATGCTTTGTTTATCCTGGTCCTATTCAATATTGGGGACCTTCTGAAGTATGCGATCAATGCACTGTTACTCTTAAACTTGAACAAGGCAAATAATTTGTTGAATGAGAGCATGTTCTACTATGCATTAGATATAAAATTCTATTGATAGCTAGAACATCTCCATATCCTACAGTTATCAACTTGTATAAAATAAAGGGTTAAGTGATAGTGGACATCTCAGATAAATGCAGTTCCACATCATTTAACCCTTTTTCTATCTCATATTTATGCCTAAAGTGCCCTTTAATAGTAATAGAAGAACTACAACAAAACGTACGAGCAAACCACGTACAGTAACACACAGAACAAAAAGTGTTGCCAAACGCAAGAAGAGTAATCGCACAATTAAAGATATTGAGGTTAAATTGCGTTTATTACTTGTTCGCTTAACATTAATATGCGGTGCAGCGTTGATGGTTTATTTCTTTTATATCTATGTAGTTGAAAGATACCACTCAAAATGGCAAGCACTATATGGCAACGAGGTCTATCCTGATGGTTATTCTATCCATGGCATAGATATCAGTCATCATCAAGGCGATATTGATTGGGAAAAGCTATCAAATGCATCAGTAAATAGTGAGCCAATTAGTTTTATATTCATAAAAGCTACAGAGGGTAAAGATTATCTTGACGAAAATTTTAATGATAACTTTTACCAAGCACGCGAGCATGGTTTTTTACGAGGAGCATACCACTATTTCAAGCCCAACATACAGGCTTCAGAACAAGCTAAATATTTCTTAAAACAAGTTCACCTTGAAGAAGGTGACTTACCTCCCGTATTAGATATTGAAGAAACAGGTTCTCTATCTCCAGAACAACTCAGAAAGGCTTCACTAACATGGCTTAAAATAGTTGAAAAGCAATATAAAGTGCCTCCTATTCTCTACACAAACTATAAGTTTAAGAAAGATTACCTCAACACCAAAGAATTCGATCACTACCCTTATTGGATTGCACATTATTACGTACGTTCACTTACATATAGTGGCAAATGGCGTTTTTGGCAGCATACAGATTGTGGAAAGTTAGAAGGAATAAAGACAAAAGTAGACCTCAATATATACAATGGATCAATGTACGAACTGCGTCACCTTTGCATTGAGTGATCACTCTATCTATTCTCGTGGTCATCATCTTTGACAAGGATGTAATTGGCAATGGTTGAGCGAAATAGGCTTTGGATTTAATGTTTACGCTTATTTGCTTCAAAGTTGGTGCTATATGCTTTCACGCTCGGAGATTTATATACTGATATATTGCTAGGAGTTGTTGCATTGTATAACTTTGCTTTTCGTCTACTCAAATCTACACAAAATCTCTGATGGATGTATTTCTTTGGATTCCACATCTTTTCAAAATGATCTATCAATGCTTCCATTGAATTCATATTCTGGAAACAATACGGACATTCGTATGGGTCAGATGGCCAGTTTCCTCGATTTAGCTTTGTCATAGTGTTATTAATTTTTCTTTCCAGTTATCAAAATCAGTATGTAGCACTCTCCAAAATTTATTGGAAATGAATAGCGGATGATTTAGTTGAGCATTAGCGATTTGTTCTCGCTTATTCATAATATCGGAAGCAAAAAATTCATGTATTTCTTTAATGGCATCGTTTAATTTTGATTTTTCAATTTTAAAAACTAAAGTACTGCGTGAATAGTTTGTATTTTCGTAGATAATAGTTATTTGCTTCATGCCTGTTGTTAGAATGAATATGAAAGCATCCTCATTAGTATTTAACAAATCTGAATTTGTACGGACTTCAACACTATAATATATTGGATAACAGCCAGATTGGTGCAAACACAGCCAATCCAAGTATTTTGATTTATATGTATCAGCAATCTCTTTAGAGAACAGAACTTTAGTTTTAGGAATTAAAGCCTTACTATTAATAGTCCTCTTGGATTGTTTGTCAGAAAATACTTTTGCAGTTAATTTTTTGATACAATTACCAATATTCTGTACATCCAGTATTTTAATTATTCGCATATCCTTTGCCTCTACATATATTGGAGGCAGTCTATTGATAAAGTAACTTTTAATACTGTTAAAAGCACTATTAGAGTCGTTGGTTTTATATTCAAATGGATGTGAAGATTTTGGATTATTTGGATGATATAGGTATATTGCTTTGTTCGTAAATGTGACGTATTTCCATGAAAGGTAGAATGTACCATTCTTATCTTTATCAATGCATTTTTGTAAAGAATGCAAAAACATTCAACGAAGCTCTTGATTTAGAAAAAGAGTTTGCAGATGTGTTATCAGAAAAATATACAAATATGTATAGAATACCAGACGAGAATGGCAATCCTATGCATGTATGTGGTATATCTCCCTTTTGGAATGGAAATATGAGAGATTTGACTACAAGCGATAATATGGCAATTCACACGAGTATAATAGCTACCGATAACAACACGGAACTTACTACTGGGGCAAAATATTATGTCAGAATAATTTATGGTCCTTATAATTATGTAAAAGAAGAGTTCTGATCTAATATAGAGGACACTTTTTGCAGGATATTTTTGTTTTTGCAAGAAGTGTCCTATTTCCTATATTATATAGATAAAACTGCTTATGTTCATCCCCAAATAAGCCAAAATAGAAAAACTAAAATTGCATCAATAATACAAAACAAAAGGCAAAACATTCCGCAGCCATCTCCATTTTCAACTTTATAAAGCCTACCTGAGACATGCTGTGGAGTGATACTTCCCATAAAAACAGCTGTTTTCACAAGCCCTTTCTTTACATTATCTGCAGTTCTTTCTGATGGCGATTGCGATAGTAGACGCTCTAATTCAGACTTCCTCTCTTTTTTCTCACGATAATCTCTTTCTAACCTTTGCTTAAATTGTAATTGATATGGTGAGCGTTTCGGGTGACAAATTACAACTAAGAATATCTATCTGTCTCTTAACATTTAGATACAATTCAACTTTCCAAAAAAATTGGACTTCTGATGACTGTTGGAAAAAGAGATTTTCAAAAAAAACACTAAAAACTCAACAAACTTTTGTATACAACGCTTTTTTTTCGCAATTTTGCTATACAATAGTATCATATTGCAAAATACATCTTTAAACAGTTACATACTTTTTCTATGAAAAAAAACAAACTCTTTGTTTCGTTACTCGCTGCTGGTATGCTTGCTATATCTCCTGTGATGGCAGATGATGTAGTTACACTTACCACAAGCAAAAAAGTGGGCGAAACTGTAACACTCCAGTTGAACCAGCTAAAGCATGGTGCAACAGTGGATTGGGGAAACGGCACACCAGTAGCCATTGCCAAAACAAGTGAGGATGTGCTAACCATAACAGGTACTGTAGCAGGTAGCACAATTACTATCACTACCCCATCAAAACTTGAAATGCTGATTTGTGAAGGGCAAAACATTTCAAAAATAGATATTACAAAAGCACCTAATCTGCGTTCGTTGTATTGCCAAGACAACGAGCTCACAAACTTGGACGTAACCTCTAACGCTAAATTGACAGACCTTAATTGTGCAAACAACCAATTAAAGACATTAAAGGTAAACGAAACCGCTAATCCTTTGATTGAAAATGTAAACATTGCCAACAATAGCTTAAAAAATAATGCTGGCAATACCTCAAGCACAAGTTTTTCAATTAAAACTGCAACATTGCAGCAACTCAATGTAAGCGACAATAACATCAGTTCTGTTTCACTGCTTAGCAACACCAATTTGGACGTACTGAAATGTGTTGGTAACAACTTGAGTTCTGTCACAACAAAGTCTGATTCCATTTCTGTTATAATGTGTGGTGACAACAAGATTTCCACACTTACTATAAATGGAACCAAAGAAAATCTTCGTCAGCTTTTTGCAGAAAACAATAAGATATCAAAAATAGATGTTTCAACAGCAGAAAACTTAAAGTATATTGCTGTAGAAAACAATGGCGTACTTAAAAGTGTTGATTTGTTTAACTACCCAACGTCTAACAAGTTGTATGCTTATACTTGTGGTGGCAACAATCTTACTTTTGCATCTTTCCCACAAAACACACGCGTTGAAAACATTTCATACCTTCCACAAGAGGAGACGGTTAACATCAACTCAAAACTTTTAAAGACTGTAAAGTCTGGTGTTACATGTTATTACCTCTATCGTTGTCCGTCAAATAATGAATATATGACGGAATTCAATGCCGACAAATCAACACCTAAATATTTATTAAAACTCTCCGATTGGGCAAAGGACGGCAACAATCAAACTTATACGATTAAGTTTGCCTACCAAGGAGTATCGTTTGATAGCACCGAAAACATTTACGAATCTATTGCAAAGTCTGCTATGATTACAAAGTCTGCGGCTAAATATGCAGGTATTGTAGCATTCCTTAATAAGCAAAAGGATGTTTACGTTGAAATGACATCAACTAACTATCCTGACTTGGTATTGAAGTCTACCCACTTCGCAGTAGTAGATAATATCGACGACATTGTAACAGGTATTGACGACGTAGCTACATCTACTAATGGTGCGCTCGAAATCAAAGCCAATCATGGTTCACTTGTTATGCAGAGTGGAAAACCACAAACAGTTCGCATACATAGCGCTGAAGGCAAACTTATTTGGCAAGGTACGGTTGATGGTGAGCAAACTCTGCAGTTATCTACAGGTGTATACATTGTAAATGGTCGCAAAGTTATCCTTTAACGAAAAGTCCTCTCTACCCTATTCTATCTATAAATAAGACATAAAAAAAATGAAATATATAAAACAAATTTTCACCTGTGCCACACTAGCTGTTGCTTCTTCTGCATTTCAGCCAATGATGGCACAAGTAAAATTAGCAGATGACGCATATCCCGTTATTGTAGCTCCACACAAGCAAACTGTGAGCTATCGCGAACGTACGTTATGCTACGACATCACAGCTAATGTTGATTTTACAGCAACAACTAATGCCGATTGGATTTCTGTAAGAAAATCAAACGATGGTATTGTTTATATACACCTTCAAGCTAACCAAGACGCTGCATCTCGCATGGGATGTGTAACCTTTGCCAATGAAGAAAAAGGACTTAAAGAAACGCTCTTTATCACACAAGGCAAAAACGAAAGTGTTGAGGATATGCCTACAGATACACAAGTAAAGATTGCATCAGCTAAGGCTAATTCCCAGCAAAGCGGAAACGATATCAGCCGTTCTTACGACAACAATAACTCAACACTTTGGCACACTGCATGGACCAACAAGTTTGAAGTTTCAGAAAAGAACCCAGCAATTATTACCTACAACTTCAATGCAATAGACCATATTGACTACATCAACTACATCACACGTCAAGACGGCACACCCAATGGTTGTTTTGGTAAGGTAGAGGTTTATGCAAAATGCGGAACAGAAAGCAAATACACCCTTATAACAACAGCTGATTGCAAAGAAACTATTGGTCAGTATCAAATTGCTCTTGGTCCAAATGGTTTGGATAATCCTAAATCTATTCAGATTAAGGTTCTCAGCGGAAATGGTGGTTATGCAAGTTGCGCAGAAATGCAGTTCATGAAATCTAATGAAGCCGCTAAGACATTCTATAGCTACTTTACAGACCAATCTTTGTCTGAATTGAAGCCAACTGTTACTGAAGCAGATGTAGACAACATCGATGACGAGTTTATTTATGGCCTTGCTAAGGGACTTCTCAACAAGACTTACAATGAGAAATATCGTGTTGCAGAATATTCAGCTAAGCTTTCTTATGTAACACAAAGTTCACTATGGAACGCTCCAGGCAAGTATTATGACCAACGCCAAGGAACAACTGGTATCAACATAAGCAAGGGCAAACAAGCTATTGCCGTATCAGGACTTCCTGATAACGTATCAGTTCCACTCCTCGTAACTGCTTGGTATGTAGGTAAAGATGGTGACAGCTTTGATGGAGGAAACCCTGATACTAAGAGCTACTCAATTCACAATGGTTTGAACATCATCGACTATGATGGCGATTACGATGGTTTGGCATACGTATGCTACTATGCAGATGCAAACCCAGAGTTACAACCTAAGATTAAGGTTCACTTCATCAATGGCCAAGTTAATGGTTACTTGAGCAGTGATAAGACCAACGAAGAGATGCACGAACTCACAGCCAACGCTGTAAACACATGTATGGATGTTGTTGGTACAAAGGTTCACTCTGTATGGACTTCAAAGGGTCTGCATGACTATTGTAAGGCTACCGATGGCAAGTCTATCGGTTATCGTCAGTATATGAATGTACTCGACTCTCTCGTTTCATGGGAGCATTACTTGCTTGGTTTCAAGAAGTATAACCGCGAACCAGATAACCGCACATTTGCATATACCAACTACACTTACTACATGTTCCAAGGTGGTTTGGGCGTATCGTTCCACCACAACCAAGAAAGTCGTGTGCTTAACTGCAAGACATTGGTATATAATGATGACGATGCAATTTGGGGACTTTCGCACGAGTGGGGTCACCAACATCAGATGCACCCTTACTTCTGTTGGGCTGGTATGAGCGAAGTAACAAACAACATGAACTCATACTACAATATTATGCGCATGGGCTTCCACAAATCAGACAAGATTAACAATTGGATTCCAGCACGTCGTCACTTTGTTGATGCCAACTACTCTGATATAGAGCCAAGCTATTTAGGTGGCAAAGCCAAAGGTTCACGTAATAGTAACATGCGTTATCTTGCATACACCAACCGCAACCTTATGAACAATAGTGCTTTGCGCAAAGTAATTGAATCAATGAAAGACTCTGTTATTACCGAGTATAAGATAAATCCTTTGCGTGCGCTTACTATCAATGAAGTTGGTGTCGGCGAAACCCTTTGCCCATTCATTATGCTCTATAACTATTTCACCACTCATGGCAAAGACGACTTTGCTCCCGATTGGTACGAAGCTCTTCGTCAAACCGACAATGAAGAAGGTTCTACTATTGAGAAGAAAGATGGTATTGATAAGTATGAGTTGATTGCATCTACTCAAAATGGCAACAAGAATGGTAAGTATGCAGTTCTCGCAGCTAAATATCCTAATAGTTGTTGGGTTAAGAAGGGGTATGTAAATGGTTCAAGCACTATGTGGGAGAATTCACTTCCTTACGTAATGAACTACATACGCAAGGTATCGCGTTTGTCTGGTTACAACCTCTTCCCCTACTTTGAGCGTTGGGGCTTCCTCCGCCAAGTATCGCTCTATATTGGCGACTACGGAAACAAGTGGTTTATCTGCTCTCCTGACATGTACAACGAGTTTAAGGAAGACATGGATGCACTTGTAAAGGATGGCACACTGAAGGAGATGCCAGTTGGTATGGTTGAAGAAATATCTAAAACCAAGGACCTCTTTGATTGCAACTACAAAGACTTCGGCACAACTCCAACATTTGCTAACTAAAGTTTTTTATCTGTTATAAACAATAGATTTACATAATTTAATTAAAAGGTCGTTTGACATATTTTATTCAAAATATGCTGAGCGACCTTTTAATTTTATACAACATTCTGTATTTTGGGTATAGAATTAATAGCAGCAACCCATTAATTTTTCAATTATAAGTTTTACCCCAACAATCTTATGGAACACCATGTTGCCATAATGCCTTAGGGTGATTCTATAAAATCTGTTTATAGAACCACACCCTTTACAAAAAGCGTTTTTTAATCAAGCAAAAAAGATGTTCAATTGCAAAGAAACAATTGAACATCTTTTTGTTTATAAGCATAATGATTACGTGCTTTCTAAATCATAATATGGTAAGTTTGGCATACTTCACAAGTAAATTCTTTACACCAGCTGCGCCAAAATCAACTTGTACTTTAGCACTATCACCAAATCCCTCTGTTGCAAGCACCTTGCCGTTTCCAAACCTATCGTGATGAACGCTTACCCCCTCTGCAAGCCCGCCAAAGACAGGTGCAGTAGCCTTTTTTGCAGTAGCAGAGGTAGCATCGGTATCTGATGAACCATGAACCTTACGCGTTACGCTTGCACGCACATAACCACTTGGCGGTGTGCGCGGAGCTACTCTTTTAGGGATATAATCCTCGCATTCACGGCGTTGCTTCCCCCATTGTCTGTAGTCATCCCCACCACGAGCCGTAGTACCACTATATGAATTGCGAGAGCCATCGTACCTATCACCATTCATTGCACTACGAAAATCGTCCTCTGTTGGAGCATTAAATTCTGCTTCAAAACTATTTCTTCCCCACGAGTTGCGACGTTGTGAATAGGGTTGTTCAAAGCCTCCATTGCCCCAACTCGAAGTGGAACGTTTCGTATCTTGAAAGTGTAAGTACTTGTCGTCTATTTCGTCAATAAAGATGCTTGGCTCGCTATATTGCATATTGCCAAAGCGAAAACGCATTCTTGCATACGACAGGAAACAATAACTCTTAGCACGCGTTACAGCCACATAGAATAATCGGCGTTCCTCTTCCATCTCCTTAGGATAAAGTCTTGCATTAGCATTGGGGAATAGTTCATCCTCAAGCCCGGTAACAAACACAGCCTCAAATTCCAATCCCTTAGCAGCATGCACCGTCATAAGCGTAACACGCGGTTTTCCATCGTCTTTAGTATCAGCATCCGAGAGTAACGAAATGGTTGATAAATAGTCGCTTAAATCTATACGTTTGCAGCTATGGTCTTCGTCGTAGCGCTCCTTTTCTACAGTCTGTACCGAAGCCAAGAGTTCGTCAATATTCTCCATGCGCGATTTGCTCTCTTGCGTATGTTCCTTAGCTATGTCCACGGCAATGCCACTGCGTGTGATGATTGTTTTCAGCACATCCGATGCTGTTTTCACTTCGTTTTCTATACGGAACGACTCTATTAACTCACAAAAAGCAAGCAGTTTATTCTTAGCACCTTTGTTCAGTTCCACGCCATAATGCTCTACGCTTTCAGCCACTCGCCATAGGCTTACCCCATTGGTAGCAGCAGCCATTTGCAACTTTTGCATGGTAGTATTACCAATGCCACGAGCAGGATAGTTAATAACACGCCTAAAGGCTTCTTCGTCATCAGGGTTTACGGTTAGTCGGCAATATGCCAACACATCTTTCACCTCCTTGCGTTGGTAAAACGATAGTCCACCATATATGCGATAAGGTATAGCAGCCTTTTGCAGTACCTCTTCTATCACACGGCTTTGCGCATTGGTACGGTAGAGCACTGCCACTTCGTTGTAAGGCACATTGCGTTGCGAGTGCAGCATAACAATGTTTGCCATCACCTTTTGTGCTTCAACCTTATCAGTTTCGGCAGCCATCACTTCAATAGGTTCGCCTTGTTCGCCAGCAGAGTAAACCTTTTTAGGTATCTGTCCCACATTATTGCGAATAATGCAGTTAGCAGCTTCTACAATGTTCTTTGTTGAGCGGTAGTTGCATTCAAGTTTCACAACTCTTGCCGTGGGATATTGCTCTTTAAAATTCAATATGTTGGTGATGTCAGCCCCGCGAAATCCATAGATACTTTGTGCATCATCGCCTACCACGCATATTCTTGAGTCTTTGTTAGTAAGCAATGATAGTATGCGGTGTTGTGCCATGTTGGTGTCTTGATACTCATCAACAAGGATAAATTCAAAGCGGTTGATATACTTTTGTCGTTTGTCTTCGTGGTCTCTGAGCAAATAAAACATGTTCACCAACAAGTCGTCAAAATCCATCGCTCCGGCACTGCGAAGACGTTGCTGATAGATAGCGTATATACGATGAATTTGGCCCAATCCCTCAGCCCCATCACGCTTTTGAATGCTACCATCGGCTGCATAAGCTTGTGGCAATATAAGGTGGTTTTTAGCCTCAGAAATACGCCCAGCCACCACATTAGGCTTATACAGTTTTTCGTCGAGCATAAGTTCTTTTACAATGGTCTTAATCAGTGACTTAGAGTCTGAAGCATCATAAATAGTAAAGTCACTCGGAAAGCCAATTGTATCGTGCTCAATGCGCAGAATGCGCGCAAAAATGCTATGGAACGTACCGCTCCACAAACCCTGTACGCACGAGTCACCACAAATTTTTGCAATACGATTGTTCATCTCCTTTGCCGCCTTGTTGGTAAATGTTAGAGCCAAAATGCTATACGGACTAACATCGTGTTGCAATAGATAAGCTATCTTGTAAGTAAGCACACGGGTTTTGCCCGATCCTGCTCCAGCTATCACGAGCAATGGACCATTGCAGTAGCTCACAGCGTCATACTGAGATTCGTTAAGGTCTGCTTTAAAATTTGTAGTCTCCATATATGATGGTTGTATTAGAGAAATACTTTAATATCAATATCGTTTAGTTTTTATTTTCAGTACGTTTATCATACTGAAGTTTGCGTTCAAGAAATTGCACTTTTTGACATGCATTCTTAAATGACTCTTTTCCTTTATCGGGGTTCTTAAGCATAATGCTATCTTGCTTCATAAGCTCATTTTGGGCTATTTTCAAGTCTACAGAATCCATAAGCAAAATGCCTTTTTTTCGAGCTGTAAGTGCCAAGTAGCAGTCTTTACGCATCTTTTTTATCGTTGCTTTAGCTTCTTGCAATTGGTTTTGTGCCAACTGCTTACGTGCCAAATCAAGTCGTTTTTGTGCCTCTTGCTCCATAGCCTTTCGTTCTGTGCTATAACCCTCTGTGGGGTCTGTTGCAGCTTGTTTTGAGAACTGCGAGCACCCACTTAAAAAGATTGATACACACCCTATCATTAAAACGGCAATATACTTTATAAAGGATATTTTAAGCATCATATTATTAAAGCGTTTGTTAGTTTATAATTGCGATAAGAAACGTTGGTTGCTCTCTTTTCTGAACTTATCAAAGCACCATCCCCACTTACAGAAATACTTTATTAAAGAGCATATAAAGTGATTGAAACACTTAACACTTTTAATAGCAGAATGGCCGTATTTATGATATACTGTAACGTAGGGAAAATATACAGTCTTATAGCATTTGCATATACGGCGACTAAGGTCAGTATCTTCAAAATAGAGAAAGAAGCGTTGGTCGAACATGCCACAACGTTCAATCGTCTCCATCCTAACAACTGCATAACAGCCAGACACATGTCCCACCTCATACACTCTATCATTGCGCATTGACCGCATTTCGAAGCGTTGCATCCAATGTGTGCCATAACAAGTTAATATTCTATGCAACCTACGTTGCAACAACATCAATGGCGTAGGCATTAGTTTGGGTAAATATTGCACACTGCCATTTGGCGACAATATGCAAGGCATCAGTTCACCCACAGATGGGTTTTGCTCCATGTAGGCAAGTATAGGTGCCACCACATCCTTGTGGTAGTAAATATCGGGATTAACTATAATATGATACTTACTGCTCATGATTTGAGCTTGTTTAATAGCCCAGTTGTGTGCCGTTCCAAACCCAACATTCTTTTTAAAATGCTTATAGCATATATGCTCGTCAAGTTCACGTAACCGTTGAGATATAACATCTTCTTTTGAGTTATCTACCACAAATATTTGCTTCTCGCCAGCATATAGCAAGAGCGATTTTACAACTCTTTCTACTTCGCTGTAAGGTGTGTTATATGTAACAATCGAGAAGGTTACGTAAATACTATGTGTAGGCATATTTTGGGGTTGAAAAGGAGTTAATACCTTTTATTTAAGAGTTGTTTGTAATGTACTATCTTTTTATTTTAACTATAAAGGCCTTGTGGCAAATATGTTGTTTTGAATAATTCGGAATTACCCAAATACAAGCTACAAAGATACCATTTTATGGTTAAACACTGAAATTTAGCAATCAAGAGTTGGTATCTAAAATTATTTTTACTTTCTAAAAAAATCGCTTACGATAATTGGTTTCGTTTTTTTATTCTGAACTGCCAGCTAACTAAAAGCGTATGGGACGAAAATGTTTTTGTCACATAGCATAAGCATTCTGATACATTTGTTATATCTGTTACCACTTATGTAATCCACTAAATATCAACTGCTTCTTTGTATGCATATTTTATATAAATTTACATCAACAATACACATTTAACATATACATAATCATGAAACATCTAATATTACTTTTAACAGCCTTTGTGTGTTTTCTAACAGCATCGGCACAACGCAACCCGCGATACCACTATGAAGGGGCGAATTGTGGAACTTATGGTCTATCTAAAAAAAGAATTCAATGTTCTAATTGTGGTGAATTCTATTCTGCCGGTTCACAACACATGTGCTTAAAACATGGTTCAGAAAGTAGCAGTTCATCATCATACACTACAGATGGTAGCGACGTATCGGATGCTGAAGCTGATGCCTACCTTGCTGCAAATCCTGAATTACTCATTAACCAAACAGGTATTCGCAATACTGCGCAAAACGCTGAAACCGAAGATGAAGCAACTGAACGCTCTTCAGACAGCGACGATGACGACAATACTGATGCTTGGATTGGAGGAGCAATTGTTGTTGTAGGTATTATTATATGGCTAAAATCGAAGTCGTAACAACATATGATGCTTCAACATGCTAAAGTCGGTGTGTTTGCCCTCTTTACGTTCTGAGCATAAAAATGCCTCCTTGAACGATATAAAAAAACACATGCTGTTCATGTTTGTAACTTTGCTTGCACTTACTCAAAGCAACAAACATGAGCAGTAGTTTTTTATTGTCTTATGCTATTAGCGCTACAAATTCAAAAAAGCCTCAAACGTGAACATTTATTGACATTCTGAAAATTCAAAATAGAGACGAATTTGGGTGTTTTAATAATGGAAACTACAAGTTTTTTATAAGTAATTGAGAATGAGATAAGTTTTTATCTCATAAAAAGAAGAGGTTACGAATTAGAAATAAACAGAATGTAGCATCCTG
>CAKQOG010000016.1 GCA_934255485.1 uncultured Prevotellamassilia sp. | reverse complement strand
GTACGGGACTCGAACCCGTGACCCCATGCGTGACAGGCATGTATTCTAACCAGCTGAACTAACACACCATTGTATGATTTATTTTCTCATTTGCGTTTGCAAAAGTACGACATTTTTTTTTATCTGCAAATAAAACCAAAGCTTTTTTTTAGACACGCTTAAAATATTACATTATTTTCCTTTTTTTAATATACGGAGTATCAACATATACATTATATTTGCGACATAAATCTTTTATCATATTAAATAGTGCTATTGAATGATTCAACATTAGGGGGAATGAATAGTCTCCATCCCCCTAACATTCATTAAATACCTCTTTACACCTTTCCGACTAATACCTTACCAATATAAAGACTGCATTTCCACATAAAATATATTGGCTATTATATTTTCTTTTATTACCTATAAATCTTCTTGCGCAAAAAGATGAAATATACATATACAAAAAATCATTTCGTTTCTACACCTGTAGTTCTTTGGAATATCAACAAGAATTTAACTCAGGGCATCAAGATTTATATCGAAGCGAAGATGATTGGCTTGCACCATCTGCAGCAGAAATATCTTGGATGATAGACGAAGGAAATTCCTACCATACTACACGCATGGAGCGCTATATCTACTTCCAACAAAATTTATCTATTGCTTATAAGAACTTCGGAGTAGACTTCCTTGGAGAATATGACATATGCTTTCGTCGCATCAGAGATTTACGTGCCAACAATACGCAAGAAAAGAAAACAAATAATAACTTCATTAACAACCCTATTGTATCACTAAGTTGGTCTAAAGGAAAACAAAGCATCAACTTATCTGGTAGCATAAGAAAAGAACTTCCAGAACTTACCTACTTGCTTGATGTGATTGATACCAGCAATCCGTTGTTCAGAAATGAAGGTAATCCACTACTAAAATCGACAAAACGGTACAAGATTGAAGCAAAATATCAATATCAAGAACAAAATGACTACATGCGTTTTTTCAAGTTAAACTTTGGTTACTCAGAATGGGAAAACAGCGTTAGTTATGCACAATTTTATAATCGTACAAATGGCGTAACAACCATGCGCCCCATGAACATAAGCGGTACATGGCAAACATGGGCTAAAGCTGATTATAGTGGGCTAATGGGAAAATTGAAAAGTTGGAATATAAGCAACTCTTTCAACTTTAATCTCATGCACAATCTTGATTACACAACCGACAATATGGATGAAATTCCATCAAGATCTGCCGTTGATAACCTAAACATAAGCAACAATATGCGCATTGACTACCGTATTAAAGATTTGCGAGTTGGAGCAAGAGTAGATGTAAACTGGACGAAGCAAAAAAGCATACAGAAGCGTTTCTCTGACAATTCGTTCACACAGTTCAACTATGGCATAACGTTTTCTGCACCTATTTTCTGGGACATTAATGTTTCTACCGACATTATGGCATATTATAAGCGCGGATACAGCGATGCTTCGATGAACACCACCAACTGGGTGTGGAACGCAGAGGTATCTCGGCCATTCGGTAAAAAGAAACAATGGATTATCAAAGCCGTTGGATTTGATATACTACATCAAAATCCCAATGTTAGTCGATCTGTTAATGCTCAGGGATGGACAGAATCAAAATACAACACTAAGCCCTCGTATGCCATGCTAACTATCACCTATAGATTAGACGTAAAGCCTAAACAATTGAATAAGAAATAAGAAGGATTACATACAATAAGGGTGATTCTATATAACATCTGCAACAACAAATTGTGTAGCAGAATTTATAGAATCACCCTTATCGTTTTTTTTAAACACCTACATAAATTAAGCACTTCACTGCATACTACCACCTGCAATATCAAGAAGTTCAGATGTAATAGCTTGCTGACGTGTTTTGTTATAAGTAAGCGTAAGTTCACGCAGCAATTCGTCAGCGTTGTCTGTAGCTGTTTGCATGGCCATCACACGAGCTGCATGTTCACTTGCAAGGCTATCGAGCAAAGCTGTAAAGAGTTTTAAGTGGAGTGACTTAGGAATAAGCTCGCTCACTACATCCTGTTTAGAAGGTTCAACAATAAAGTCTAAAGTTATATTGTCTACAGATGCATTTTGGTCGTCTACTTGCAACTCTATTGGTAAGAAAGTTTCTTCTGTCAATATTTGTGTACCAGCACTCTTAAAGTGATGATATATCATATCAACATGGTCTACCTCACCTTTTGCAAACAAATCCATCAACTCCGAAGCGATCTGCGTAGCTTTGTCATAAGATGGATGATCAAGCAAAGATGAATAATCAACCTCAGGAACAAAGCCCATTTTTTGGGCAACATCTGCAGCTTTCTTTCCTAACGGATAAACTTTTACAACCTCTATACCTCTCTCTCTGTAATCGTTTACTAAATGGCAGAAATCCTTAGCAACATTAGCATTAAAGCCACCACAGAGCGAAGAGTTTGATGTATAGAACACGATTGCAACTCGCTTCACTTCGCGCTTTTTCGCATAAGGAGTATCAATCTCGCCTTCCATGCTTCCGACAAATGTAGACATTATGTGAGATAGCTTATCCTCATACGGACGCATGCTTTCAATAGCTTGTTGCGCATGATGAAGCTTTGATGACGCCACCATCTTCATGGCACTCGTTATCTTTCGAGTACTATTTACTGAAGCTATTCGCGTTTTTACCTCTTTAAGTGAAGCCATATACTTTATGCTTTATATTGTCCAGCTACATCTGCAGCCACTTTCTCAATGTTTTGCGTTACCTCTTCTGTAAGCTTTCCTTCGGCCAATGCTTTTAGCACACTATCTGCATATTGTGAACGGATAACCTGTAAGAATGTATCTTGAAAATCACGTACTTTATCAAGGGGTACATCCTTTAACAATCCGTGTATTCCACAATAAAGAACGGCTACCTGCTCTGCCACTGGCATCGGACTATATTGGGCTTGGATAAGCAACTGATTATTCTTACGTCCACGATCAATAGTCATTGCCGTTACAGGGTCCATATCAGAAGAGAACTTTGCAAAGGCTTCGAGTTCGCGATACTGTGCTTGGTCTATCTTTAATGTACCAGCCACTTTCTTCATACTTTTGATTTGTGCTGCACCACCTACACGGCTTACCGATATACCAACATCAATAGCAGGACGGAAACCTTGATTAAAGAGATTGGTATCCAAATAAATCTGACCATCTGTAATGGAAATTACGTTGGTCGGGATATATGCAGACACATCACCAGCTTGAGTTTCAATAATAGGTAACGCCGTTAAAGAACCTCCGCCTTTTACCTCACCCTTTAAGCATGCTGGCAGGTCATTCATTTTTTCTGCAACCTCTTGTTGATTGTTGATTTTTGCAGCACGTTCCAACAAACGTGAATGCAAATAGAAAACATCACCTGGGTATGCCTCACGACCTGAAGGACGACGCAATATCAAGGATATCTCACGATATGCAACTGCTTGTTTTGACAAATCATCATATACAACAAGTGCATGCATACCACGATCACGGAAGTATTCCCCGATGGCTGCACCAGCAAATGGAGCGTAGTATTGCATAGCTGCAGGCTCACCTGCCGTAGCACTAACAATGATTGTATACTCCATTGCGCCTGCTTGCTTAAGCGTATTTACAATGTTAGCCACTGTTGATGCCTTCTGACCTATTGCCACATAAATGCAATAAACGGGGTCACCATTCTTGTAATTTTCTTTTTGATTAATAATGGTATCGATGGCAATAGCAGTTTTACCCGTCTGACGGTCGCCAATAATAAGTTCACGCTGACCGCGACCAATAGGTATCATAGAGTCTACACTCTTCAAACCTGTTTGCAGTGCCTGCGTAACGGGTTGGCGATATATAACACCAGGTGCTTTACGGTCAAGAGGCATTAGATACTTTTTACCTTCGATAGCCTTCCCACCATCAATAGGTGTGCCTAAAGGAGTAATAACACGTCCTAACATGTCATCACTTACCTCAATAGATGCAACTTTACCTGTGCGCTTAACGCTTTGTCCTTCTTTTATACCTTCAGAAGAACCTAAAAGCACTGCACCTACATTATCCTCTTCAAGGTTCATGGCAACCCCCATCACACCATTTTCAAATTCGATGAGTTCGTTTTCTGTAACGTTGGTTAAGCCATAAATATGTGCTACTCCATCGCCTATTGACAAAACGACTCCCACCTCTTCGAACTTGACATCAGTGTCAATATCATGAAGTTCACGCAATAGAACTTCGCTTACTTCACTTGGGTTTATCTTGTTAGACATTTATAATAATCGTTTTCTAAAAAAGTTTTGTGCCTTGATGCATCACCATTGATGAAAACATGTTATGTTGTATAATGCCTATGCACAAAACCTGTTATATTAATGTAATTCGCGTTTAAACTTGGCTAATTGAGAACGTACACTCGCATCCAAACGATAGGTATCATACTGTAATATAAAGCCTCCACCAATTGCAGGGTCCTCTTTTACCTTAAAATCAACACGACACTTTGATTTATCTTCAACCATCTCCTTCAAGCGATGTGTTAATTCTGGTTTGAGTGCCGTAGGTAAAGTCAATTCGCCCTTAATAATGCGATTTTTTTTGCGATAAAGTGTGCCATACGAATGCGCTACAAAAAGCATTATATCGGCTCTCATTTTTTTGAGAACAAGCAACACAAAGCGACTTAAAGATTTTGAAGGATCAGAAGTTCCACACGCTGCAGTAAGCAATATCTTTTGCTTTTGAGCATCAGTAAGCACTGGGTTAATCATTGCTTGCTGTAGTGCAGGTACCTCAAGGTAGCTCTCAGCCAAAGTGCTTGTTTCTGTATAAACTTGCTCTTCTTCACCGTTTTCTGTTGCAAACAGCAATAGCGCATTTGCATAACGCATTGAAATGATGCCTAAATCCATAATGCAATGAATTTATAATTAACTTTCAAAAAAAAGACATCAAGATTTGCAGACTTCATCAAGCATCTGCTCTACGAACTTCTGCTGTTCAGCATCGTTAGATAGGCGTTGGCGCACAACTTTCTCTGCTATAGAGATTGAAAGTTCTGCCACTGTTTGACGTATGTCGCGCAATGCGTTTTCTTTCTCTGCAGCAATCTGTGCCTTAGCATCTAATAAGAGTTTTGCACCCTCATTTTGTGCTTTTTCGCGTGCTTCCCTAACTATGCTGTCACCCGTTGCCTTTGCTTGACTTAATATCTCTGATTGGCGTGCACGAGCTTCATTGAGTATGCGCTCGCTCTCTTGTTGAATGCCTGCAAGACGCTCATTTGCTTCGTGAGCTTTCTGCAAGGATTCATCAATGTAATTCTTACGTTCTTCAACCATTTTCGTTATAACAGGGAAACCAAATTTCACCATTAAAAAGAAAACAATGAGAAACGAAAGAAGCATCCAAAACAGAAGACCAAAATCAGGAGTCAATATGGATGGCAGATTTAATGACTGCATAATGAATGTTTTTAATGTTCTAATTTATGAGTAACAAAATGAACAATACTTATTCATCTGTTACTCATAAACATATTTTCTTATAGGAATAGACAAAGCAAGCAAACAATGACTGCAAAGAGTGCAACACCTTCTACAAGAGCTGCAATGATAATCATGTTTGTACGAATATCGCCCGTTGATTCTGGTTGGCGAGCAATAGCCTCCATAGCAGAGCTACCTATGCGACCAATACCAATACCTGCACCAATAGCAGCGATACCAGCACCAATACCAACACCTAACTTTGCAATTCCTGCAGCTTCTAACAATGCAATTAAAAGAAACATAATATTTAAAATTTATATGGGTTATTTTTTTGTTTATTCTACTTATTTAAAGACATATCCACTTTATGAATATGAAAGGAGTGCGCTTATTAATGTTCTGCTTCGGGATGAGCAAGGCCAATAAACACCGCGCTTAACATCGTAAATACATACGCCTGAATAAATGCTACCAACAATTCCAAGCAGTTCATAAATATCATCATTACGAAACTAACAATTGTTAGTGGAGTACCTATTACAGCCCCCAATTGGCATGTGATAAAAATGATACAGGTCAAGGAAAGAATAATTGCATGTCCGCCCATCATATTGGCAAACAAACGAACCATCAATGCAAATGGTTTGGTAAAAATACCAAACAATTCTATTACTGGCATCATTGGTACTGGACATTTAAGCCAAGTAGGTACAGGTGGCCATAAAGTTTCTTTCCAATATTCTTTGTTACCAAATAGATTTACAAGCAAGAGCGTGAACATTGCCAATATAAATGTGATGTTTATATTGCCCGTTATATTTGCTCCACCCGGAAATATTGGTAACAAACCTAACAAGTTAGTTATGAATATAAAGAAGAAAGCCGTTAATAAGAACGGAGCATACTTGCGATAATGCTTTTCACCTACTGAAGGACGTATCAAGTCGTCATTGATAGACATTACAAACATCTCAACCAACCCGACAAATCCTTTAGGCGCCTTATCTCCAGGCTGCTTACCTTTATACCAATGTGCAGAACCAATAAAGATTATAGCCATCAGCAAAACTACAATCCAAATCTGTACAACATCCTTTGTTATACTTATATCGAGTGGACGCACATCTTGACCATTAGCCAAATGCTCATATACCTTTCCGTTTTGTTCTTCATTCAAGTAAAAACCTTCGTACAAACCATCTTTACTTTCATGAAAACGAGCAGAACTAAAGATATGCCAACCGCTATTTTCTCCTTTTACGATAATGGGCAAAGGTATGGAAATAGCATGTCCATTGACCGTTGTGATGTGCCATTCATAAGCATCACTCATGTGCCCTAAAACGATTTCCTTAACATCGACGCTTGACTTACCATCTTCGCTTGCATAAGTAGGCAGAGATGTAGTAAACAATGCTATCAGTGCTAATATAATCGGCACCAAGTGTTTTCTTTTGAAGTATTTCATTGCTTCTTGCTAATTTTTTGCTCCATTCTAACGTAAAATATGATAGAGGTTATCATACTTACTAAGTAGAGCACTAAAAGGTTCATGGAGAATGCCAATATGTTTCGGCAATCAGCTAATGCATAAATTAGTAGTATTGCTATGGCAAGAAATAGACGAAGGACTTTTCCCAAAAGATAAAATCCAATGGCCTTTTTTCCACCATTCTTCATTACTAAGGTGAACAATGCGCCACCTCCTAAACTTAATGCAAAGAACAAGGTAGATATAACTACCAAATAAGGAACTTGCTGAAAAGCCATTTCCTTTCCTGCAATAGATAGTTCAATGAAGAACAAAAATACACTAACAATACAAAATGCGATAGCCTTTGATATTAGCGATTTCAGCATGTGCTTTTGCAGTGTTTCCATGGTATTTGATATAGTGTTTATAAGTGAATATCAACTTCGTGAGCAACATGAAAGTAAACTAATGTTTCGCTCACAGACAAGCATTGATTGCGTGATGCATATTAATTATTAGCAAGTATTTACTAAAAATTTAACAATGCTTAATGAGTCCACTCATCCACTAATCTATCATGGATGCATTTACTTAATCAGTGAATGATTATGAAGAAACGCTACTGCACAAATGCACTTATACCGTTTCCACACATATTGAAACAACATTGTGCGCCATTTCAATAAAACCACCACTAATAGCCACCGTATAAGGCTTGTCGCCTATACATTCTATTTTACCCTTCGACAAGGTTGAAATAATAGGAGCATGGCCTTTTAGTATTTCAAATCGACCTTTTGTTCCTGGCAACTTCACACCATTAGCCTCAGCTTCATAGAGTGTCTTTTCGGGAGAAACTATTATTACTTTCATATTTGTTATAAACTATATTAAGCTTGCGCCATAAGTTTCTTTCCTTTCTCAATAGCTTCGTCTATCGTTCCAACATTCAAGAATGCTTGTTCTGGAAGGTCATCAACTTCACCATCCAATATCATATTGAAACCACGGATAACTTCGTCGATAGGAACCATAACACCTGGTACGCCAGTAAACTTCTCCGCAACGGTGAATGGCTGACTCAAGAAACGTTGTACACGACGTGCTCTATTTACAGTCAAGCGGTCTTCGTCTGACAATTCGTCCATACCCAAAATTGCAATGATGTCTTGCAACTCTTTGTACTTTTGAAGAATTTGCTTAACCCGTTGTGCACAATTATAATGTTCTTCGCCAATTACCTTAGGGTCAAGAATACGCGATGTTGAATCCAATGGATCGACAGCTGGATAAATACCCAACTCTGTAATCTTACGGCTCAATACAGTTGTTGCATCCAAGTGAGTAAAAGTAGTAGCTGGAGCAGGGTCTGTAAGGTCATCGGCAGGTACATAAACAGCTTGGATAGAAGTGATAGAACCATTCTTCGTTGAAGTAATACGCTCTTGCATAGCACCCATTTCACTTGCCAACGTAGGCTGATAACCTACAGCCGAAGGCATACGACCAAGCAATGCCGAAACCTCAGAACCAGCTTGTGTAAAACGGAATATATTATCAATAAAGAACAATATATCAGAGGTCTTTCCATCCTTAGCACCTGCATCACGGAAGCTCTCTGCAATTGACAAACCAGACAATGCAACAGAAGAACGTGCTCCAGGTGGTTCATTCATCTGACCATAAACAAGTGTGGCTTGGCTTTTTGCTACTTCATTGTAATCAACCTTTGACAAGTCCCATTCGCCACGTTCCATAGCTTCTGCAAACTCTTTACCATAGCGAACAACACCGCTTTCAATCATTTCACGAAGCAAATCGTTGCCCTCACGTGTACGTTCGCCAACGCCTGCAAAGACTGAAAAACCATCATGTCCCTTGGCAATGTTATTGATAAGTTCCATAATAAGTACAGTCTTACCAACACCGGCACCACCAAACAAACCAATCTTACCACCTTTAGCATAAGGCTCGAGTAGGTCAATAACCTTTATACCTGTATAAAGGACTTCGCTACTTGTCTTTAAATCCTCAAACTTTGGTGGTTCTCTATGAATTGGATAAGTATCAGACGAACGATCTAATGACTTCAAGCCATCAATAGAGTCGCCAGTTACGTTCATCATTCGTCCCTTAATCTGATTGCCTGTAGGCATTGATATAGGAGCACCCGTACGCCTAACCTCTAATCCACGGCTCAATCCGTCGGTGTTATCCATCGCCACAGTTCTCACTGTGTCCTCGCCGATATGTTGCTGAACCTCTATAACAATGGTTCTGCCATCGGGGTGAGTAACTTCAAGAGCCTCGTGTATACGTGGCAATACCTCATCGGCTGGTTTACCTTGTGTATCAAATTTCACATCGACCACTGCACCGATAATCTGTGAGATACGCCCATTTTTCACGCTATTTTCACTCATGATTTTTTATTATAATAGCCTTTAGTTTACTATCTTCTAGTTTACTATCTTCTTGCTTTATTTTCAATCGCAAAATTAGCATTTATCATTTAATAAGCAATTTTTTATAGATTATTTTTTTTGCAAAAGAACGTTAACCAAACAAAAAAAAGAAGTTTGGAATATATAAAGAGATATTTCACCCATGTATATCAATATCTATAATATTGCTATATTTTATGATTATACCATTTTCAAGAACAAGCATCAAATTAGCATCATCCAATTTTTCAACAACCGAAGTTATTGTTAAATAAGCCCCACCCTCTTTTATTTCATCAGGTTTAAAATACACAACTTTTACAATGGTATGCAGATCTAAATTTGCTTTTAAAAGTTCTAACTTGCCATCTAATATTTCTTCTGCATCCTTACCTATACACTTCTGTTGCTCAGTATAACGAGCTTTTTCTGCCAACGCATCATAATGTCCTGTAAGTGCTGCAAAAGCCCCAAATTGTGCTGCTCGGTCTGTTCTACTCATTTTTTTATGAGATGACGATACATGATGGGGCATACCAATTATATCACCATACAAAGCTTTTATCTTGGCTTCATCTTGGTCATAATAATGTAGTTCATTATTCATCATGCCTTATGCCCTCCTATTTGCTTGTTGCGTTCTATCATAGTTGCACCTTTCGCAAAATTTATACCCTTTAATATTGCATTCTTACCAAATTCTTTCTTTATTTGTAAAATTGTTTGTTGCAGTTTGCGTTGTTTGTCGCGTTTATTCTCTTGAACCTCTTTATCATGACATAGCATTTCATAATCTGTAAACAAATCTAATTGAACAATATCACTTTGTCTTTTAGGAGCATCATTTTCACGCACCACATTATTTGCTGTAATCGTTACCCGTCGAACAAACAAATACGGATTTACATTATCATCATAGGCTGCCAACACATCCGCTATCATCTCACTTGCAACAGATGTATAAGCCTCCATATTCACCGTAAAATGTGCAGGTTTGGGCACACTTCTGCCATAATAATCTGTTACTACATCACCCTTATATACCTCATAAAAATTCTTTTTATTCAAACTCTCCTTGTCGTAGCCAATATCTACAACGAGTTGATTAGTAACCTCCTTTTTGTCGAACAATATTAAGGCTAAGTTTTCAGTCATTTCATGTAACACAACCCTCGTCTTTTCAAAGTCATAAGGCTCTTGCAGTACCTGTCCTCTGCTCAAAGAGTTTGTCGCAGGTTTATAAGCCTTAATATCAGCCAAAGTGCAAGGTTCCCATCCCCATGCATGATCTATAAGTAATTCTGCATTCACCCCAAATAAATCGTATAGCAAATCTTCGTTTTTTACTGATTGTTTTGCTACATCTCCCATCGTATACATCCCATGAGCTTGCAATTTGCGAGCAATGCCCTTGCCTACTCTCCAAAACTTGGTAATCGGAGTATATGCCCACAATGTTTCGCGATACTTTATTTCATTTAGCGTAGCAATTCTCACTCCATTCTCATCTGCAGGCAAATGCTTAGCCACAACATCCATCGCCACCTTTGCCAAGTAAAGGTTTGTACCAATGCCAGCTGTTGCGGTAATGCCCGTCTCTGCCAACACCTCCTTTATCAAAGTCATAGCCAATTGATGTGGAGTCATTTTATAAGTAGACAGATAAGGAGTTGCGTCGATAAACACTTCATCTATCGAATATACATGAATATCCTCTGCCGAAATATACTTTAAGTATATCCCATACACACGCACACTGTAATCAATATATTTAGCCATTCGCGGTGGAGCTACGATGTAATCTACAGCCCAATCGTTATGCTCGGCAAGTTGCTTATCATCCCACGATTGGTTTGTCAATCGATGTGAAAAACAGTGCTGTCTACGTACGCTATTAACTTGTCGCACACGCTGCACAACCTCAAACAAACGCGCTCTTCCTGCTATACCGTAGGCTTTCAGCGAAGGCGAAACAGCCAAACAGATCGTTTTTTCCGTTCTACTTTCATCTGCTACGACAAGATTAGTAGAAAGCGGATTTAACCCTCTCTCTACACACTCTACTGAAGCAAAAAAAGACTTCAAATCGATTGCTATGTACACACGTTCTTGCTGTCTCATAAGGATATTCTGAATAAGCACAATATACGTATATACAAAGATACACAATGTTTGTAACAAACAAAAAGTGCTATGCAAATAGAGTTTGCTAAAAACTTATTTGCATAGCACTTCTTTTCATTCTAAACTAAAGTGTAGAACTTATTACTTTGCAGTAGTAGTTCTGCGTACACGACGCTTAGGCTTATCCTCTGCAGGTTTTTCAATCTTCACACCAGCCAACTCAGGGTCAATCATAATACGACCGCAATACTCGCATACAATGATTTTTTTACGCATACGAATATCCAATTGGCGCTGAGGTGGTATTTTGTTAAAGCAACCACCGCACGCATCGCGTTGTACATACACAACGCCCAAGCCATTGCGAGAGTTCTTACGAATACGCTTAAACGCAGTTAGCAAACGTGGTTCAATAGTTTGCTCAATCGTTTTAGCCTTTTCACGTAATTTCTCTTCCTCAGCTTTGGTTTCAGCAGTGATATCGTCAAGTTCAGACTTTTTCATATCCAAGTCTGCACTACGTTCCTCGAGTTGCTTTTTAGCTGTTTCAATATCGTTTTTGCGTCCATCTATAGCACGTTGTGCTTCTCCAATCTTCTTATTTTGGAGCTCAACCTCAAGGCTTTGAAACTCAATTTCTTTTGAGAGCATATCATACTCACGATTGTTCTTAACATCGTTGAGCTGATTTTTATAGCGGTCAATAGCATCTTGCGCTTCCTTAATCTTATTTTTCTTTGCGTCGATATCAGCCGATAGGCTTTCAACCTCTTCGCTGTACTTTTCTGCACGGTGTTTCAAACCTTCAATTTCATCTTCAAGGTCTTGCACTTCAAGAGGAAGTTCACCGCGAAGTGTCTTAATGCGGTCAATTTCCGAAAGCGTAGTCTGCAATTGATAGAGGTTTTTCAACTTCTGTTCAACAGACATATCTGCAACATCTTTCTTTGCCATAATATATTGTATATTAATTAAAAACGATTGGATTAGTATTAATTGAAGTCTCTTCTATGCGCAAATTAGGAAACGCATTATGCAATATGCGATGCAACAATTGTATAGTATATTGTTCACTTTGATAATGTCCCAACACTGCTATAAGCACCTCTTCTTCATGACCAAAATAGCGATGATATCCCATTTCGCCTGTTATAAAAGCATCGGCTTGTTGTGCTATTGCTTCATCAAGCAAAAAGTCACCAGCGCCACCACAAAGAGCCACTTTTTTTATCTTAGGGTCTATGCAAACTTGATTATGCATCAAACCATCTACTTTGAAAACAGATGCTACATGCTTCAAGAAAGCACCAACTTCCATTCCTTTATCAGGCAATTCGCCTATCAATCCACTACCGCCTTCTGCACCTTTTATAGGTTGCAAAAATTCCACATGTTGCAAGCCTAAGTGCTCAGCAATCACAAAATTCACTCCTCCAGGTGCATTATCCAAGTTTGTATGCGCTGCATAAATAGCTATATTCTTTTTTATAGCCATTGCCACACATCGTTCTACTTGTGTTTGCCCTGTTAGATGGCGCAAGGGCCTAAAGATAAGGGGATGATGCGAAACTATCACATTACACCCTTTCATTTCAGCCTCTTCTATCACGTTTTCAGTGACATCAAGACACAATAAAACCCCTGACACATCTTCGTTCCCTGTTAATCCTATCTGCAAGCCAGCATTATCATAGCTTTCCTGCAGTGGCAGAGGAGCAAACCGTTCAAGGGCCTCAGCGACTTCCTTTATCTTCATATGCTAATGAGATATACTTTCTATTTTCGATGCAAATTTACACATTTCTATGCAATTATATATAAAATATCGTACAAAAAATTATCAGCAACGCATTTTTGATATACATTTATCACACATTTCGTTTTTTACTTTTGCATAAAACATCTTGCCACTACAAGCCACGCTCTGCACAAAACAGCCATTTTCTAAGAGCCTAAGTAGCAAAACAGCGTGTTATTTCTCAAACTTTGTGAAAGAATGCAACTTTTTTCTGCATTCGTTTGTTTAGATATGGATATTCCCATACCTTTGCACTCGAAAAAAGAAAACAACTAAACTATTTCGCAAACACAATAATGCGAAACGTATTAGTTCATAACGAATTCCTCCTGTGAAGGAGCAAGATAAAAAGATTAAGGATTAATTTATTTAGGTTAACACATTAGGTAACAAATTTGATTAGGTAAAAAGATTTGTAGAAAGGTAATTGTTAGATGTAAAAAGACTCTAAGCGAGTCGGTGGGCGTGGCAAAAGAGCCTCGCACCACTTAAGATGAGAAAGGGCGGAAGCCCTTTTTTTTATGCCCTTAAATGCCTATAATATTGTATTGTTGACTTCTCAACAGATAATTTTATAGGGCAGCCCTACTAAATATTATATTTATTTTGAACCACCCTATAAAAAACTATCTTCGACAAACACGAATGAATGTAGGATAGTTCTAAGAATATTGGTAACTTTGCAACAAAAGATACTCAAAACCACTTATGCAAGTTTTAAGCAAAAAAAAGACAATAGAGTTACTCGCACCTGCACGCAATATGGCGTGTGGCATTGAGGCCATTAAGCATGGCGCTGACGCTGTGTATATTGGCGGACCAAGCTTTGGTGCACGTGCAGCAGCAGGCAATTCGGTAGCCGACATCAAAGAGTTGTGCACATTTGCACATCTTTATGGCGCACGCATTTACGTAACGCTCAACACCATTTTGTGGGACGATGAGTTAAAAGCTGCCGAAACACTTATTTGGCAACTCTATGATGCGGGGGTAGATGCTCTCATTGTGCAAGATATTAGTTTGCTTAAGATGAAGCTTCCACCCATTGCCTTACATGCCTCTACCCAAATGGACAATTGCACCCCCGAAAAGGCGCAATGGCTCGAAGCGGCTGGTTTTAAACAAATTGTATTGGCACGCGAAACCTCGTTAGAACAGACCAAACGCATCAGCCAAAGCGTAAAGGTGCCTCTCGAAGCCTTTGTGCATGGAGCATTATGTGTAAGTTATAGTGGTCGGTGCTACGCTTCGCAATATTGCTTTAAGCGCTCTGCCAACCGCGGATGTTGTGCACAGTTTTGCCGCTTGTCCTTCAACTTGATTGACGAAAACAACCACGTAATCGTTAAAGACAAACACTTACTTTCGCTCAAAGACATGAACCGCACCGCCTCGCTCGAAGAGATGATGGATGCTGGTGTACGTTCGTTTAAGATTGAGGGGCGACTTAAAGATATTAACTACGTTAAAAACGTTACCGCATGGTATCGCCAAGAGATTGATAAAGTGTTGGCTCGCCGTGCTGACACCTACGTGCGTGCCTCGTATGGCAGTAGCACCTTACAGTTTAAGCCCGATGTTGAACGTTCGTTCAACCGCGGTTTTACCTCTTATTTTCTCTATGGTCGTACCGCCGAAAGCATCTATTCATTTAGCACTCCAAAGGCTGTTGGCCCCGTAGTTGGCAAGGTTGAACAATTGAGCAGAAAGGCTTTTGCTTTCGCTCCCTCTCCACAGCTATCTGCGCCATTGGCAGCAGGAGATGGCTTGTGTTTTATAGACAACGAAGGTAAATTACAAGGCTTTAGAGTCAATAAAACTGAGGGTAAATGGGTGTTTCCAGCCAACATGAACGTGCTTGCAACGTTAAAACGAGACACTCAATTGCATCGCAACCAAGACTATGTTTTTGAACGTATGCTCGAAAAACCAACAGCTCAACGTACTCTTGCTACCACCATCACCCTTCGCGAAGTGCCCGAGGGTTATGCCATCGACATGAGCGATGAGAGTGGTCGTCACGTAACCTTACGTTTCGAACATCCACACGAAGAGGCTCGAAGTTCACAAAGGGCATCGATAGAGCGGCAGTTGAGCAAACTTGGCGATACACCTTTCGTTGCCCAACAAATCAACATCGAAACACAAGGCGAACGCTTTATCCCCGCCTCAGTATTGGCAAGTTGGCGCAGAGAGGTATGCAGCAAACTCTTACAAGACCACCTCACATCGTACGAGCGCGATAGAGCTGGCAAAATAAACCATGAAAAGCTATCTGCTCTACTCCCCGATAGCTTACCTTTCACCGCAAACGTTTCAAACCATTTGGCGCAAAATTTTTACACCGAACACGGCGTAAAACACATTTCGCCAGCGTTTGAATTGGCACAAACAAAGGGCGGAACCATCATTATGACCTGCCGCCACTGCATACGTTATGCCTTGGGTATGTGCTTAAAAAAACAATCACAAACACCCCAAAAGCTCTCGCTTCAACTCCCCGACGGACGGACGTTTCCACTCCGTTTTGACTGTCGTAAATGCGAGATGCAAGTACTTTCGAAATAAGGTCACTGCCCTACGAGCCACTGCCCTAATAAGCAACCATTCACCTCTACCCATGACACACAAGTTATTCAAGCACATACTTTTATTGATATGTAGCATGGCATTATTTGCCAGTTGCTACTACTCACACCCCAACAAAGTAGACCATTGGGTAGCACCGAGCGATGGCAATGTTGATTCGGTAAACTTCTTTATCAGCCACCATTATTGGACGGGATATAACTTCAAGACTACCGACTCTATACACTTGCAAACTGCCCCTCCGCTCAGCACCTTGCCTGACTATGGAGCTATTGTAAACGACACCATTAGCATAGCTACTAACAATCAATTGGTTGTGGCACGCATCATTTATGTGCCTACTGATAGTGTAGATTCTGTGTGGGTAAAAGTGGCTCGCGACCAACTCACACAAGGGTGGATACACGAAAAACAATTACTTCGTAATGTAGTACCCGACGACCCTATATCAAAGTTCATCTACTATTTCTCTGACAGTCGTTCAGTATATGTGCTGAGCGTGTTCGGACTTGTAGTGTTCTTTCTTCTCGTGCAGAGCATTCGCCACAAGCGTTTTCGCATTGTGCATTTTCGCGACATACCAAGTTTCTACCCCACGCTGCTATGCTTGTGCGTGAGTAGTTCGGCAGCACTTTATGGTAGCATACAGGGGTTTATTCCCAACACATGGGTTGAATTCTACTTTCACCCCACGCTCAATCCTTTCAACACAGAGCTTCCGCTCATTATGTCACTCTTTATAGCTTCGGTGTGGACAATCCTTATTGTGGCAGTAGCTGTAATCGACGAGTTGCGCCGTCAGCCCGACATTAGCGACAACCTTTCTTATCTATCTTCGTTGGCAGGTGTGTGTGTTGTGCTCTACCTTGTGTTTACGCTCACCACTCCTTTCTATATAGGTTATCCACTATTAGTAGGCTATTGGTGGTTTGCCATTCATAAGTACATTACTCACCAGCCCTCGCATCTTCTCTGTGGTGTATGCGGTAAATCCATACCACATAAAGGCATTTGTCCACATTGTGGAGCAATGAATAAATAAGGTTTAAGAAGTATTCAACATTAAGTTATGACTTTAGTACATTGTTTTGACCATAGCCATAGCAATCTACAAACGCAAGCTAATCATCATCAACAAAGTAATAACAAGCAAGTAAAAGTAAACTGATATGTACGAACCACCATTCAACATCACTAATGAAGTGCTACAACTAGTCAGCGAGATCAGTTTGCAATTAGGGCATATGGAAGCCCTATCAGAAGCACAAGTGCCCAATCCCATGCTTCGCAAAGAAAATCGCATTCGCACCATACATTCTTCATTGGCTATAGAACACAATAGTTTGACCTTGCAGCAAGTAACAGATATTGTAAACGGCAAACGTGTATTAGGCGCACCTGATGAAATTATGGAGGTTAAAAATGCTATAGATGCTTATCACTTGATGCAATCGCTTGATGCTTTTAATCAAAAGGATTTACTTAAAGCACACGCCGCTATGATGCACGATTTAGTGCACACTGCAGGCCGCTTTCGATATGCTACAGTAGGCGTATTCGACGATCAAGGACATTGCATTCACATGGCCCCTCCTGCTGAACGTGTGCCTTGGCTCATACAAGATTTATTTGAGTGGATATCAAGTACAAAAACACATCCACTTATCAGTTCGTGCGTATTCCATTACGAGTTTGAATTTATCCACCCCTTTGAAGATGGCAACGGACGCATGGGGCGCTTTTGGCAAACACTACTGCTGAGTCGGTGGAAACCAGTGTTTGCCTGGCTTCCCGTTGAAACGATTGTACGCGAAAACCAAGATGGTTATTATGCAGCTATTGCACAGAGTGATCATGAGGCAAATAGCACCCCATTCATTGTCTTTATGCTTAACTGCTTGCTTCGAGTGATTAAGCAACATGATAGCACACACATTGAAGATAGTTTGTCTTTAACAAGTGTGTCGCTGAGTAAGTCTGAAGAGAAAGTATTGAATGCACTGCGAGAGGATAACAAACTAACTATTGCTAAAATAAGTCAATTAACAGGGTTGTCCGTTAGCGGTGTAAAGAAAATCATCAACGCTCTTAAAGTAGCTGGCTTATTAGAACGAAAAGGCTCAAGTAAATCGGGTGAATGGATAATTAAGTAGTCTATAAGTAACCTATAAGTAACCCATAAGTAGCCTATAAGTAACCCATAAGTAGCCTATAAGTAACCCATAAGTAGCCTGCAAATGGTTAAGTAAATAAACTTGATTATAATTTTATATTTCATTATCATGACACAACATATTGTAATGTTTAAATTCCGCGACGATGTGCCTGCAGACACCCGCAAGGCAGCTCGCGAAGCCTTTAAGCAAGGCATTGAAAACCTCCCCAACACCATTCAATTCATCCGCCAAGTACACGTTGGGTTCAACATCAATGAGGCTGAGAAATGGGATATTTGCCTCACATCCTCTTTCGACAATCTTGAAGATGCCAAGGCCTATGGCGCACATCCAGCACACAAGGCTGTGGCCAAAGAGTTGATGCAATACATTGCTGAGCGTGCTTGCGTAGACTTTGAGCTATAAGCTACCCGCACGCATACATATCACACATAAAATCTAAACACAGATAGGGCTCGTCACTATTCAACACAATGAGTGTCGAGCCCAAACCTTAACCATAAAGCAAATGAAACAACAAATCATCTCATTCATCTGGCAACACCTTTTGCTGCTTATTTCGTTATTTATCATGACCATTGGCGTGGCAGTTTGCGTTCGGTCGATGCTTGGATCGAGTGTTATCAGCGTATTGCCTTATGTGTTTGAAACGGCAGGACGACAGTCGTTGGTGCCTATGCTCACCATTGGTCAGTACACATATATAATGAATGGCATACTCGTTGTTGGGCAGATATGCGTGCTTCGCCGCCAATTTGAATGGGTACAATTGTTTCAGTTATTGGTTGGTTTTGTGTTTGGTTTGCTCATCGACCTCAATATGTTGCTCACCACATGGCTCGTGCCCACAAGCATTGCGGCAAAGGTTGTGTCGCAGATTGTTGGCTGCACCATCTTGGGTTGTGGCATTGCGCTCGAGGTGCGTTGTGGCAGTGTTACCATGCCAGGCGAAGGCTTTCCGGTAGCCATCAGCAGAGTTACAGGCATTGAATTTCCAAAGGTAAAGATATGTGTAGACACCATGCTCGTTGTGTTAGGTATCACAGCTTGCTATGCCTTTTTTGGTGCATGGCAATGGTATATTGTAGGTGTGGGCACATTGTTTGCCATGTTTTATGTGGGCTATGTGGTGCGCGTTGTCGGCAAATATTTGGGTTGGTTCGAGCGTTTGCTTGCCTATCAACCAGGCTTTCGTCGCTACATCTATGGTTTGGCACGCTACATCTATACGAAAGTAAAGAAATAAACTCATGGCTTAATATATTTACATTTTGTTACTATCCGCTAAAAGTGCATAGTTTGCCCGTTTGAATGTTTTATGTATTGACAATCCCCTACTTAAATGATAAGTAGACAAATTTAAATTAGAAAGGTACGGGCTGAAAGCCCAAAAGATCACAGCCCAAGGCAGCGCCTTGGGTGATAATGAATAAACGCGATGGCGCTCTGCAGGAGCAAAAGATGAAGCCTCAATTGCTTAGCGGTGGCTTCATCTTTTGCTCTTACAGAGCGCCATCCCTATTTGTATAGGGACCTAGGGCGTTGCCCTAGGCTGTAGTCTTTTGGGCTTTCAGCCCGTGCCTTCCAAAATTAATTTTGAGCATTTACTTATCTAAAATTATTTTGTCCACTTACTTATGGATTTTTGAACAACTACTTACCGCCGACACAAGCCCCTACCTATTTATTTGCGCACAAGCATCAACAAATATCTTTTGCATACATGGTTATTGTTGTAACTTTGCAATATATTCAAAAAAACTTACTTACACCTATTATATATATATGAGTTTTACGTTCAAGCAATTCCATATCAACGATGAGCATTGCGCCATGAAGGTGGGCACCGATGGGGTGTTATTGGGGGCATGGGCAGATGTGAGCAGTGCCAACCATGTGCTCGACATTGGTTGTGGCAGTGGACTTATTAGTTTGATGCTGGCACAGCGTGCACCATCGGCACACGTTGTGGGCGTTGAGATTGATGCAGATGCAGCCAACGATGCAAGGGGCAATGTGGCATTATCGCCTTTTGCCAACAGCGTTGAAGTGATTACGGGCGATGCCTTACATTTTTCACCACAATGCTCGTTCGACCTCATAGTGTCTAACCCTCCCTACCACGAAGAGAGTTTGCTGCCACCCTCTGCCCTAAGAGCCAAAGCACGCCACACATCGGGCGGCGGTCTCACCTTTAGTGCACTCTTAGAAACTGCCACCCGATTGCTTAACAAGGAGGCAGAGCATGCACGTTTCTCTGTGGTGTTACCCACACAAACTGTTCAGCGTTTTACTACTCTTGCCGCTATCTATGGTCTTAACCTTTGCCGTGAGACGAAGGTTGTAACGCGGCCTAACAAGCCCTGCAAGCGCACTTTGCTTGAGTTTACACCACACGCTACTGACGCAAGCACCTCTACTCTTGTGCTCTTAGACGAGCATGGCAAGCGTAGCAACGACTATAACTTACTTTGCTCCAACTTTTATCTATAACCCTCCTATCATACAGCTCTTGCTATTTTAACTTGTGAGTATAGCTGAGCTTATCTTACGTATACTCTTGGCGTATCACGGCCGTGATACGTGCGTATCATGGGCGCGATACGTGCGTATCATGGGCGCGATACGTGCGTATCATGGGCGCGATACGTGCGTATCACGGGCGTGATACGCCAAGAGTATACACGTGTTTAGACAGAAGCATACGTATAGTAAGACATAAGAAGGTGCTTCTAATAAGTCATAATCAATTGATTGTCAGGCAATTAAACACACATTTACGCACATCAAGGTTTTGCCTCTTGAACCGCCTTACGATACGTGCATTTTTCATCTCTTTCATTTTAAAGTATTCGCTATGCGGCAAAATACCATTTTTGTTACCCCCAATGAGTTGTTTCGTTCGTTGGAAAACATCTCAACCTCGTGGTCTGTTGAAACTCGCTACAATGCTTTGCGCAGAGTGCTAACCACGGCTATAGAACAGCAATTGGCCGATGTAACCATTAAGTTGAGTGGCCCTTATGCCAAGCTTGATTATCTAATTAAGCTACACAAGGTGCGCGAAAACGACCGCTCACTATCGTTTGCCATTAATGCCCTACGCAAAAGATTTGAGAAGCAAGACGTCACGCCAAGTAGCGAACTAACCCCTTGGTGGGAAACCGACCTTAAAGCTGTGGCACAGTTTGTAAGCCTTACTTACAACGCACCTGTTCCGAACCAATTGGCACAATTATGGAAGGGGAAACCTACCAACACCTTTGGAACACCCAGCAAGGCACCGAAAAAGAATGATTATATAAAATGTATCGTTACAGACTTTGATGACAAATTGATATATGCCACTCGCGAGGACAACGACCAAGCCGTAAGCATTGACTACACCGCACCCAACCGATATGTGCCTGGCGATTGGAGCTACTTGAAACGCCTTTTACACAAAGGCATGATGCTCAACGTGATACGTCCGCGAAAAGTATCGGGTGATAACTTATTGCCCGAACTCATCATTGTGTTGCCCGACTACCTTGTTAATGTTACTTCTATAGCATCTTGCTTCGACGAGGTGGGACATTCACCCTTTGCCAACCTGTTATCAATGCTTAGTCCATCGGCAAGTACAAAACCTATGTTGCTTGGTAACTTTGCTGGGCAATTGCTCGACGAGGAAACATTTCACCATGAGAGAACGTATGCTCAAAGCATCAAAACTTTTTTTAAAAACAACGCATTGAGCATTGCTACTTGTGCAGAGATTGACAATAACTTCCATACTGAAGCCAAACAGCAAAAGGCTAACATACACCAAATGCTCAACAATGACTTTAAGGAACAAACCTCTGCGCAATTTAGGTCGGAACAGATAATTCTTGAACCTTCGTTCTTCTCGGACATGATGGGTATGCAGGGGCGTATGGACTTTCTCAACCTTAATTATCGCATTGTTATTGAACAAAAATCGGGCAAATGCCAATGGAGGCCAGGCGCTAAAGACCATGAGTATACAGGTAAGAAAGAGAGCCACTACGTGCAGTTGCTGCTATATCGCGCCTTGCTTCACTACGACTACAAGCAACTTAGCTCCGACGATATGCAGTCGTTTTTGCTCTACTCTCGCTATACTCACGGACTTGACATGGCTACAAGTGCACCTACTTTGCTCTTTGATGCTATAAAACTGCGCAACCAATTGGCGTGGTGCCAACAATGGTATGCACAAGGAGGAGCACGGGTGCTCGAAACGCTCACGCCCGAACAAATTTATCCCAAAGCCCATGGTCCGCTTTGGCAACGCTTCAAACGTCCGCAAATAATGGATGTGCTTGGCCCCATTCAGTCGGCATCGGCTCTTGAAAAGGCATACTACGCACGATTTATGCAATTTATAGCAAACGAGCAAGCGCTATCAAAGATAGGAAACCGAACGAAAGAGAACGCTGGTTTTGCCGCTACATGGAACAGTTCGATTGAAGAAAAACGCGAGGCTGGCAACATATTTGAGAACATGGAACTCGATGCTTCATCGCTTACAAGCGACGAGGTGAAGGAGGTTTGTTTTACGCTTAAAGCTAAAGTGCCAGACCATCCAGCCGACCTTTCTAACTTTAGGCAAGGCGACATTGCCTTTTTCTACCCCTATGCCCAAGGCACATTGCCCGATGCCACAAGCATCATGGTGTTTAGATGTAGCATCGTTGAAATCACTGCCAACCGCGTAAAGGTACGGCTACGTAACACACAAACAAGCCGCAAAATTTTTGAGTATTTCAGCGACAAAGTATGGGCCATGGAGCACGATTTTCTTGACTCTTCATACAATGCTCAATATCGTGGTTTACAAGCCTTTTTATCGGCTCCAATGGCACGGCGCAACTTATTACTTGGACAACAAAAGCCTCGTATCGACCACACGCAAAAACGCATTGGAGAGTATGGCAACGAAGAGTTTAACACGCTTGTTGAGCATGCTATGCAAGCCCGCGATCTCTACTTAATTATAGGTCCTCCTGGCACGGGCAAGACGTCGTTTGGCATGAAAAATCTACTCACCGAAGAGCTTAAGCACGAAGGTAGCAACGTGCTCTTGCTATCGTACACCAACCGCGCTGTAGACGAGATATGCAGCAAACTGATAGAAATAGAAGGGCTAAACTTTGTGCGCATTGGTAGCGACTATAGTTGCGAACCTACTTATCGACCCTATTTGCTGAGCGAACGCATTGAACAAATGGAACAGCCAAGCAAGCAACAGATGCTCAACCTGATAGAGCGCACAAGGGTGTTTTGTGGCACAACCACGGCTCTTTCGGCTTCGATTTCACTTCTCAGCATCAAGCACTTTAGCCTTGCCATAGTAGACGAAGCTTCGCAAATTCTTGAACCGCACCTATTGGGTCTGCTCAGTGCCACTACGCCACAAGGTGAAAGCGCTATTGAGCGTGTTGCGCTTATTGGCGACGAAAAGCAATTGCCCGCTGTGGTGCAGCAGAGCGAAAAAGAGTCTGAAGTGAACAACCCTATGCTCAATGCCATCGGACTTTCGAACTGCCGTCTATCACTTTTTGAACGATTGCTGCATCTTTATGCTTATCTGCCTGACGGGAACATTAACGAAGAAGTGTGCCACATGCTCACCCGACAAGGACGTATGCACCACGACATTGCCAGTTTTCCGAGCCAATATTTTTACGAAGGTAAGCTACGCGAGGTGCCTTTGCCACACCAAGTTGAAGCTACTCAAATGACACCCAACGAGCTATCAGACATGGAGCGAGCTGTGGTATCGTGCCGTGTGTCGTTTTTGCATTGCACGGCCAATCTCAACCCCGAAGAGCCTGACAAAGTGAACAGCATTGAGGCTCAGCTTATTGCACAACTTGCAGAACACATTTACAAACACACATCTCACAACTTTTCTGCACTCAAAACCATAGGCATTATTGTGCCTTATCGCAACCAAATAGCAACTGTGAGAACTGCCATTTTGCACCTAAACATAGAGGCTCTAAATAACATCACTATCGACACCGTTGAACGCTATCAAGGTAGCCAACGCGACTACATTATCTACGGATTTACCGCCAAACGCAAGTATCAATTGGCTTTTTTAACCAATCATGAATACCGCGACGAACGCACTGGTAGCATTATCGACCGCAAACTAAACGTGGCTATGACACGTGCACGCAAGCACCTGCTGCTTGTGGGTAATGCCCAACTACTCAGCAACGACTTTACCTTTCGGAGGTTGATAGAATATGTTAAGAGCAACAACAATTTCTTTTGCATTCACAACAACCGCATACAAAACAAGCATAACGATTAACCATTTCAAGCACTATTAGAAGCCACAAAATGCGCTTAATACATTGATTTTTCGTATTTTTGCATTCCATAGTGGGTTTTGCTTCTAAGCCATGCCCAAAAATACTTATATATGACCACAGTGAAACTGAAAAAAAATATGCCTCAACCATCCTTTTCGCTTATTGCCGACTTTGATGGTGATATGCAGAAACTCATTGACACCCCCTTCGACCCTTCGCTTCCTGCCATTGCCCTACGCAACATGATGTTGTTTCCTGGTGTGGTAGGCTCTGTTACCATTGGCCGTCCCATGAGTATGAATGTTATACAGCAAGCTTTTAAGAAAGATATGCTGATAGCTGTGCTATCTCAAAAAGATGCCGATGTAGACCGCCCAAAGAAGGAAGACCTTTATGACCAAGGCGTTGTAGCTAAAGTGATGCGAGTGGTTGAAATGCCTGGTGGAAATGCCATGGCCATTCTACAATGCTACGGACCTGTTATGCTTAACAGCCTCAAAACACGAAGCAACAGCATGAGAGCCGAAGTAGAGGCTATTAAGGAGACTATATACGACAAAGACGATGAAGAGTTTTTGGCACTTGCTGATGCTTGCAAAGATAGCGTGCTTCGCTTTTTGAGATATAGTGAAGAAATGCGCTCTGAAGAGGCCTCATTTGCTATCAACAACATTACTCATCCGGTTTTTCTTATCAACTTTATTTGCTCTAATCTGCAAATTTCGCAAGAAGACAGATACACGCTCTTTCAACTGCACGACCTACGCGAACGTGCTTATAAATTGCTTGAAATACTGAATAAAGAATGCGAATTTGCTAAGATTAAACTCGACATTAAGAACCGCACCAGTGCCGATCTTGACCGTCAGCAACGCGATTTCTTTTTGCAACAGCAAATTAAAAATATTCAGAACGAACTTGGTGAGAATGGTGACAACGACGATGTGGCAGAACTCGAAAAAAAGGCATCGACCATCACCTTTCCACCCAAGGTTGAAGCAACCTTTAAGCGCGAACTTAACAAACTTAAGCACACCCCTACACAGTCGCCCGACTATAACGTGCAACTTAATTATCTGCAAACCCTACTGTCGCTTCCATGGAGCACTTACTCTGAGGATAACCTCGACATTCAGAATGCAGAAAAAGTGCTTAATAGCAACCACTATGGCATGACCAAAGTGAAAGAGCGCATACTCGAACACTTGGCTCTATTGCGCTATGCCACCACCACAAAAGCCCCCATTATTTGCTTGGTTGGCCCTCCGGGTGTTGGTAAAACATCGTTGTGTAAAAGCATTGCAGAGGCTTTGGGACGTAAATATGCTCGCATCTCTTTGGGTGGTGTACACGATGAAGCCGAAATACGCGGACACCGCCGTACCTACATTGGAGCTATGCCCGGACGCATCATCAAGGCTTTGGCTAAAACAGAAACTAACAATCCTCTTTTTGTTCTTGACGAGATTGACAAGGTGTCAGAAGGCGGAAACGAAGGCGCTCCTTATAGCGCATTGCTCGAAGTGCTCGACCCTGAACAAAACGTTGCTTTCCACGACAATTATCTTGACGTAGACTACGATCTCTCGCAGGTGTTCTTTATAGCAACTGCCAATAGTTTACAAACCATTCCTCGTCCGCTACTCGACCGCATGGAGGTTATCGAAGTTGAAGGTTATCTTACAGAAGAGAAACGCGAAATTGCTCGTCGCCACCTCATTCCGAAAGAGAAAAGAATGTATAAATTTGGCGAAAAAGCAAACCTTAACTTCACACCCAAAGCCGTGGACTTTATGATCGAAAGATACACAAGAGAGAGCGGTGTGAGACAATTGGAAAAAACAATACAAAAGGTTTTCCGCAAGGTTGCTTACCTCACCTCGACAAGCCAAGACGAAACAATGCCCTACATAGGCAAGAGCTTAAAGCCTGCTGACATCGAACAATTGTTGGGCAAACCCATCTTTAGTCGCGACAAATACCAAGGAAACAAGTATGCTGGTGTGGTAACAGGATTGGCATGGACCGCCGTAGGGGGCGAGATATTATTTATCGAAACAAGCATAAGTCGCAGTAAAGCTGCCAAACTAACACTTACGGGTAATTTGGGCGATGTTATGAAAGAGAGTGCGGTGCTTGCACTCGAATATATCAAGGCGCATGCTGACTTTCTTAACATAGACTACAGAGTGTTTGACTATTGGGGCATTCACATCCATGTGCCCGAAGGGGCTACTCCTAAAGACGGACCATCGGCTGGTATAACAATTGCTACCTCTATTGCCTCGGCACTGACTCAACAACGTGTACGTGACCATATTGCTATGACTGGCGAAATTACCCTACGCGGCAAAGTGTTACCTGTTGGTGGTATTAAGGAGAAGATATTGGCTGCTAAGCGTGCAGGTATTACCGATATCATGATATCTGAGGAAAACCGCAAGGATATAGAAGAGATTGAACCACGCTACGTTGAGGGCGTATCGTTCCATTTTGTAAACGATGTGAAAGAGGTTCTTGACTTTGCTCTACTGAAAGAGAAGGTAGACAATGCTATCGACCTTAATGCCGCTATCAATGACGACAACAATAATGCCTCTGCTGAACAACGCAAGAACGATAACGATGTGGCAGTGAGACTAATGAAAGAAAAAGCATAGAGACTATACATATACATGGATTTTCAACTTCAACATACCAGTGGCAGTGCAAGAGCTGGCATCATCACCACTGACCACGGACAGATACATACACCCATATTTATGCCTGTAGGCACTGTGGGTAGCGTAAAAGGTGTTCACCTACGAGAACTGAAAGAGGACATTAATGCTGAAATAATCCTTGGCAATACGTATCACCTCTACTTGCGCCCTGGACTTGACATCATTGAGAAGGCTGGCGGATTGCATAAGTTTAACGGCTTTGACCGCCCTATGCTCACCGATAGCGGTGGTTTCCAAGTATTTTCACTTTCGGGTATTCGTAAACTGAGCGAGGAGGGATGCGAGTTTCGCTCACACATTGATGGTAGCAAACACTTCTTTTCACCTGAAAGGGTAATGGACATTGAGCGCACCATAGGCGCTGACATTATGATGGCATTCGACGAATGTCCCCCAGGTACTGCCGAATATAGCTATGCCCGCAAAAGCCTTGACCTTACGCATGGATGGATGAAACGATGCTGGAAACGCTTTAACGAAACTGAGCCTAAATATGGATACAAACAGGCTTTGTTCCCTATTGTTCAAGGTTGTGTGTACAAAGACCTCCGACAAGAAAGCGCACACTTTATGAGTGACTTTGGCGCTGAAGGATATGCTATAGGTGGGTTGGCTGTTGGCGAACCTGCTGAGAAAATGTACGAGATGATTGAGGTGGTTAATGACATTTTACCCACTGATCGTCCTCGCTACTTGATGGGAGTGGGAACCCCAGTGAATATTCTTGAAGGCATAGAACGCGGTGTGGATATGTTTGACTGCGTAATGCCTACACGCAACGGACGCAATGCTTGCTTATTTACAGCAGAGGGCATTATCAATATGCGCAATGCTAAATGGGCTGATTGCTTTGAGCCCATTGACCCTATGGCACACTGTTTTGCTGACGTTCAGTACACTAAAGCTTATCTTCACCACTTGTTTAAGGCAAAGGAACTGCTGGCTATGCAAATAGCTTCGATACACAACCTTGCTTTCTATCTTTGGTTGGTACGCGAGGCTCGCAAACAAATTATTGCTGACAACTACAGCGCATGGAAAACTGACATGATTGAGAAACTTTCAAGGCGCTTGTAAATAAGTATACTTGCACCAAGACGCATACTTGAATGTATGTTAGTCTTGGTGTAAGTATTTGAATAACATTTAGATTTATTGTTCGGTAAGGTAGGTAATGAAAAACAAATTCATCAAATCTTATCATTGCAACAATGCTCCTTTATACATTCCTCTAAGTAAGACCGAAAAAGTGAAAAGTTTGTTACATTCATTTTGTAATCTTGCCCATTTTTTTAAGCGTTCTGCAAACAAAGGCCAAGACAAATCAATAGCTACTGCCCCATCATCAAAGCGTGATAAGGACAGAGGCTATAAGCCCTTGCTTGGAAAACTTGACCGATATATCATCTTCAAGTTTATCAGCACTTACATTTTCTTAATAGCCATTATCATTGTGATTGCAGTGATTTTTGACTTTAATGAAAACATTGACAAACTAACACAAAGCCATGCAGCTGCAAGCAAAATTGCACAATACTACATGAACTTTGTGCCTTATTTTGCCAATCTTTTCAGTCCGTTGTTTGTGTTTATTGCCGTTATCTTCTTCACTTCAAAATTGGCTGATAAATCTGAAATTATTGCCATGAAGAGTACGGGTATGAGCTTTAAACGCTTGCTGCGACCTTACATGTTTACTGCTGCACTGATAGCTATTAGCTCGTTTTTACTGGGGGCATACGTTATACCCAAAAGCAATGTGGCACGCGTTAATTTTCAGAACCGATACATCAAAAAGAAAACCGACATTACCTCTGTAGACAACGTGCAGATGCAAGTTGATACTGGTGTTGTGGCATATATTACTCATTTTGATAACGTGACAAAAAGCGGTTATGGTTTCTCACTTGATAAGTTTGTTGAAAAGAAATTGGTTTCGCATCTTACAGCTCAAACTATACAATATGACACGCTCTCTGATCATCGATTTTCATGGACGCTGAGAATGTACGAAATTAGAACTGTAAAGGGTATGCGCGAGGTGCTTGAAAGCGGCGACAAACTTGACACTACTATCGTGATGGAACCTAAAGACTTCTTCTACGTGCGTAACCAGCAAGAAACCATGACACTGCCTGAACTGAAAGAGTTTATTGCCCGACAACGACTGCGTGGTGCAGACAAGATAAGCACTTTTGAAGTGGAATATTACAAAAGATTTGCAACACCTTTTGCAGCTTTTATCTTAACGCTGATAGGGGTTTGCCTATCAAGTCAAAAGCGTAAGGGAGGGATGGGAATGAGTTTGGGAGCAGGATTGGCTTTGAGTTTTACCTACATCTTGTTTCAAACGGTTTCGTCGTCTTTTGCCACCAATGCAGGGCTCGATGCATGGATTGCTATGTGGATGCCAAATGCTATTTTTACAGTGATTGCACTTGTGCTTTACTATCGCACACCACAATAAATTTGGATCACTTGGCATTATTGCCAATCAAGCGTACTACACCACACATACTTTTACTTAACTATATTGCAGCATGAATACTGATAACGATAATAAAGACAACATAACAGAAGATAAGCAAGACGTTTTTTTTGAAGATCTCGACCTATCAGACAATGTGCTTGATGCACTCTATGATATGAGATTTGAGAAGTGTACTCCCGTACAAGCTCAATGTATACCCTATATTCTTGAACATAAAGATGTGTTAGGAGTTGCTCAAACGGGTACAGGAAAAACGGCTGCTTATTTGCTTCCATTGCTCACATTACTTGAACGCGATGAACATCCATCCGATGCAGTGAACTGCTTGGTTATTGCGCCTACACGCGAGTTGGCACGCCAAATAGACCAAGCACTACAGGGCTTTGCATACTATACAAACGTGAATGCTGTGGCTGTATATGGTGGCAACGATGGCATTAGATACGAACAAGAACGTAAATCGCTACAAGCTGGTGCAGACATTGTTTTGGCCACTCCAGGCCGACTTATTACTCACTTGCAATTGGGTACTCTCGACCTTAGCAGAACTACTCATTTGGTGCTCGACGAGGCCGACAGAATGCTTGATATGGGATTTGCAGAGGACATTCTCACCATCGTTAAGAATATGCCTAAAAAGAGACAAACAATCATGTTCTCTGCCACGATGCCCCCTAAGATAGCCGAACTTGCTCGTACTATAATGGATAGCCCCATTGAGGTGGAAATAGCTGTTTCAAAACCTGCCAAAAACATTCAGCAAAGCTTGTTTGTATGTCATGAAAGCGACAAAAGCATTGTGCTCAAACACATTTTTAACGAGCAACCACCTAAACGTGTTATTTTGTTTTGCTCATCTAAACAAAAGGTTAAAGAGCTTGCTATTCTGCTCAAACGCAAAGGTTTCAACGCGCGTGCCATGCACTCAGACCTTGAACAAGCTGAACGCGACGAGGTTATAAACCTTTTCAGAGCTCAAAAGATTGATGTATTAGTTGCTACCGATATCGTTGCAAGGGGACTGGATATTGACGATATAACAATGGTTATAAACTATGATGCTCCACACGATGCCGAGGACTATGTTCACCGCATTGGTCGTACTGCTCGTGCAGGAAAAGAAGGCAAAGCTATCACTTTGATTGGCGAAAAAGACCTTCGTGCTTTGTCTGTGATAGAGCAAACTCTGAAGATAAAAATACCAAGAGAAGAGTTGCCAAAGGACGTCAGACCCATCCCCAAAAACGATGAACACCGTGGCAAACCTAACAATTATCATAGCAAGGGAAAAAATGATAAGCCCCAAAAGCGCCATACCAACACGAAAGGTAAAAAAAACTCTCAAAATGCTAATGGCAAGCATGAACAAACTGGCGAAGGACATAAACCTGCCAAACGTAACAACTGGCGCAAGAACTATCAACACAAGAACTCAAACAACCAAACAACAAACAACAACGAGAGCAATAAATAGCTCCCTATAGCAACATGACTAAACTATTCACCAACAAAGAGAGGGTAATGCATGTTTTTGAAGCATGCAATATATTATTCTCTAAATGTTGGATAACGCTTTGCCTCATATCTATAATTTTGACAGTAACTTGCACATCTGCTACTGCTCAATACATACGTCCGAAGGTGCGATTTCATTTAGAAGATAGCCCTTATCGCCCTTATTTTAATAATCTGCTAAGCGGTTTTATGCAGTCTGCAACTCCACAAGACACTTTAAATGGATTTTTGCAAACTCCTATCGTAGGCGACCCTCTTTTGGTATATGTTGGAGAAAAAGATTCAACACAATTCATGGCATACGCCTCTACCTATAGTCTGCATGAACAAGTGCCCAATCAGTACGAAGCTGAATTTAAAAGATATGGTATTCGGGCAGACATTAAACAAATGCCAGCTTATTGCACACAAACATATACCTATCCAGACACTACTGCAAGTAAGGGATTTTTGCTCGATATTGACAATGCTTCATGGGGCCCTACTAACGAAGATATGGATGTGGTTTTTATTGACAAACAAACCATTAGAGCATACAAACGTAGCTATGTTGCAGAAAGTGGTATACCCGACTTGTTTTATGTGGCTCACTTTTCTCATCCTTTTCATCAGTGGAACATTCGACGCGAAGTAGTTAAACTTGAAAATGGTAATAAAGAAAAGAGATGCAAAGTGGCTCTATTCTTTAATCTTAAGAGCAATGAGAAACTTACGGTGCAATCATACGTTTCGAACATCAGCACAAATAACGCTCTGGCTCAGATTAAGATTAAGGGATTAAACATCAGCGATAAACGCAAGAACTTTGTTGCAAACAATAATGCACAGAGTCTTTTGGCTCAAACCAAGCCTTCTGTATCGTCGAACTTAGCAAAAAGCAACAAGGTAAATACCCAATCTATTGCTCAAAACAATAGTAATACTACAAAAATAAGTAGCGGCAATAACAGTTCTAAAACCTACGTTGTTAAGAGCGATATCATTGAAGTGTCTACACGCAATGCTGAACTCAAAGCTGCATTTAGTGCAACATTGAGGCAGCTAAAGAGTAAGGCCACTAAAAAGAACATTATTAATGCTATTGAGCTGATAGATTTTGCTACAAAGCACTATATTAAATCAGTTCATACCAAACAAACAACCATAGAAAATGTAGATTCGCTTGTACTGCAATATGCTAAACAATTGTTTAATGGTACTGAAAGCAATCCTTCGATAGAGCAAACTGCGTGGTTCTTTTTCAATGCCATGGGGATTGTTCCTATAAAAGAGGGTGATACTGTTTGCTACAAACTTGTGCGTCCCATGTTTAACGTTGTTACCTTACACCTTCCACGTGAACGGCGTTTCATTATTCACTGCAAACGCAACACTGCACAAAATAGGTACATTGAAAGAGCCAATATGCTCCGTCAAACTCCACTTGAGGACCTTAAGATTTCACAAGGTATGCTAAATAGAGGCGGTATTATGGAAATTGTTATGACAAAGAACTGCACACTTGAGGATAATCAATAAAGCCGATATTTGTTGTATAACAAACACAATTAGAACTCTTAAAATATTTCTACAATTGTAAAAAAACATCTATTTTTTTTCACATAAGAAGTATCAATTCACAAAAAAAATTATTCAATTGTAGTTTTAGTACATTAGCTTGTTTATTTCAAAAAACAAGGTTGTATATTTGTAATAAAATATGAGGGAAAAACAAACAATCCCTCTATACAACAAAAGATGGATGACATTATAACAAATCATAATGCTACATTCTGCAACATATTGTTATACACTACAAGGCATAGCATGCAGCATCTGCACTACATGTTATCTTTGAGAACTTAATGCTATTGCTTTCTTTATGAAAAAACTGCTATATCTATTATTTACTATTGCTATATGCTCTTCGTGTGCAGAGCAATACAACATTGCAGGCAACTCTAACGTGTCTTGCCTTGATGGACGTATGCTCTATTTGCGAATTAGCTCAAACAATGACAATGTGCGCCATAGTACGCAGCAAATAGTCAGCGTTTGCCTTGATTCATGCAAAGTAATTCATGGTCGGTTTAATTTTGAAGGCGATGTAGATTCTGCTATGATGGCTATGATATACACAGGCAATCAGTGCGTAATGCCCTTAGTGCTTGAAAATGGCAATCTGAACATACAAGTGGATAATGCTACACAACGTGTTTCGGGTGGGCCACTCAACGACAAGTTGTACAACTTCTTTAAGAAACGCAGTAGACTCGACAACGAACTTTGGGAAGTACAACAACTTACCATGCGCATGATGCGTGAAGGTTTTTCTCCCATCGAAATACAAAAGAAAGTAGGAAAAAAGACAGAGAAACTCAACAAAAAAACAGAGGACTTAGAGACACGTTTTGTTATGGAAAATTACAACAATGTGTTGGGACCTGGTTTCTTCAGACTCTTATGTAGTCAGTTCCCTATTCCTGTTATGACAGATCAAATACAACAAATAGTTAGTAGCGCTCCATCGCATTTTCTCAACGATCCATACGTAAGAAACTACATTAGGCAAGCCAACCTACAAGCTAAAATGCAACAACAAGCCATTGAAGCTAAACATGCTATGCAACAGATGGAACAACGCCCTTAATAAGGGGTAATGCAGGCGATAAATTGCGCTTATCAATAACTCAAATTATACTGTAAGAGGTGATTAGAGCGGTAAGGTAAACAGTACAAGTTTACTTTACCGCTTTGCTTATTTTGTAAAACAAGCAAAAAGTTGTACATTTGCTTAGAACATTCTAACACCATACGACCATGACTGCAAACGAACAAACGTATCAACAAATAGAGCGCGCCTTACGCAAGGCTGCTTCAAAGTTTTCGCCCGATGCTGAGACGAAACCTTTAACCGACCTCTACATACAAGTTAAGCAAGAGAGTGGTGAACTTAAAATCTATGATGACGATGACAACGAACTCACACGATGTGTTGTTGAAGAATGGATCGGTAACACAGACGAGAACTTTTATTCTGCCGTTCGACCTATTATCATTAAGAGCATCAAAAGTATCAAGGATATAACTGAAAATGTTGCAATTCTTAAGCCCTACTCTTATGTGCTTATGGACGATGACTATGAAACAATTGATGAGCTATACCTTGTTGATGACGATACAATTCTTATCAGTGGTAAACTCATGGAAGGTCTTGACGATGACCTTGAAACTTTTTGGGAAAAACTATCTAAAGAATAATAAATCACATACTTTTCTATATTTATCCTCTGAATTTTAAATACCATACGTCTTATGAACATAAAACACGCCCTTGCCCTTGCCACAACAATCGTGAGCATGCAACTTTGTGCTCAAAAAAATACACAATTATCCCTCGTGCCACAACCCGCACATATTGAAGAAGGACAAGGCTCTTTTACCTTTTCAAAACTTGTTAAAACTTCAGCCGACGAGTACGTAGGTGATAGCATCAATTGGGTACTCACTAATTTTGAAAAGAACTTTACAGCCACTACTGGCACACAATTTAAACATGTAAAAAAAGGTGCTACACTACAGTTAAAACGCAACCAAGCTATCAGTTCAGAGGGCTATAAACTGCAAATTACTCCTACACAGATACGCATTGAGGCCTCTCGACCTGCTGGTTTTTATTATGCATTGCAAACACTGCAACAATTGCTCCCTACCCGCTCAGTCATAGCTGGTATAACCAACGATACAACGACCTCTTACACACTGCCAGTGGTAAATATCGAAGACTCACCTCGCTTTGCATGGAGAGGTTTTATGCTTGACGAAGGCAGACATTTCTATGGGAAAAAAGAGATAAAGAAGATTTTGGATGTGATGGCAGCTTACAAACTCAATCGCTTTCATTGGCACTTAACAGAAGACCAAGGTTGGCGTATTGAAATCAAAAAATACCCTAAACTAACCGAAGTTGGAGCATGGCGACATAGCAAAGCACTTGCATATGGTAGCACAGTGCCCGATGGAGAACGCTATGGCGGATACTATACACAAGAGGAGGCACGCGAAATTGTAAATTATGCCAAAGAACGCTTCATCGAAATTGTGCCAGAGGTTGACATACCTGGACACTCTCAAGCTGCAGTTGCATCTTACCCCGAATTGCTTGCATGTGACCCTCAAAACCATCACGAAGTATGGTTAAGTCAAGGAGTTTCGGCAGATGTCATAAACGTGGCAAGCCCTAAAGCGGTAAAGTTTGCCAAAGACGTTATAGACGAATTAACAAACATATTTCCATTTGGGTACATACACTTAGGTGGTGACGAATGTCCTACATATAAATGGGAACACAACACCGAATGCCAACAGTTGCTTAAACAGTTAGGTTCAAAAAACTATCGTGACTTACAAATAAACTTTTACAACCAACTAAAACAATATGTTGCGCAAAAGCCTAAAGCTCAGCAACGCCGCCTCATCTTTTGGAACGAAGTGTTGCATGGCAATACATCTTCGCTTGGAAAAGACATCACTATTATGGCATGGATAGGTGCTGATGCAGCAGCTAAAGACGCTGCTCAAAAGGGATTTACAACTATTCTTTCACCGCAAATTCCCTACTACATCAATCGTCGTCAAAGCAAAGATGTATGGGAACCACGATCACAAGGTTATGGAACAGAAACTGTTGAAGCTGTTTACAACTATGTGCCTATGAAGAATATCGATAGCAACTTGCAAAAACAATATTTGGGTGTACAAGCTAATTTCTGGACTGAGTGGGTAGAAGATGCCTCAACTGTTAATTACTTAATGTTGCCTCGCCTTGCTGCTGTTGCTGAAGCTGCATGGACGCCACAACAACAACGTAACTATACGAACTTTGTGAAACGTATGCAACAAGAACCTTCGTTTTATAAAGCTAAAGACATGAACTTCGGCAAACACATATTTATGAAATAAAATCATAAGAAAAGAGAGGCAATGAGTTCACTGCATTGTCTTTTTTTTTATTTTTACTCTTTTCACTCATATACTTAATAACATGATATTACCCGCCAATTCCGACCCTATGGGCAATGCCATATTAGACTATGCCACACATGGCAAAGCTCAACACCAATTGTGCGTTAAATCAACACTTTTCGATGATGACGAAATGCCTGTAGACAATCTTTTTAGGACCGAACTACAAATGCCGTCTATTGAACGTACTGCACTCAAACTTTGCAGCGGTAAAATTTTGGATGTTGGTGCAGGAGCGGGATGCCATACACTTGCACTCGAACAGAAAGGACTGAATGTTACCTCTATCGACATATCTTCAATCTCTACACAAGTTCGACAAATGCGTGGTGCACACCATGCATTGTGTGCTGACTTCTTTACAGATGATTTTGGTAATCAATTCGACACAATTCTTATGCTCATGAACGGATTAGGCATTGCTGGTAAACTTGACAATCTCTCGTCTTTGCTCCTACGATGCAAGGAACTGCTCTCTGAAAAGGGAAAAATACTTGCCGATTCGTCAGACCTACGCTACATTTTTGAAGAAGACGAAGAAGATGATATTAACACTTGGAATAGTTCTAACAATTATTACGGCGAAGTGGACTTTCAGATGGTTTACGGCAATTGTATTGGTAAACGCTTTGATTGGCTTTACGTTGATTTCGATACACTCAAACACATTGCACAACAATGTGGCATGCAAGCTACCCTCATAAAGAAAGGCTTACATTATGATTACTTAGCAGAAATAAAAAAGAGCTGAACGCCTACTTAAATTTCAACCTTCATATACAAACTGAGGGTGCAACTATATGCACCCTCAGTTTCGTTAATATTTATGACATGAATGTTTGTCTCGTGCTAAAACAATTTATTTAGTTGAGTTTTACTTCAATAGCTCCTTAAGTTTCTCTTCTACGCCTTCTGCACCTAAGTTACTTGATACAATTTTACCATCTGGGCCAATGAGCAATGTTGCTGGGATTGCATCAATGCCGTAAGTGCTTGCAGCAATGCTCTGCCAACCTTTAAGGTCGGAGAGATGATGCCAAGGAAGCTCGAGCTTTTTGATAGCGGCAACCCAATTGTCTTTGTTATTGTCGAATGAAAGACCTACAATGTCAAAACCTTTGTCCTTATATGTATCATAAAGTTTCTTAACCGCTGGCATTGATTGACGGCAGGGACCACACCATGATGCCCAAAAGTCGATGAGCACATACTTACCCTTGCCTACATATTCTGATAGTTTATGGTTCTTTCCGTCAGTATCTTGCATTTCTAAGTCGGTAAACATGGTGCCAACCTTCTGTCGTTTCCAAGCCTCTATGTGACTCTTAATACCATTTGCTATTGAGGTTGTCATGTAAATGGGATTACCTTCTTCAACTAATTTTATAAGTTCTTCGCGGTCCATACGCGAGTATACTCTCGTAAGGAATAGTGCAGGGAACTTCATGTTCTTGTTCTGCTCACAGCACTCTTTAGTGAGGTCTACAATTTTGTTTTCGATGTCCCAATACTCTTTCCGTACACGTTCTTTTACTGAATCTGGAATTTGTTGACCAGCCTTGGTATATTTGTTATATGCCTCATTAAGAGAACCTATTTTGTTACGTTCTTGGCTTATTTTTTCACCCCATAAGCCTATGCCATCGTTCTCTGCCGAACCCGAGGGACGTCCAGTTTTAAAGTCTATCGTAACATTACCATCGAGTATCAAAGGCACTGCAAATTGTCGCGACGACATAACATAAGCAAAGATTTCACCATTGGCATCGCCTGCAAATTCAAACTTTCCGTTCTTTACCTCAACGCTATCAAGTTGTTGTTGTTGACCTACGTGATAGAGGTAAATCTTTTGGGCACCCTCGGGGGCATCACCCTTTACAGTGTACTTTTGCGCCATAACAGGCAAGGCAAGCAAGGCGCAAAGCATCAAAGCATACTTTTTCATTGTATATTTGTTTTAAATATCTGTTTTCAAAGCACAAAGTTAATGAATGTCGTGCAAAATGCTTACATTTGCAACACAAAAAGGATGTATGACGGCAATTTAAAAATATTGCCAAGCAAAAAACATAAGCGATATCCTTTATAATTAGGAATAAACAAAAACTTGCAAACTGCAATGGAAAAGAGTGATAGTATAGTTATTATACCTACCTACAACGAAAAAGAAAATATCGAAAATATCATCCGTGCCGTTATTGGTCGAAAAGAACATGATTTTCATATTCTTGTAATTGATGATGGATCACCCGATGGTACAGCAGACATTGTCAAGAGCCTAATGGCTGATGAGTTCAAAGACAAACTGCACCTTATTCAGCGCACAGGTAAATTAGGTCTTGGAACTGCTTATATCACAGGATTTAAGTGGGCATTAGACCATGGATATGATTACATCTTTGAGATGGATGCCGACTTTAGCCATGCCCCAAAAGACTTGCCACGCCTATATGATGCTTGCGCCAAAGATGGCTTTGATGTTGCAGTAGGTTCGCGCTATGTTAGCGGCGTTAATGTTGTCAATTGGCCAATGGGACGCGTACTAATGAGTTATTATGCCTCTAAATACGTTCGTTTCGTAACAGGGGTACCCCTTCACGATACAACCGCTGGATTTGTCTGCTACAAGCGTAAGGTGCTCGAAACAATCAACCTCGATGCTATTCGCTTTAAGGGTTACGCATTTCAAATTGAAATGAAATTCACCGCCTTTAAGTTTGGATTTAAGATTAAAGAAGTACCGGTTGTGTTTGTCAATCGCGAGTTAGGTACAAGTAAAATGAGCGGTGGCATCTTTAGCGAAGCTCTCTTTGGTGTGATGCGACTACGTTGGGCAGCCATGACAGGCGGACTCAAGCCCGTAAAGAAATAGTATATTTAGACTTCATAACAAACAAAAATATGCGAATAAGTACAAGCAAAGCCTTGGCATTATTCGCATATTTAGCATTAAATATAGATGCTCATAAAAACCATTCATTATGCATTTTCGTACACAAATCAAGAACGCCATCATCGTTAATGAAGGCAGACGTTTTTTGGGAACACTCGTTATAGACGACGACCGCATAGATGAAATTATTGAAGGTGCCGATAGCGAACCTATCATACCTGTAGACAAAACCATAGATGGAACAGGATGCTATGTATTGCCTGGCATTATTGATGACCACGTACACTTTCGCGATCCAGGATTGACTCACAAAGGCGACTTTTGTTCTGAGAGCCGAGCCGCAGCAGCGGGCGGTGTAACCACGGTGTTTGATATGCCAAACTGCATTCCACAAACTACAACCGAAGAGGTTTTTCAAGAAAAGATGCAGATTGCTGCCTCTAAAAGCGTAGTAAATTATGGTTTATTCTTTGGTGCTACAGCAGGCAATGCCTACGAACTTGGCAAACTTAATCCACGCAAAGTTGCAGGTATAAAATTGTTTATGGGATCATCTACAGGCAATATGCTCGTAGATAACGAACGAAGTTTAAAGGCTATTTTTGAGAGCACACAACTGCCCGTTATGACACACTGCGAAGACACCTCAATCATAAATGCTAACATGGCCAAAGCTAAGGCTCTTTATGGCGACGACCCCGATATTTGTCACCATCCAGAAATACGCAGTGAAGAAGCTTGCTATCAGTCTACAGCACTTGCTATCCGCTTGGCTCGCAAGGCTAATGCACGTTTGCATGTAGCACATATTTCCACTGCTCGTGAACTTGAACTCTTTAACGATAACGACAACAGCATTACTGCCGAAGTGTGTGTAGGGCACCTTATGTTTTGCGATGAAGACTATAAAAAATTAGCCTCACGCATAAAGGTAAACCCTGCCATCAAAACAAAAGCAGACCGTGATGCACTACGCAAAGCCCTTTCGTCTGGCAAGATTTATACTATTGGAACAGACCATGCACCACACACTATCAGCGAGAAAGTAGGAGGATGTGCAAAGGCTGCTTCAGGTATGCCAATCATACAATTCTCTTTGGTATCTATGCTCGAATTGGTAGATAAAGGCGTGCTCAGTCTTGAACAATTAGTGTGCCTTATGTGTCACAACCCTGCCAATTTACTACAAATAGAAGGGCGTGGCTACATACGCGAGGGATATAAAGCAGACATTGTAATGGTTCGCCCCAACACGCCATGGCTTCTCACTCCTAACCGCATACAAAGCAAATGCAATTGGAGTCCGCTTGAAGGGCACGTGTTCCATTGGCGCGTAGAACGCACCATCTGCAATGGTTTTTCAATATTTAATCGTGGACACATTACTGACGAAAAGTTCCGTGGTCAAGCAGTTTGCTACAACCGATAAGCAATTTTGCAACGCTTATCTTTAATAATATAATGAACACTATTCTATTATGATATACAAGGTATACCAACTTTTCATAGCATTACCCATCATTCTCATCGCAACCATTATAACGGCTCTCATCACAATTATTGGTGGATTATTCAACGCTCATATATTTGGCTATTATCCTGGTAAGATATGGTCGCAACTTGTATGCAGAGTGCTTTTACTTCCTATCGAAGTAGTGGGACGCGACAACATCGACCACCATCAGAGCTATGTTTTTGTAGCTAACCATCAAGGTCCTATGGACATCTTCTTGATATATGGTTTTCTAGGCAGAAACTTTAAATGGATGATGAAAAAGGCACTGCGTAAGATGCCTTTAGTGGGATATGCTTGCGAAAAAGCGCGTCACATTTTTGTAGATAAATCTGGTCCTAAAGCAATTAAAGAAACGATAGAGAAAGCTCACGATACCCTACAAGGTGGTACATCGTTAGTAGTTTTCCCTGAGGGTTCGCGTACGTTTACTGGGCACATGGGCATATTCCGCAAAGGTGCATTTGTACTTGCCGACGAGTTGCAATTGCCAGTTGTTCCTGTTACTATAGACGGCTCGTTTGATGTGCTTACACGCATGGCTGGCATAAACTTTGTACACCGCCACCGCATGCGCCTAATCATACACAAGCCCATTTACCCCACCTCGCATAGTCCTGAAGATATTAAGCAGACCATGCAACAAGCCTACGATACCATTATGAATGCTCTGCCGAAAAAATATCAAGGATATGTAAAAAATGACGACCAATAACGAGTTTTAAACGTTCATCTATACACAAGCCTATACAATAAACACACCGATAGTGCATACATTAATACACATTATCGGTGTGTTTATTTGTTTTATTTTGTCTCAGTTTCAACACTGCAAGATGCTTTCTCTACAGCATCTTGCATAATTAAACCAGCTATTGTAAATCCGAAAATAGCTGTTATGTGCGACAAGCTACCATTAATCTGAGCCTTCGAGCTGCACCATTCGTGGTTAAGCAATTCTGGATCGCCTGGACCATTCTCAGCCTTAGGACACAAACAAGCTACTGTTCCACATGCATGACTTCGACCAAGGTTTGGTAAAAGTTCCTCGCTATACACGCACTTAAACTTACGTGCTGGAAATGTGTGTTGCTTTTTGAACTTTCTGCGTAGGGCTGCACCAAGAGGGCAACCTTTTACCTTCCAAAATTCAGCAACATCAACCTTCGTTGGGTCTATTTTGAGCGCAGCTCCCATTGACGAAAAGAACTTTGCCTTTGTTTTACAAGCATTGAGTATGAGCAAGGCTTTGTCTTGCAAAGAGTCTATGGCATCTACAATATAGTCATAACGCTCTATTTCGAAAGCATCTGCTGTGCTCTCGGTATAGATTTTCTGCATAGCAGTGATATTTGCTTTAGGATTTATGCTGAGCAAACGCTGCTTTAAAGCCTCAACCTTTACCATGCCAACAGTTTCCATCGTTGCCATTATTTGGCGATTAACATTGGTAATACACACTCTATCAGAATCAACAATTGTTAAGTTCTTTATACCCGAGCGTACCAAACTCTCTGCACACCAACTACCTACTCCACCCACACCAAAAATGATAACAGACTTCTCTGCTAAAACATTCATTGTTTCGGCACCGAGCAGGCGCTCTGACCGGTTGTATATAGCTTTCTCTATGCTTCCCATGCTTGTTTTAACTGTTTAAAATTTTCTGCTAAAGTTGCCATCGAGGTAAAGAGAGCATTGGCTCCCTCGTTTAGCAATGCGCTTTCGGGCAATGGTCCTGTATTGACGGCTATAGTAAAAATTTCAGCAGCCACTGCTGCACGTACACCCAAGGGAGCATTCTCTACTACCATAGCCTCGTATGGTTTTACACCAGCCTTTTCAAGTCCCATCAGATAAGGTTCGGGATTGGGTTTACCATGTTTCACATCTTGACTCGAAACCACGAGTTCTGGGTTGAAGAAACCTGGATAATTGTGGTCTAAACGTTCCAACAACGATTTTTGTCCACTTCCAGTAACAACCACAATCGTTATGCCAGCTTGTTTCACCTCTCTGAGCACTTGCTCTGCACCTGGCATCTTTGGGGCTTCAGGACAAAGATTGAACAATCTGCATTTTTCCTTATATATCTGTTCAATCTCCTCGGGCGTAGCATCTCTGTTCCAATATCTGTGCGTAAGCATATTAATGGTTGATGCTCCCGTACGCCCCTCGTGCATATACACCTCCTCGGGTGTCATCGCAAGACCAAACTCCGTGCATACCTTTGACCACGACTTTGCATGATTGGGCATAGAGTCAAAGAGTACGCCGTCCATATCGAATAGCACAGCCTTTAGTTGTCTGCTTTCTTTAGCAAAACAAGGATGTTTAGCCAAATAAGTTTCTATGTTACTTTTAAACGTCATCAACTTTTTATTTAATAACTTAGAAGGTATTGAGCTTCTATAATTAAAAAAGAGTTTAAGAGTTTAGAACGCCCTACGTGCGTGTTTTTCTATAACCCTTAAACCCTTTTAGGAGCAAACTACATAACTGTAGTTGCAAAAAAGATTATTTCAACTTAGCTTTAATAGCTTCAGTTTCCTTCTCATAACCAGGTTTGCCCAAGAGTGCAAACATATTTTTCTTATATGCTTCTACACCTGGTTGGTTAAACGGATTTACTTCAAGCAACAAGCCGCTTATGCCACATGCACGCTCAAAGAAGTAAATCATCTGACCAAGGTGGTATTCATCGAGCGTATCAACGCTCAAGCGCATATTAGGTACACCGCCATCTACGTGAGCCAATTGCGTACCAAGTTCTGCCATCTTATTTACCTCGTCTACACGCTTACCCTCAAGGAAGTTCAAGCCATCAAGGTTTTCATCATCGTGTGGGAAGAGCACCTTGTGTTTAGGATTTTCGATAGAAACAACGGTTTCAAAAATTGTGCGTTCACCCTCTTGAATCCATTGTCCCATTGAGTGAAGGTCGGTTGTAAAGTCTACTGCAGCAGGGAAGATACCCTTACCATCTTTACCTTCGCTCTCGCCATAAAGTTGCTTCCACCATTCGTTCATGTAGTGAAGTTTTGGTTGGAAGTTTACGAGAATTTCAATTTTCTTACCTTCTGCATAAAGTGCGTTACGCACTGCTGCATATTGTTCGGCAGGGTTCTCCTCAAATGGCACTTCGGGGGCAGTTAGTTTCTCCATATCAGCTGCACCTTTAACAAGGGCCTCAATATCGAAGCCTGCACATGCTATAGGCAATAAGCCTACCGGAGTAAGCACTGAGAAACGGCCACCCACGTTGTCAGGAATGATAAAGCTCTTATATCCTTCTTTATCAGCAGTTACACGAGCTGCACCCTTCTTTGCATCTGTTACGGCTACGATTACCTTACGTGCCATTTCAATGCCACGTTGTTCTTCGCATTGCTTACGCAACAAGCGGAAAGCAAGAGCAGTTTCGGTGGTAGTACCACTCTTTGAGATGTTGATTACACCAAACTTACGACCCTTAAGATACTCAGTAAGTTCGTAGAGATAATCCTCACCAATATTGTTGCCTGCAAAGAGAATTACAGGATTTTTTCCATCGTTTGTGAGCCATTCAAAACTGTTTCCCAAAGCCTCTATCACGGCACGTGCGCCAAGATAGCTACCACCGATACCAGCCACAACAATCGTATCGCAGTTTTCGCGTAGCACAGCTGCTGTTGCCTTTAAATCAGCTAAATGTTCGGGAGTAATGCTCGATGCCAAGTGCATCCAACCAAGGAAATCATTGCCTGCGCAAGTACCTTCTTCGAGTGCCTTTTGTGCTGCCTTTACACGTGGTTCAAGAGCTTTCACTGCATCGGCTGCTACAAATTGTAGAGCCTTGCTCACTTCTAAGCTAATATTTTTGCTCATAATAGTTATATAGAATATATGTGCTATTTAGTTTTCGTTTGGCAAAGTTACTGTAAGGTGAGTGAAGTACAAAATGAAAGTTGAAAAACTTTTGTTTTTCAATCATTAAAGTGCCAATAAGTTCATCTTGCGTGAACAAAACTCTCTGAATTAATCTATAAAAAAGTAACTCGAAACACTCGGTAAGTATAACAACATACTAAGTGTTTCGAGTTACTATTCTTTTGTAGTACCTATTTTATTTATCGAATAAAGAGTAATTCACGATACTTAGGCAATGTCCACATCTCATCTTCAACAATGAGTTCGAGTTTATCGATGTGATAACGAATAGAATCGAAATATGGAGCAATGTCGTCGTGGTATGCCACAGCCAACGTGCGTACATCTTCAATCTTGTTCACTTGCTTGCGCTTTTCTACCATTATCTCAACGTTTTCGGCAACGAAACTTACATGCTTATTGATTTTCTCAATAAGGTCGATGTTGTAAGCAGTGAGTTCCTTAACCTTAGCAGGATCTGAGAAAGCCTCTTGTATTTTGTGTACATTGTCTACGAGTTCGCTCTGATATTTTGTAGCCACAGGGATGATGTGGTTCATGCAGAGGTCGCCAAGTACACGTGCTTCAATCTGGATTTTCTTTTGATAAGTTTCCCACTTAATTTCGTTGCGAGCCTCAAGTTCGTGCTTATTCATCACGTTCATGCTCTCAAACATCTTGATTGATTCTTCATCAAGATAGCGGTCGAAAATAACAGGGCACGAAGTTTCGCAGTCGAGTCCACGACGCTTAGCCTCTTCCTTCCATTCATCGCTATAACCATTGCCATCAAAGTGGATAGGTTTGCATGTCTTGATGTCTTGACGCAACACATCGAGGATTGCACTAACCTTGCTTTCGCCCTTTTCGATAAGTGCATCTACGCGCTTCTTAAAGTCGGTAAGTGCCTCTGCAACTGCAGTGTTCAACACTATCATTGCACTTGCACAGTTGGCTACTGAACCTACTGCACGGAACTCAAAGCGGTTACCAGTAAAAGCAAATGGTGAGGTACGGTTGCGGTCGGTATTATCAATCATCAACTCTGGTATTTGTGGAATATCAAGTTTCACACCATGCTTACCTTCGAGCGTAAAGAGTTCGTCCTTGGTAGAGTTTTCTACTTTTTCGAGCAATTCGCTGAGTTGTTTGCCAAGGAAGCTTGAGATGATTGCTGGAGGTGCTTCATTTGCGCCCAAGCGGTGAGCGTTTGTTGCACTCATGATAGATGCCTTTAGCAAACCATTGTGTTTATATACACCCATCAAGGTTTCTACAATAAACACAAGGAATCGCAAGTTGTCTTCAGGAGTTTTACCTGGACCATGAAGCAAGGTGCCAGTGTTAGTTGTCAAGCTCCAGTTGTTGTGCTTGCCCGAACCATTAATACCTGCAAAAGGCTTTTCGTGTAAAAGGCAACGGAAACCATGTTTGCGAGCAATTTTACGCATCAACGACATGATGAGCATGTTGTGGTCTACAGCCAAGTTGCACTCTTCAAAGATAGGTGCAAGCTCAAATTGGTTAGGAGCCACTTCGTTGTGACGAGTTTTGCAAGGGATGCCCAACTCAAGTGCTTGAATTTCGAGATCGCGCATAAACTCTTGTACACGTTCGGGGATAGCACCAAAGTAGTGGTCGTCCATTTGTTGGTTCTTAGCAGAATCATGTCCCATCAAGGTGCGTCCTGTAAGCAACAAGTCGGGGCGAGCAGCATACAATCCTTCGTCTACCAAGAAGTACTCTTGCTCCCATCCCAAATTAGCAGTTACACGCGTAACGTTGGGGTCGAAGTAATGGCATACGGCTGTTGCAGCCTTATCAACTGCAGCAAGCGCTTTCTTAAGAGGTGCCTTATAGTCGAGTGCCTCGCCTGTGTAGCTCACAAAGATGGTAGGAATCATCAGAGTGTCGCCCACGATAAAGACAGGTGATGCGGGGTCCCATGCAGAATAGCCACGAGCCTCGAATGTTGAGCGAATGCCACCATTAGGGAACGAAGACGCATCTGGTTCTTGCTGAACAAGTTCCTTACCAGAGAAATCCTCTACCATGCCACCCTTAAAGTCGTGCTCTACAAAAGCATCGTGCTTCTCGGCTGTGCCTTCAGTAAGAGGTTGGAACCAGTGAGTGCAGTGGGTTACGCCCATCTCCATAGCCCATTGTTTCATACCCTTTGCCACATCGTTGGCCACAGACAAGGGGAGTGCAGTGCCTTTTTCAATTACTTCGCGGAGTTGCTGGTAGGTCTTGATAGGAAGATACTTAAACATCTTCTCTTGGTTGAAGACATACTTTCCAAAGTACTCTGAGGGACGCTCTTTTGGCGCCTTCACTTCGAGGGGACGTTTTTTAAACGCCTCTTCCACGACTTTAAATCGGAGGTTACTCATTGTGTGATGAATGTTATGAGCGAGTTGTAGGGTGCAAGTTTTTTATGCTAATGTGTATGGTTTTACGCATTGATTTACATACACGCTATTCTCGCTAAATTATGTATTTTGTTTTTCTTTTTTTATTTCTTAAGCCAAGTTTTTAGGCGTTTCATAGCTTCTTCGCACTCTTCGCGCTTACCAAAGGCTGTGAGGCGAATATAGCCTTCGCCCGCAGGACCAAAGCCCACGCCTGGTGTGCTCACCACGTTTATCTGCGTGAGGAGTTGTTCAAAAAACTCCCAGCTACCCACTCCATCGGGAGTTTTGAGCCAAATGTAAGGGGCATCAACACCACCATACACTTTGAGTCCAACCTCGGTTAATGCTTCGCGCATGATGCGTGCATTAGTCATATAGTAGTCTATTGTTTCACGTATTTCGCGTTTGCCCTCTTCGGAGTATATAGCTTCGGCTGCACGTTGAACAATATAGGCTGTGCCGTTGAACTTGGTGCACTGACGGCGGTTCCACAATTGGTTTAATTGCACTTCGTCGCCACTCTTAGATGTGAAAATAAGCTCTTTTGGCACCACTGTATAGCCGCAACGTAAACCAGTGAAACCTGCCGTTTTTGAGTATGAATGAAACTCTACGGCACACTTCTTGGCACCCTCAATCTCATAGATTGAATGGGTCACACCCTCGCGTGTGATATATGCCTCGTATGCTGCATCATAGAGCAAAAGGCTCTTATTTTTCAGTGCATAGTCTACCCACTTCTCAAGTTCTTCGCGTTGCAACGTAGTTCCCGTAGGGTTGTTGGGGTAACAAAGATATATCATATCTGTGGGATGATCGGGCAATTGCGGAACAAAATCGTTTGCTGCAGTGCAAGGGCAATAGGTTATTTTGCTCCAAATGCCGTCGGTAACTTCACCTGCACGACCCCCCATCACATTCGAGTCGATGTAAACAGGATAGATTGGGTCGGTCACACAAATACTATTGTCTGTGCCCAAGATGTCGCCAAAGTTACCCGTATCGCTTTTGGCACCATCGTTTATAAATATCTCATCTTCATCGAGATTTATGCCACGCGTAGCAAAGTCGTTTTCGACAATAGCCCTACGCAAAAACTCATAGCCATGTTCGGGGCCATAGCCTCTAAAGGTGTCGGCACAGCCCATCTCATCTACCGCTTTATGTAGGGCTTTAATTACTGAAGGTGCCAGCGGACGAGTTACATCGCCAATACCCAAACGGATGATTTTAGCCTCTGGATGTGCCTCTTTATAAGCAGCTACTTTCTGTGCTATATCTGCAAAAAGATAGTTCTTTTGCAGTTTCAAAAAGTTTTCGTTAAGCGTTGTCATTTCTTTATTTCTATGCTTTTTCAAAGTCACATCCCCTACCCCTTTTCTATTAGAAAGAGGCAGGGGAATGTACTATATTTTTACTCTTCAATATTTATCACGCCATCAAACACTTTGGTGGCAGGTCCTGTCATAAACACGTGGTCACACTTATCGCACCATTCAATATGTAGAGTACCACCATCCATCACGATGTCACTACTTCGGCCTGTGCGATGAGTGAGTGCTGCTGCCACTGCTGTGGCACATGCACCCGTTCCGCATGCCATTGTTATGCCCGAACCGCGCTCCCACACACGCATGCGTATGCTACCATCTGCACGCAGAGTGGCAAACTCAATGTTGCATCTTTCTGGAAATATAGGTGCAAACTCTAACGTAGGACCAACATCTGATACGTCGAAACTCTCGGCGTCATCTACAAACACCACAAAGTGTGGATTGCCCATCGACACAAACGTGCCTTTATAGGTTTTGCCATCAGTGCTTGTTACCTCTCCCTCAGTCATTGAGCCATCGGGCGTAGCCATTTGCGACTTCACAGCCAAGCGTGGTGCATCCATATCCACTGTTACATGGTCTACGTGGTTTGTTTCGTCGATATGTAGTTTTAATATTTTAATGCCCGAAAGCGTAGAGAGTTTCATCTCTGTTTTATCGGTCAAGCCATACTCATATAGATATTTGCCTATGCAACGCGATGCATTGCCACACATGCGTGCTTCAGACCCATCGTTGTTAAATATACGCATCGAAAAGTCGGCACCTTCTGCCCCTTTGCCAATCAGCACCAAACCATCGCCACCTATGCCTTTGTGACGATCGCTCCACAACTCTGAAAGGTGTTCGGGGTTGCCTATGGGATATTTCAAGGTATTGACGTATATATAGTCATTACCTGCACCATGCATCTTGGTAAATTCTATTTGTTTTGGCATATTGTTTTGTTTTGTTCTTTAAACTGATGCAAAGATATAACTTTTCAACATAACAAGCATAAAATCTTACAAATTTCTTTACATAATAGATATATTCATACATTTTTCTATTTTATTCATGCTTTTTCGTTCAGTTTGTTTTACAAAATGATTATATTTAGGACAAAAGACTCTGCATACTTCTCATATTTTAGTTGTAAGTTTGCAGTATAATGCTATTTTTAAAGAAATATCTTTTTGATTATATGACACATCTATATCTTGTTCGGCACGGCGAGACCTTAGAGAACCAACAGCAAATTTTGCAAGGTTGTATGCCTGGCCATTTGTCTGAAAAGGGCATGAAACAAGCTGAGGAACTGAAAAACAAACTTCGACAAAGCGGCATTAAGTTCGACATAATGCTGATAAGCGACCTTAAACGCACACTCGACACGGCCTCCATCGTTAATCAAGCTTTGCACCTTTCGCTCATTCCTTGTAGGCTTTTGCGCGAGCGCGATTGGGGAAGTTACACGGGCATTGCCATCAGCATTGCCAAACGTACACCTATACCCAACGATGCCGAAAGTGTGGAACACATGTTTATGCGCGCCAAACTTTTTCTGAAGTATATTGAGGATAACTTTTACGGAAAAACAGTATTGGCTATTGGGCATGGCTTATTTAACCGCACCATTCAAGCTTGCTTATCGGAGTGTGCCATAAAAGATGTGCCACGCATCAATAATTGCGAAATAAGGCACTTACAGTTTGAGCATTTACCCGATAAATGGAAGGGGAATGATGAACAAGTTGTCTCAGCTGACTAACAAATTAAGATTTCCACTTCTTTTTACAAATAAAAAAAGAAAGTATTTACGCCCTTATGCGTATGGTGTATATGACACATGCGTTTTTTGCGTTTTGAGCGAACACACCTTTTATACGCACAAACACTTGATAATCAAGCTATAACACGTTACCCCTAAAATCATTATGCGCACCATGCTCGCGTATCACGGCCGTGATACGCGAACATGATACGCATAATGGTTTAGTAAAACACGTTTTATGGCATTGGCACAATACATATCTATATAGAATATTCTGTTATGCCCTGACGCTACAAAAAAATGTGGTATAAATGTCGCAAAAAGTGAACTTTAGGGTTACAATGTTTAATCAACCCGAAAAAAAGAACAACGTTTCTTCTCACTTTATTATTTAATTTGCAACATGAAACAAATATTTTTACATACCGCGTGCATGTTGTTTGTTGCCACATCACTAACCTCGTGCGACTTGTTTGACTATCACCCCTACGACACTCACGTTAAGGGCAAACACAACATAAACGAACAAAACATTCAACGCATAGAGGATGCGTGCAGAGGAAAGAAGCGTATTGTTTTTGCCGTGATAAGCGACACACAACGATGGTACGACGAAACCAATGCTGCCGTTAAAAGCATTAATGCTCACAACAACATTGACTTTGTGGTGCACTGTGGCGATATATCTGATTTTGGCGTGACAAAAGAATTTACCATACAACGCGATATTCTTGAAAAACTACAAGTGCCTTATGTGGTGTTGATAGGCAATCACGATTGTTTGGGTACGGGGGGAGACACCTATAGATATGTGTTTGGTTCGCCTAATTTTAGTTTTAACGCAGGCAACACACACTTTGTTTGCTTAAATACAAATGCTTACGAATACGACTACTCTGTTGCCATACCCGATTTTTCGTTCTTAAAAACTGATTATAGTGATTTGCCGTCAGAGGTTACACGTTCGGTGGCTGTAATGCATGCCATGCCCCATTCTGACCAATTTAATAACAATGTGGCAGATGTGTTTGAAACTGAACTAAAAAAATATAAGTCGCTGCAGTTCTGCCTATGTGGACATGGGCATAAACGTACAGTTGAAGACATATTTAACGATGGCATGCTCTACTATGAGTGTGGAGCTGCAAAGAGTCGCGAGTATTTATTGTTTACCCTAAACCAAGACGGAACTTACAATTATGAAGCAGTTAAATACTAATTCTATCGCACTGAGTATTGGCAAACAAAGTTTGCTGATTGCGCTATTATTGCTATGTTCGCTACATACCCATGCGCATAACAACATTGCTGCAACCAACGCTATTGAAACTGCAATAACTGATAGTTTGAAAGAGAGCGACTCTATCACCACACCTATCGAAAAGCTTTCACGCTACGATAAAAATCGACAGCGACTTATGAAAAGGTGGAAACGACTCATACCTACACAAGCCTCGCTGCAATATGCAGGGAGCATTGGTTTGATGAGCGTTGGCTGGGGATGGCATTATGGCAAAGGGCAACATTGGGAAACGGATATGCTGGTAGGTGTTGTGCCACGTTATCACACCGAGAAATTCCACACTACCTTTACTATTAAACAACGCTACGTTCCTTGGCACTGCATGGTTAGTCATCGTTGGACGATAGAGCCTCTTACCGCTGGCGTGTTTTTCAACACAATTTCGGGCGATGACTTTTGGCGCTCTCTTCCCGACAAATATCCTAAACATTACTATGGCTTTTCTACAAAAGTGAGAGCTAACATATTTTTGGGGCAACGTTTAAGATATAACATTCCACGCAGCAAACGTTTGGCACATCAAGCCGTGAGTTTTTATTACGAACTATCGTCGTGCGACCTTTACATCGTATCGAAGGCTACCAACAAAGAGTATCCTTGGCAAGAAACCTTGTCGCTTGCATTGGGCTTGCGTTGGGAAATGTAAAAATGAATGTGTTGCTCTAATAACAAAGGGTGATTCTGATAGCTACTATATTTTATAGTATTTCTATCAGAACCACCCTTTAGCTTATATCAAACGGATGTGTTTGCTTACTAAAAATTAATTTCAAGTCCTAAGCCAAATACATCGTTCGTACGATGGAAATTTTCGCTACCGTATGTGCTATACGATTTTAATCCGGTCTGGATTTGCTGAACTGCACCAATTTCTTTGTTTACAACACTGAGTTTTTGGCTATAAATGTCGCGCTCTGTTTGCGAAAGGTTAGGCATAGACAATGCTTGCTCTAACTGTGCTTTTCCTGCAACAAGTTGTGAGGCAACTGGGGCAAGCTGACCGCCAAACGTAGACTTTAAGTCGTAGAAATCTTCTACCGAACGGCTATAGTGCTTATAGAATGTTTTGAAATAAGCAATGTTGAGTGCTACCTTCTTGCGCAATTGGAAACGAGCACCTACACCTACAGAGTTTGAATTAGTAACAAAACTCATATCGCTGATAAACTTGCTATTTTCGCCCAAGCCATAATTGGTGGTTTGCCAACCAGCACTCACGGTCCAACGCTTGTTAATGTCGTATTCTGCACCTGCAAGCACTTCCCAACCGCCATTCTTTAGATAGTTATGGCGATCTTCATGTTGCGTTGCTTGCTTGTCGAAATAGTAGTGAAAACCTGCATTGATACGCAAATTGGGCAAAGCTGAATAGCATGCACCTAATGCAAGGATAGCTGGTATGTCGGCTTTTATCTTCTTGCCATCATCATACTCTGTGCGACCACTTGTATTAACACCCGACTGGTTCTTTAAGCGCAAGCGAGTTTTGAACTCATAACGTGCAGACAAATTGACTTTATTTAATTTGTAGTCTACACTTACAATTGGAGTAAAACCCCATCCAGTTTGATCGCAGTTTACCTCTCTATCCTCAACAAGGGTTGAAAAGTCTGAAAGACCTTGACTCTCGAAGAATTGGGTAGCTGGCATAGTATGTTTGCCTTGCGGCGTATTCACATCTACCGAGATGTTACGCACATAACCATAATAGTTACATTGCGCATAAATAACACGACCACCAACACTTACATTCAAGTTAGGCAGAAGTTTGTAACCTACACCAAACTGACCACCAAAATAGTATTGACGACCACGCATGTAAGTGTCCATACCATAGCCACTCACCGCTCCTGGAGCAATGGCACCTACAAGAACGGGCAACATAGCTACTTGACTTTCGAACGATGGCAGACCATCAGAAAATTCACATTTACCGCCACCACCTGTTATGCCAAAGTGGAATGAAGCGAACCATTTCTCGCCTACTCGAGCTAAATCGAACGAAGGGATTACAGGGGCTTTAGCCTTACCTTTAAATTTTTTGTAACCATCCTCACGATTATTGACACCATTAGTAAACCCTAAAGCAAAGGGCGCAAAATAAGCCTCGTCTGTACGAGTTTGATAAGCACTCTGAATGTCAAACCCCATGTGCCAACCAGTAGACATAAATCCTATACCCGCTGGGTTGGCATATGCACCATCAATGGCTATCATACCATCACGTGCTGGATTACGTAAAAAACTAACGCTTTGGTTTGTGTTTGTTAAATAACCGCCTGCGTGCGCAACCATTGCCGTACCCAACATAAATGCGGTTGCAAGGATAGATTTTCTCATTATTTTCTTATTTATTGTTCTAAACGGCGGCAAATGTACGACATTATTGCACAACAGCAAAAGAAATGAGCATAAATAATCGTTTTATACCAACAAAGAGGTACAATTGCTATGTTAAAATGATAAAACGATTTTATATTTTATTATTACTGTCCGCTAAAATTGCTTAGTATGCCTATTTGAATGATTTATGCATTGACAAGCCCCTATTTAAATGATAAGTAATTAGATAAATTTAAAATAGAAAGTCACGGGCTGTAGTATTTTGGACTTTCAGACCGTACTTTAATGTTTATTTTTTTAATTTAAATTTGTCTACTTACTTAGTATCGACTGTCTGATAAAATTGTTCTACTTCCGTGGTATGTTCATTGGAATAAATGCCATAAGTAAGTAGACAAAATAAAATAAGAAGAAATAAGTATTAAGTACGGGCTGAAAGCCCAAAAGACTACAGCCCATGGCAGCGCCCTGGGTTATGT
>CAKQOG010000015.1 GCA_934255485.1 uncultured Prevotellamassilia sp. | reverse complement strand
TGCATCGCGTGTGATGGGTAGTCAAGCCTTTAGCGGTGCCATCAATGTTGTGACCAAGCAAACAGCTACTTCACGGGCAGAGGCTCAAATCGAGGCAGGCTCTTACGGAACGTTTCGTGGCGAAGCTCGCACCTCATGGCAGTGGGGTAGAGGCTGGGTTGCATCGGCAAGCGGAAGTGGACAACGCTCGGATGGTGCTGTGAAAAATGGTAGCTTTAAGGGCGGAAAGGGCTATGGCATGCTCTCGCACAAAGGCGATGACTTCGACTTTATGATGCAATTAGGAGCTACATCAAACGACTATGGTGCAAACACCTTTTATAGTGCAGCTTATCCCAATCAATGGGAAGCTACAAAACGCTATATATTATCGGCACAAGCCGAAACAAAAGGACGTATCCATCTTTCGCCCAAGGTATCGTGGATGAGGAATATTGACCATTATCAACTTATAAAAGACTCTGATAAAGGCGAGAATTTCCATCGGGGTGATGTGTTTACACTCGGTATCAATGCGTGGACTGAATGGTTGCTTGGTCGTACAGCATTTGGTGCAGAACTGCGCGAAGAGAGCATTTTTAGTACCAACTTGGGACGTTCGTTGCAAGAGGACCAATACGTAGCTATTCCCCATGAACAAGAGCGTTACTATACACACAAAGACGACCGAACCAACCTATCTTATTTTCTTGAACACAACATTGTTTGGAGAAGGTTTACATTGTCGTTTGGAGCTATGGCAGAGCGTAACAATGCTATCGACCACAAGTTTCGTTTCTATCCAGGGGTAGATGTTAGCTATCGTCCTACTAAGGAATGGCGACTATTCGCCTCATGGAACAAGTCGTTGCGACTACCTTCGTTCACAGACCTTTGGTATAAGAGTCCTACGCAAGAGGGCAATGTAGGCTTGCGCCCTGAGGAATGCTCATCGTTTCGCATAGGAGCTGACTTTATTCACTCCGTTGCAACATTACACTTAAAGGCACACTATCAGCGCGGTTCGCACATGATAGATTGGGTGATGCGTTCGGCCGATGACATATATCATGCCACATCATTTGGGCTTGACAATTATGGAGCAGGGGCTGACCTTAGGCTCAATCTTAATGCGCTTTGGGGTGACAAACAACCCTTTGAGCAATTCAGCATTTCGTATGCATGGCTCTATCAACATCGTCGCAAAGGAGAAGACTACTTTAAGTCGAACTATGCTATGGAGTATTTGCGACACAAGTTTGTAGCCCATCTCCGTCATCGTGTAGTGAGTAATCTCTCTGCCGATTGGACTCTTAGGGTTCAACAACGCGAAGGGGCATATTTGGTGTACAAGGATCTCAAACCAACTGCACAACTAAAGCCTTATGGCACACATGCCTTGCTCGATTGTAAAATATCTTGGACGGGTAGCCGTTACAACCTATTTGTTGATATGACCAATCTTACCAATCACCATTATTACGACATAGCTAATGTGCGTCAGCCTGGCTTCTTAGCAATGGCTGGTGTAGGCATAAAACTCTAAATGGTGCTTGAAAGATAAGTTATAATACACATAAAAACATTGCCATGCCTATAGTCTTTTTCTTTTTAAGAGATACAGGTATGGCAATGATTTATCATTACACATATATCATGGACAAAATACTCAAAGTAATCATAGGTCCTACAGGGATAGGAAAAACAGAATATGCTTTGCAAATGGCTGAACAATATGGCTGTCCCATCCTAAATGCCGACTCCAGGCAGATATACAAGGATATACCCATAGGTACGGCTGCGCCTACTATTGAAGATATGAAACGGGTGCGCCATTACTTTGTTGGTACACTCTCGCTCGATGAGTATTATAGTGCAGCGCAATATGAGCAAGATGCATTGAACTTACTTGATGAGTTATTTCGCACACACGACACTGTGGTAATGTCGGGTGGTTCAATGATGTATGTCGATGCTGTGTGTAAAGGAATAGACGATATTCCTACTGTTGATGACGAAACTCGTGCATTACTAAAACACCGTTATGAGACGGAAGGACTTGAACCCCTTGTGCATGAACTTCGATTGCTCGATCCGCAGTATTACGATGAATGCGACAAGCGAAATCCCAAACGTGTGGTTCATGCTCTCGAAATCTGTTATATGACAGGACGCACTTTTAGCTCCTTTAGAGTGCGTAAACGGGTGCAACGTCCTTTTATTATTGAAAAGATAGGCTTACAACGTCCGCGTCCAATTCTCTTTGAACGTATCAATCGTCGGGTGGATATCATGGTACAACAGGGATTAATAGATGAGGCAAAGCGTGTACTCCCTTACCGCCAATGCAATTCGCTCAACACTGTGGGCTATAAAGAACTCTTTCGCTATTTCGATGGAGAGTGGACGCTTGATTTTGCACTCGATAAAATACGACGCAACTCGCGTGTATATGCTAAAAAACAAATGACATGGTTTAAAAAAGACGGGGATGTTAGATGGGTTGAGTTGGGAGAGTAAATAACAGAAGAAATGCTATGAAGAAAGCAGTACTCAAATTTTTATCATCTAAATTTGAATATTCATATTAGTCTTACATGTTATTTAAAAACAAATTAGGGGGCAATTTCTGCCCCCTAATTTGTTTTATAAAATTACCTTTACGTGTATGAAATAAATAGTTGGTTATTCGTATGGATTGCCTTCAGATATTTCAAATCCGTCAAGGTCTATTTCGTCGTCATTGAATGATGCACCGCCAAAGATAGCATCGTCGGTATCGAAGTCATCGGTTGCGGTTGCACCTTTTTTCTTAGTTCCGCCCAATAAAGCTAATGGGTCATCGTCCACTTCTATTTGTTTGGGTGCTTCGCCTTTAGAGCGTGTGATTTCAGCCTTGTCAAGATGTTCAGAAGGTATAAATTCCTTTACATCTAAATAAAAACTACGATTGCTAAAGGGGTCGAATACAAATTCAAGATGTTGCTCTTCGTCCTCAATAAGCTCTGAAAGTCGAGTTTGATTCATCACATAGATGTCCTCGTCAGAACTGCCAACTCCCATATCCTCACGCGTAATCTGCTCCTGTCGTTCCCATTCATCGTCGCATAGATAGAACGATGTCATTTGGTCGTCGGGATAGTTACATGAGGCAAGAATAGCCTTGTTCAAATCGAAAAAAGTGGCTTCGCTATCTATTTTAATTTCGCGTACAAAGCCATCAACTTCTTCGCAAATTAACTTTATTCTGAATACCATAGTGTGGTTGTTTTTCTATTTGATTATGCCACGCTTTGAACTGGTGACAAAGTTAAGAATATATTCTATCTCGGGCGACATAGCAATGGTTTCGCGTATTTCTTTCAAACATTCCTCGCGCAATTTGCCACGTTGGTAGAGCAAGCGGTAAGCGTTGTGTATGTTCTCGATAACCTCGTTTGAAAATCCGCGGCGACGCAACCCAACGATGTTCAAACCGCAAAATGCAACTGGTTCGCGTGCAGCCATAACGTATGGCGGAACGTCTTGCCCAGTGCGTGTACCGCCTCCTATCATCACATAGCTACCTATGTGGCAGAATTGGTGTATAAGTACACAAGCCGATATAACGGCAAAGTCGTCTATAACCACTTCGCCTGCAATCTTAGTGGTATTACCAATAATGCATCCGTTGCCTACCACAACATCGTGTGCAATATGCATACCTTCCATCAGTAGGTTGTTTGATCCAACTACTGTTTTTTGTTTTGCAGCCGTACCACGATTGATAGTTACATTCTCGCGGATGGTGTTGTTGTTGCCTATTTCTGCTGTAGTCTCTTCGCCCTTAAACTTTAAGTCTTGAGGTATTGCACCAATTACAGCGCCAGGAAAAATAGTGTTTCCGTCGCCAATGCGCGAGCCTGATAATACAGTTACACTATTCATTAGGTGATTATTTTTACCAATCACAACGTTCTTGTCAATGTAACAGAAAGGACCAATCTCGCAACTTTCGTCGATGATGGCTTCGGGATGTATGTATGCTAATGGACTTATCATTTCTATATGATGAAGGAGAGTGTGTACCCCTTGCCTTCTATAAGGTTTGAATAATTATTTGTTTTTTGCAATCTGTGCTGTAAATGTAGCTTCCATTACAATTGTCTCGCCAACAAAGGCATAGCCATGCATGGTTGATATACCATGGCGTATTGGAGCTATAAGTTCAACACGGAAGATGAGAGTATCGCCAGGCACTACTTTCTTGCGGAATTTAACGTCGGATATACGTAAGAAATAGGTGCTCCAACGTTCGGGCTCTTCAATAGAGTTGAGCACCAATAATCCGCCTGCTTGTGCCATTGCCTCTATTTGCAACACACCTGGCATAACGGGTTCTTGTGGGAAGTGACCTTGGAAGAAAGCCTCGTTTGATGTCACGTTCTTTACAGCCACGATATAGTTCGATCCTGTTTCAACCACCTTGTCTACCAATTGCATAGGGTAGCGATGAGGCAACAATTCGCGTATGCGATTCACATCCATGAGTGGAGTGTCGTTGGGGTCGTAGTTAGGAGCTTGTATCTCGTGCTTACGGATTTCGCGACGCATTTGGCGTGCGAATTTGTTGTTAATGGTGTGTCCTGGACGTGTGGCAACAATGCGTCCTTGGATGGGACGACCAATAAGTGCCATATCGCCTATAATATCGAGCAACTTATGACGAGCAGGTTCATTAGGCCAATCCAATGGACGGTCTTGTAGATAGCCCAATTTTGTTGCATCGCGGTGGTCTACGTGCAGATGATCTGCCAAACGGTCGAGTGACTCTTGCGAAATCTGTTTTTCGTAGATAACGATAGCATTGTCAAGGTCGCCACCCTTGATGAGTCCTGCTTTAAGTAGCGGTTCAATTTCGCGTACAAACACAAAGGTACGTGCTTTAGCAATGTCCTTTGTAAAGTCTTCCATATTGTCGAGTGTGGCAAATTGGCTATTGATGAACTGCGACTCAAACGAAATCATAGCGGTGATAGAGAACTGCTCGTCGGGCAAAATGATAATAGACGAGCCTGTTTCTTCGTCGCGAAATTCAATCTTCTTCTTTATAACATAGAAGTCCTTTGCAGCGTTTTGTTCAACTATACCCACACGCTTAATGTTCTCTACATAAATGATAGAGCTACCATCAAGAATAGGAAATTCAGGACCATTAACCTGTATCAAGCAGTTGTCAATACCCAAGGCATAGAGGGCTGCCATGGCATGTTCGATTGTGCTGCAACGTGCATCACCATTTGCCACGACCGTTCCACGTGAGGTATCTATCACATTTTCGGCAATGGCATCAATGATGGGTTCGCCTTCAAGGTCTATGCGTTGTATCTTGTAGCCATGGTTCTCGGGGGCGGGGTTAAAGGTGATGGTAAGGCTAAGACCTGTATGTAGTCCTTTACCATAAAGCGAGAAACTTCCAGCTAATGTTTTTTGTTTAAACATAACGAGTGTTAATGTGTATGATATATAAAATGCTTCAGTTTATAAGGGAAAAGAATCATTGTGCCACGTGTAGTAAAGGCTATAGATATTAGCTTTCTCCTTGTTTATTACGCATTTTTCTTAAGTTCTTCAATTTCTTTTTTGAGGGCATCAAGTTCTTTGCGCATCTCTGGCAAGTATTTAAATACTACGCTTGAGCGCATAAAGTTCTTGGCATCGATTGCGGGCGAACCTTGCACTGTTACATTGCCTTTGCGTATGCTTCCCGCAATGCCAGCTTGCGCACCCGAGAGTACACGGTCGCCAATTACAGCGTGTCCAGCAATGCCCACTTGACCGCCAAACATGCACCACTTACCAATCTTGGTAGAGCCTGCCACACCCACTTGAGCCGACATAACAGTGTTTTCGCCTACTTCGCAGTTGTGAGCTATTTGCACAAGATTGTCGAGTTTAACCCCCTTGCGCACATAGGTAGAACCCATGGTAGAGCGGTCTACACAAGTGTTTGCACCGATTTCAACATTGTCTTCAATTGTTACGATACCAATTTGTGGAATTTTTTCATAACCATCGGCTGCAGGAGCAAATCCAAATCCATCAGCACCAATCACTGTGCCAGCATGTAAAGTAACGTTGTTGCCAATCTTACAATCGTGGTAGATGGTTACGTTGGGATAGAACAAGCAGTTGTTCCCCACTGTAGTACGTTCTTCTATTACCACGTTGGCATATACTTGGCAGTTGTCGCCAAGATTAACATTCTCACCAATGTAAGCAAATGGACCAACATAGCAGTCTTTGCCAATGTGTGCGCTCTCAGCGACACAAGCAAGGGGGTGTATGCCTGTACGTTTTTGTATAGTGCTTTGGTAAAGGGTAAGCAAGCGAGCAATTGACTCATAAGCGTTTTCCACACGGATAAGTGTGGCACTAACAGGTTGTTCAGGAACAAAGTCGTTGTTCACTAATACGATGCTTGATTGCGTGGTATACAAGTAGTGTGCGTAATGAGGGTTAGCCAAAAAAGAAATGGCACCTTTTACTCCTTCTTCTATCTTTGCGAATGTCTTTACTGTGGCTTTTTCGTTTCCTTCAACGCTGCCGCCTAAGTACTCCGCAATTTGCTTTGCAGAAAATTCCATATTTGTTTTTTGTTTTTTATATGGCAAATATCGTAAAAATATTTGAACTTGAATGCCTTGTTTTCACTTTTTCCTACATAAAAGCGGAAAAGTGAACATTTGCCACCTTTCCGCGCTGTTATGCATAATTATTTATTGTCTATATGGGCATACTTCAAATCCATAGTTCGAAGTTGTAACACCTTTATATGTTGTAGTCCATATTAGACATTATTGCTCATTTTTCGGCTCTCAACCCTATATTTGCTTGGTGTAGTGCCTGTAAGTCGTTTAAACACTTTGGTAAGTGCTGATGCATCCGTAAAGCCTGCTATGTATGCCAACTCTGATATGGTTTGATTAGGATTTTCAGCCAACACTTTCTTGATATAGTTTATTCTCAAAAGGTTGATATAAGTGTTAAAGTTTACTTTTAGTGTGATGTTGATATATTCCGAAAGTAAGCGATTGCTTACTTTTAAGTCGTCTGCCACTTTGCTGATGGTCAAACTTTCAGTGAGGTAAGGATGTTCCTCTCTGTTTTCCCATTCTTTGAGTCTTTGAGCCAATATCTCAAGATTGTCGTTATATTCAGCCTCAGTTCTTTCTTTGGGGGTTGTTTGCATAGAAGTTTGGCCATTGGGTGCAGATTTGCATTCCAACTTATTTTTTTCGTTGGCTTTTGCTTCGTTGTTATGAGGCTTAACATTGTTATGTAGCTTTGTGCCATGTTGCGTATTGTCTGCAATTTGTTGGCTTGCATTTTCGTCTACTTTACCAATAGCTTCTTGCAATTTAAAAGCTTCGTTTACGTCGTTATAGTACTGTTGAGAGTTAAACACGATAATGGTAAACATAATTACTACAATGCACACCAACCATGCCATAACTTGGTAGATGTGGTAGGACAATGGGGGTGTACCATCACTTAATGTGCTGATATGGTACTCGTAAAAAGAAGTACTGAGGTCTACAATGATAACTATTGAAACAATAATGTACCCCACCAATATCAGCCAACGATAGCGTTGTCTGATGTTGTTTATCAAGTTGCTACTTGCGTAATAGTTATCAATGTCTTTGCGAAATACATTCTCTTGCATAACCACTTTGGCAAACATCCAAAATGTGCCTGCAAAGCATAGAAAGTAAAGCATATAGGCAAATATAACCCCCACGGGCAAATGGGCATAATATTGGTAGGTTTGTACGTCGTAGCTTAGTCCCTTGATGTTTAGTCCCAAGTAGAACACATAGTCTATGACACCTAAAAACAATAATGGAATTGTAAGAATATTTATTCTGCTTTTCTTTACTTTGGGTGCATGAAGCATGCGCATAACTCCTAATGAAAGAAAGAAAAACGCATAATAGTAATAAAATGGTGAGATATAGCAGCTGGGTATATAGATTGAATGATACCTCACCCCATAGTAAAGATAGAGCGAAAACACTACAGCATAGAAAAGCATGCTTGTGGCAAGGTTGTACTTGACCTTATAAAATTCGCTACCCAACTTTTCTGTTTTGAAGAAGAAAAGTACAATGCTGAGAACCAATAAGATGGTAACACAACATAGGTATGTAGAATATTCAAAAAGCGTCATATCGTATAATTTGTTTTTTTGAATAATTTGTTGTTTTATTTACATGTTATGCGATTTTTTACCATTTGAAAGAGTACTTTTGTTTTTAGTTTCTAAGATCTTAAGAGCCGCAGAGACTGCTTTTTAAGTATTTTCCTATGCGTACATATTAGCATTTGTATTAAATGTATAAAACGTTCATAATGCACTGATTATTATCGCTTTATAGAGCATATCATATATGTAATCAGTGCAAAATTAGTGATAATACCTCAAAAACACAAGTCTTTAAGTATCTACTCATCCCTCTTAAATAAGAGAGGTTGCAAAATCTTGCTTGCATTATACTATAAAATTTAGAAAAAGTTAAATAGCGGTTATGTTTTGAAGAAATAAATACAAATCAATGTAAAATTTACCATTTTGTAATGGGAGATTAGAGTCAAAAAATACGTTGAGACCAATGAGTAAGGTATGTCATGCAAAGTGTACTCGAAGACTGTATTATATGTATGATATAATGCAATTTATGTATTAAATAAAGCACTTTATGCGTATTGTAAATGGTTTATTATCAGAAAAAATTTAAAATTATTGTACATTTGCATACAAATTTTTAATCACAGATAATGAAAGAAAACAAAGGTATAACAGCATTTATAGTAGACGACAACAAAATTGCACTCGAAACCTTAGCAAATGACCTTAAAAACCAGCCAGAAATAGGTAGTGTATATACTTTTTCGTCGTATGCTGAGGCGACCTTGCCTTTGCTAGAACTCCAACCCGAGGTTCTGTTTCTTGATGTAGAGGTTCCAGGCAAATCTGGAATAGAGTTTTTAGAAAGTATAAAACCCAAAATATCTTTTTCGTTCAAGGTGATTTTCTATACGGGATTTGCCAATTATATGCTTGATGCCATACGCCAATCGGCATTCGACTTTTTGCTTAAACCCTACAAACAATCAGAATTGCGTATAGTGATCGACCGCGTACTTAAGGAGGATAAAAGCAACGTAAAGCCCCTTTCTACTCCGCTTGCCCCTCATAAAATAGCTATGCAAACCATCTGCGAGCTTCTCTTGGTTACGGTCGAAGAGGTACTGATGTTTAATTACCAAAACGAGCAACGTACTTGGAAACTTGTGCTTACTGATGGCACACAACACATGTTGCGTAAGGGCGTTACAGCCGACGATATTGTGTCGCTCCACCATGCTTTTGTACGAATAAGCAACACGTGTATCATCAATCTTACTTACCTTGCAGCTATCGAAAACAAAACGCAGCATTGTCGTTTCTGTGCTCCGTTCGACAATATTGAGCCGGTTATATCACGTAGATATTTCAGTAAACTTAAAGAGCGATTTGAGATGCTTTAATATACATATTTTATTTATTTGTATATAACCAAGTGTTCTGTTATCCTATTGACTGAATACAATATTAATATCTATAAATAACAACTTATAAATCTTTATTGATATGAAAAAAATACTTTATTTTGCATTTATTTTTTGTTTTGTGTCTCTGCCTATTTTCACATCTTGTAATGATGATGATGACTCTATCAGTAATGTGAGTGAGTCGCCATCTCCTGCAGATATCCAAGAACAACTTCTTTTAGGCGACTGGTCTGATGAAAATGGTTCAGATGAGTTGTCTATGTGTTTTATGGATAACGGCAAATGCGTTATTTTTCAAAACAATAATGATGCCGAGGGTACACTATGCGATTATAAATATAGCCGTGACTCTATTGTGTTTGAGGGTGGTCCGTTTGCTAAAATAGATATTCATCGTCTTAATGATGACGAATTCTACTTCTATTTAAACGACGAATTGCACAAACTTAGAAAAGCTGCCATATCATATATTGATTTTTCTCGCGATTTTTATCGTAAGCAAATATGTGGCAAGTGGGAGAAAGATACTGTATTGTCTGCAGATACTATACAATACACGATGGTGTTTGATGCCAACGGAAAGTGCCAATGTATAACCGATAGTGCGACCTATGACATGACTTATTATCTATCTGGTACTGATTTGTACATAAACGACATCTCTGCCCAAAGTCCTGTTAGAGGTTTCTGCTTAGCATCCTTCGAAGAAGATAAAAATGGACTTAGGATTACATCATTCTTAGGTACTGATGATCGGTTTGTTCGCAAGCAAGATTAGTACTTATAGCAGTTTTTTTCAATTTTAAATATAAAGGGTGGTTCTATTAATTTAGTTTTAGAACCACCCTTTTTTTAAGAAAGTAGTTGTTTCACTGCTTTTCTGTATGTAATTTATTTGCTTGGTCAATTAGTATGGTGAAACAGCAAGATTTAAAATTCACTCATTAATCACATACGCATCAACTCGCTGCAATTTGTCCTCTTCAGATAGTTGCAGAGCTATCCATTTTTGGGCTTTTTCAAACGAAATGTGGTCGCGCTCCATAAGGCGTTTAACTTGGGTTGCATGGCTCACATGTACCAATACCGAAGTATCAACCAAGCGGTCGAAGCCCGACTCAAACAACAAAGCACATTCCATAAACACCACACTGCCTATGGACAAATTAATAAGTTGCGAAAGTTGAATTTCGCCATGTAGCCACGGCCGTATGGTGGAAGAGGATACAACCGATGCCGTGGCATGCAGTTGGCAAAAATCCTTAAAAGCCTCAGCTACACGTGGGTGCACAATGGCGTCTACTTGGTGCGAATAAGCGGTGCCCTTACACAAGTAAGCAGCCAACACACTTTTTACGAGCGTTCCATCGGTAGCATACAAGTCGTTGCCAACAAGTTCTGTTAGCTCTTGCTTCACTCCGTTGTGAGTACGGATGATATGTTTAGCCACATTATCGCAGTAAAACACAGGGTGCCCCGCTTGTTCCAACTGTTTGCAAACGTAGCTTTTGCCACTGCCTATGCCTCCTGTTATGCCAATGCTCAAGGGCTTATGCATAGTTGTAGCGTGGGGGTCAGTTGTCAGGTTCGGTTTCATCTTCATCAATGTCTTCTATGATATATTCCACATCTTGTGGGTTGATGCGCACGTGGCTCACGCCCTTAGGTATTGTTTTTAGCGACAAGTGGCAAAGATTAGTTTTGTTTTTAAGCAAGTCCTCATAGTTTACCACAAGCACAAAGTTTTCGCTTGTAATGTTGCGATAAAGCCCCATTCCCACTTGAAAAGTAACGTTTACCGTAGCAGGGAAGGTACGCAATTGTTTGCTTGCCGGAAAGTTTACCTGTTGCACAGGCACCTGTACTGTTTTCTCAACCAAGCGGTCAATGCAGAACGTAACTTTCACGGCAGATGGCACAAATTTAGCACCATTCACTTGTTGGAAAGGCACGTTTAAGCGTGTAGTATCGGCAAGGTTTCGCAGGCCAAGCGGTTTGGTATATGCAGCAGTGATAGTATCGAGAATTTCGCGTGAGGCATACACCATAACCGAGTCGCGAGCAAGCAATATGTCAGCCAAAGCAAACAGTTTATCAGTGCGGAAGTTGCCTTGTAGCACAATTGGCACGCGTTTGCATTGCCCGTAGTTGTAGTAAAATTCCACGGGGTCGGGTTTAATGCTAAGCAGTTGCGTGCTGCTGAGTAGCTGGTTCGTGATTTGCCTTGTTAGTTCGCTTGCTTGTATCACCACATGTCCCGTACTGTTGGCATAAGCGTTGAAGTCTATCACTACCGGGCTGATGCGATGCGTATATTTATAAGTAAGCAACACACTGCCTTTGTCGCGCAACGCTACATGCAGTTCTTTGGGCAGCTCAGTAGTTATCACCACATTGCTTGGTACATTGCGCAGTTCAACGGGTATGGCAAAGTCTTGCTCATAAGTTTCGCTAAGCGACTGAAAAAGCCAAAAGGTTGTGCTGAGAGCAAGGAAGAAAAGGAATATAAACGTTTGTTTGTTGAGCAGTTTAGCCAACACATTGCGTTGCAGCCACTTGCGCATTCGGCTATTCAGTAAGCTAACATTATTTCTGTTCAATGCCATGATGATAACAGTTTTTTAATATCATCATCTTTTTCACTGCAAAAGATGAAAAAGAAACATAAAGGCTTCGCCTATGCAGAACTACGCTCGAGCAATCAGAGCATAGCAACACACATACAGACGAAGCCTTTACAAGATAGTTATAGAGATAGTCGGTTTTATTTCTTAGCAGTTGCAATAGGGTTGATAGCCTCTTTAGCAAAAGTGATTTTCACACCAGTAGCAACCTCAAGCACCACGGTGTTTTCTTCTTCGTTGATACTCTTGATAGTGCCGTGAACGCCACCAATAGTAATAACATCTTGTCCTATTTCGAGGCTATTGCGGAACTTTTGAATTTCCTTTTGCTTTTTGTTTTGTGGGCGAATCATAAAGAAATATACGATGGCAAAAAGCACTACCATCATGATAATCATTGTGTAGTTACTACCTTGTTGCCCAGCAGCAGCTTGTAAAAGAGTCAAATTCATAATAATAAAAAATATAAAAGTTGTTGTCGATAAATAAAGTTCTCGTATACCTACTTATTTAGTTTGTGCTTGTGCTTTGTTTGCACTAACACTTGTAGGCTTCTTTTCGCGTACTTTGCTTGTGCGTCCCTCTTTAGCCAAGTTTTTAACGATACCGTCAAGCATGCCGTTGATATAGGAAGCACTACGTGGAGTACTATAAATTTTAGCAATGTCGAGATACTCGTTAAAGGTAACGTTGAGTGGAATAGAGTCGAACGTAAGGATTTCAGCCAAAGCAATCTGCATGATAATCACATCCATGAAAGCCAAGCGTGAGAACTCCCAGTTCTTAGTATTATTGCGTATAATGTCGCGCAGTTCGGCGCCACGTTCTATTGTAGCAGTAAATAGTCGGCTGGCAAACATGCGATCTTCGTCGGCAGCATAAACAGGTAGCAAAGCTTCGTCTGCAGTACTCTTCTCGTTAAAGCGTTTGATAGTTTTCAGTACAAATGAGTCTACCACTTGTTTATCGTCGTTCCAATAGAGAGAGTGATCTTCGATAAGTGCGTCAAAGTCGTCGTTGTTGCAGATAAAGGTCTTATAAAGTTTGCGCATTAATTCGCGGTCTGCTTCATAAGAGAAATCCTCCTTATCAATGTATAGTTGGAAAATATCACTTTCTGTCAATTTGGTGTAAAGCTTTTTCACAAAAGCATCTTCCTCAGGCCATTGACCCTTACGATTTTCTTGAAAATCAATCAAGGCCTTATTTTCTGCCAATTGGCAGAGCAACTTGTTATCAGCAAATTGCTTATCGGGCGACACTCCACCGATAGCTTTACCTGTGCGTTTTTCGCGTGCCAGGCGCACAGCGTCTTTACGCTCTGCGTATTTCTTCAGTTCTACTAAAATAGAGAGTAAGTATTCGTAGAGGTCGTAAGCCTTTTGTAGCGAAAACGACAATTCTTTTTCAGCCACTTCGAGCGTTTTACCCTCATTTTGATAATACGAATAAATGAGCTGAACCACTTTCAGCCTTATTAGTTCTCTGTTAATCATAATCGTAAAGGTACCTATGTTTCTTGGTGCAAAGATAGTGCAAGGCGAGCGAAAAGCAAAACATTAAGCAAAGTTTTTGCTTAATGTTTTGCTTTTCCGAGCCGCCGCCTATTTTATTTAAAGATAGTGCAAGGCGAGCGAAAAGCACCGCATTAAGCAAAGTTTTTGCTTTATGTTTTGCTTTTCCGAGCCGAATTGCTTATTTAAAGCGTTCAAATTTAGATAAGCAAAGAAAGAGCATTGAAACACGGGCTGAAAGCCCAAAAGACTACAGCCCAGGGCAACGCCCTGGGGTATGTACATTTCGCAATGATCGCGCTCTGTAAGAGCAAAAGATGAACCCACCGCTAAGCATTCGAGGCTTCATCTTTTGCTCCTTTAGAGCGCCATCTCTGTATGTATAGGTACCCAGGGCGTTGCCCTGGGCTGTAGTCTTTTGGGCTTTCAGCCCGTACTTTTACCCTTATCCTTTTGACAAATAAGCCAAAATTTAGTCCTTTTCTACCACAAAATATTTGGCTTGTGGATGGCTGATGTAAAGTCCGCAGATGGAACTTAGCGGATACATAGCCCCATTTTCGGTGAGGTGGATGTTGAGCGTATCAAAGCTGAGCAACTTGCTAATGGGGAAGATTAAGCGCAAGTCTGGAAGCGACGGATAGCCCACAGCAGGACGTATGCCACGAAAGGCAGCACGTGCAAGGTTGGTCATTGACAGATCCTCGTTGGGAGCATATCCCCATAGGTGGCGTCTTACTTCTTGGTGTAACCATTCGCTCGTAGCCTCTGCCAAGCGGTCGCCCACCGACTGCATAAGTAGCGAACGATAAGAGTCAGTGTCTTGTTGCTTAAGCAGCTCCAACTGTTCGCAGAACGAGGGAGAAACTGTAACGGCAAAAACTCCCATAAAGTCGTTGTGGCCACGTGGGGCTATAAAGTCGCAAAGAGCCAATTGTGGGTTGCCCTCTTGCACGGCGTGCTTTTGTCGTGGCGTAGGAATTTCGAGGTCAGTGCCCTTTACAGCTCCAGGCAACACAATGCTATGGTCGGTGCTGTAGGCAGGGTAAAAGCCCACTTGTGCTTGCATGTAGTGTTGGTTTTCAATCTCGTTGAGCAGTTGTTCTGCCTCGTTCTTCACCTTCTCTGCCTCGGTTGTGCCCTTGCGCACACGCCAAAGATTGTAAAAGTAGGTCCAGTTGATGTAAGGGCGTACTTGCGCAATACTAATGTTGGGCAAACTCTTATAGCCCACGTATGTAGGTTGTGGAGCCACATAGTTGTCCCAATCAATAATGATGCGACCTTGCGCAGGTGTGTGGTGTTGATGGGCGTGTCCGCAGGGGCATCCATCAAGTGTGTTTTGCTTTGAAGGAGCGGTAGCAGCGGTAGCCATTTGTTGCTTTTTTTGTTCGTTGTGAAGCCTTACCAGTTCAGCCTGGCGTGCCCTGTTTGCAGCCAACACTCGCTCGCGCTCGCTACTCAACAGTTGCGAGGCGATAACGGGATTTTGCGCAGCGTCTTTTACGTAGAACACGGGGCCACGATAGAGCGGAGCAATCTTTAGCGCAGTGTGCAGTTCGCTTGTTGTGGCACCACCAATAAAGAGCGGAATGTTAATGCCAGCCTTGTCCATTGCCTCGGCCGTATAACACATTTCGTCAAGCGAGGGCGTAATGAGGCCGCTCAATCCTACAAAGTCAAAATGCCCTTCTATAATAGTATCAACAATTTTGTCGGCGGGAACCATCACCCCAAGGTCGGTTACATCGAAGTTGTTGCACCCCATAACTACCGCCACAATGTTCTTGCCTATGTCGTGAACATCGCCCTTAACAGTGGCCACGAGGTAGCGTCCGTTGCTCTTGCCACCGCTCTGTTTGCTCTCTTCAAGGTAGGGCTGTAAAATAGCTACTGCACGCTTCATGGTGCGTGCCGACTTTACCACTTGTGGCAAAAACATCTTGCCCTCGCCAAAGAGCTTGCCCACGATGTCCATGCCTTTCATCAAGGGTTCTTCGATAATTTTGCTTGGGCTGTCGTAGCACTTGAGCGCCTCCATAAGGTCGGGTTCAAGAAACTCGTCGTCGCCCATGCGTAGGGCATCAGTAAGTCGTTGTTCGAGCGGAATGGTAGAGCGATCAATGCTTGCTTTGGGTGCCACGTTCAAGGATTTTTTGTCTTTCTCTTCGAGCAGTTTCTGTGCCATCTCGATGAGATGTTCTGAGGCATTGTCGTTTCGACAGAGCACCACATCCTCAATAGCTTTGAGCAAGTCTTGCGGGATGTCTTGATACATCACCTTGGTGGCAGGATTAACAATGCCCATGTCCATGCCTTGTTTCATGCCGTGAAATAAGAACACGGCGTGCATAGCTTCGCGCAGGTAGTTATTGCCACGAAAGGCAAACGAAAGGTTGCTCACACCGCCGCTAACATGGGCATGGGGCAGATGCCGTTTAATCCATCCAGTGGCTTCGATAAAGTCGAGACCATAGCGGTTGTGCTCTTTCATACCAGTGGCAACGGTAAGTACATTGGGGTCGAAAATAATATCGTGCGGATTGATGCCAGCCTTTTCTGTAAGCAATTGATAGGCGCGTTGGCATATATCGATTTTGCGTTGGTAGGTAGTGGCTTGCCCCTCTTCGTCGAAAGCCATTACCACCATGGCAGAGCCATAATTGCGAATGGTGCGGGCATGGTCAAGAAATTTAGCTTCGCCCTCTTTGAGCGATATCGAATTAACCACACACTTGCCTTGTACGCACTTTAGCGCAGCCTCTATCACCTCAAAGCGAGAAGAGTCTATCATCCACGGAATGCGTGCCACTTCGGGGTCGGATGCCATAAGGTTAAGAAAATGCGTTATTTCTGCCTGAGCATCAAGCAGTCCGTCGTCCATGTTAATGTCGAGCAGTGTGGCACCATCGCGCACTTGTTTGCGAGCTATGCCCAGTGCCTCGTCGTATTGCTTCTCCTTGATAAGGCGCAAAAACTTTCGGCTACCTGCCACATTACAGCGTTCGCCCACGTTCATAAACGTTCCTGTCATGGGTGTAAAGCCCTCAAGCCCTGCCAACCAATCGATTTTTCCACCATTAGTGGGGCGTTGGTGTGCAGGTAGCCCTTGTGCCATTTCAGCAATAGCCTTGATGTGTTGTGGGGTAGAACCGCAGCAACCGCCCACGATGTTTACGCTGCCATCGTCGATAAAACCCTTAATTGCGTCAGCCATCATTTGAGGCGTTTCGGTGTAGTTGCCCTCTTCATTGGGCAGTCCGGCATTGGGGTGTGAACTTACGTAATAGGGCGATTTTTCAGCCAAATAGCGCACGTAGGGGCGCATGTCTTCTGCCCCAAACGAGCAGTTGAGTCCTATGCTAAAAATGTCCTCGTCGTGGCATACCGAGGCAAGAAACGCATCGAGCGTTTGCCCTGACAAGGTGCGTCCGCTGGCATCAGCTATTGTTACGCTTAGCATGATGGGGATGTGGCGCCCCGTTTTCTCCTTTACGATGCGAGCTGCTGCCAATGCAGCCTTGGTGTTGAGTGTGTCGAAAATGGTTTCCATCAGCCAGATGTCTACCCCTTGATGGCTTAACACCATCATTTGTTCCACGTAGGCATCGCGCAATTGGTCGAAGGTGAGTGCACGATAAGCCGGATTTTCAACATCGGGCGACATTGATAGCGTGCGGTTAGTAGGACCGATTGATGCAGCCACAAAACGTGGTTTGTCGGGCGTTAGGAGGGTCATGCGGTCGGCCTCTTCGCGTGCCAATCGTGCCGAAGCCTCGTTCATTTGCTTTACGTAAGCCTCAGCGTGATAGTCGGCTTGCGACACGCTTTGTGCGCTAAAGGTGTTGGTCGTGATGATGTCGGCACCTGCTTCAAGGTAGTCACGATGAATTTGTCGCAGCACATCGGGACGCGTTAGGGCTATGAGGTCGTTGTTGCCTTTTAGCTTTACTGGCCAGTTTTTAAAGATGTTACCACAAAAGTCCTCTTCTTTAAGATTGTAGGTTTGAATCATCGAACCTAACGCTCCATCGAGTATCCAAATGCGGTCGTTGTGTTGGTTGAAAGTATCTAAAAATGTGCTGCGCTTTTGTTCCATATATCGTGTCTTTGTGTTGCTTTTGGCTTCGATTTTTTTTGAACATGAATGCTCTTTGTCTTTATTTTTTAGTCACGAAATACTATGAATTAACCATAATTTCAATCATGAATTATACGTTGAAAAATTCATGAAAAATTCGTGATAATTCGTGGCTTAAAAAACGTTTTTTCAGTGCAAATCGCAAGCCTTTCGTGTTGTTCGTTCTTAGCAAACCCCGATGAGCTCAACCTCAAATATCAGTGTGCTACCGCCTGGAATGCCTGGTTGTGAGTATTTGCCGTAGCCCATTTCGGCGGGTATGTACAGTTCCCATTGATCGCCCACGTGCATTTGTTGCATGGCTACTATCCAACCATCAATAAGGTCGCTTAGCCGCATGGCAATAGGAGTACCGCCTCGGCTGCTATCAAACTTTTTGCCGTTGATGGTCCATCCCGTGTAGTGAACGGTTACGATGCTGTGGCGTGTGGGGTGGGCAGCTTCGGGGTTACCTTGCTTAAGCACTTTGTAGTAAATGCCTTGGGGTAGGGCACACACGCCCTCTTCTTGTGCTTTGGCTTGCAGCCAACGCTTATTGTCTTCGGTATATGTTTTCTTTGCCATAGAGGTTTTTATGCTGTATTTTGTGAACATTTATTGACATTTTGCACTTGAAATATAGAAACGAAATGTTAAAACAAGAGACTGAATTTTTATCTTCTTTAATAAAACTTTTCAATTAACAGTATGTTTCGTATGCTCATTTCGTAAGGATGCGTATCCTTGTGCCCTAAGAATACGCATCCTTAGGGTAGAAGAATACGTATCCTTAAGGCACAAAGATACGTATCCTTAGGGGTTAATGATGCGTTAGTGACGCTATTAAGCAGCGATTGTATGCAATGCAAAGTGTCGTATTTATCTGATAATCAGAGGTTTATGTAAAACTCGCCAAAAATCGAAAAAAATGAACGAAAACACCAATCGGTTCATTTTTTTCGATTTATGAGCATTTGGCTTGTCGTTCTGCCATGTATCAAGGCGTCATGATGCGCTCTACCATCTGAGCAGCATTCATGGTGTAGAAGTGAATGCCCTCAACACCAGCTTGGCGCAACTCGGCGCATTGCTGCTTAGCCCAGTCTACACCCACAGCCTTCACATCGTCGTTGTTGTGACAGCGCGAAAGTTCTTTGGCCAATTCGTCGGGGAAATCGATGTGGAAGGTGCGTGGCAACATGGTGCAATGGTTGAGTGTGGTGAGGGGTTTCAACCCCGGAATTACAGGTACATCGATGCCTGCTTTGCGCAGTTTATCAACAAAGCTAAAGTACTTTTGGTTGTCGAAAAACATTTGCGTAACTACATATTTAGCTCCCGCATCCACTTTGGCTTTGAGGTGCTCAATGTCGGTGGCAAGGTTCATAGCCTCTTCGTGTTTCTCGGGGTATCCCGCCACGCCGTAATTAAAAGGCGAGGTAAGAGGCTGGGTTTGCACATGGCCAAGTAGCAGTCCGCGGTTAAAGTCGTTTACTTGATGGCAAAGCTCTATGGCATGTGAATGGCCGCCAGACATGGGTGTATAGTGGTTTTCGCCGTGAGCACGGTCGCCGCGCAAGAGCAGCAAATCGGTAATGCCAAGATACGAAAGGTCGATAAGTTCGCTCTCGATTTCGGCGGCAGTAAATCCGCTGCAAATGATGTGTGGCACTGTGCGTATGCCGTAGCGCTCTTTAATGGCAGCAGCAATAGCCACTGTTCCGGGGCGGTTGCGCACACAGAGCTTTTTAAACACACCATTGCCATCGTCGCTATATATGGTTTCAGCACGGTGGGTAGTGATGTTGATATATGCAGGGTCGAACTGCATGAGGCGCTCTATGGTGTCGTAAATAGCAGCCATGCCTTTGCCACGCAATGGGGGCAATATCTCAAACGAAAAATAGGGTTTCTTAGCTTCTGTCATTCGTTAAATGTTTTTGTGTGGAAGGGTTTTTAGCACTTGCATTAGCAAGTCCAAAGGGTGTGTTACTTAATCCTTATCTTGTCGCCCACCTTAAATCTGTAGTTCCTACGTATGGGGTTCATTTTACAGAGCGATTTGAGCCTTATGCCGTAACGTTGAGCAATGGCGTAGAGGCTCTCGCCTTCCTCCATAATGTGATATTTGTTGGCAATGCTTGCAGCAGCACGCTTTTGCTTTTTGCCTAAATACACCACGTCGCCCGTTTTGAGTGCATAGCTCTCGTCTACATCATTATATTCGCGCAAGCGCTTTTCTTTGTTGCGCATAAGGCGTGCAAGCGAGGCGTAGGTGTCGCCCTCTTGCGCAATAATGTAGTATTGACTGTTGCATTTGCGCACGGTGTGACCCTTGGCGCGGTTTTGCAATTTGCGCTCCTCTCTTTGCTGATGGCGCAACTCTCGGCTATCGTGTGCATTGAGGTCGAATGTGGTAAGGTTGTAGCGTTCAATGGTGTTGATAAGCGTGTTGGCATAAGTAGGACTGGTGGCATAGCCCGCCTGCTTCAGTCCACGTGCCCAACCTTTATAGTCGTTTGCCTTGAGGTTGAACAAAAAAGCATACCTACTGCCATTGCGCAGAAACAACGAGTGATCTTCAAAACTTTCGGTTACCGAGCGATACACCCTAAACTTGTCGTCGGGGCGGTCGTCTGCCATAATCATGTAAGGTCCCGTCCACGTAGTGCCCACCTTAATGCCAAAGTGGTTGTTAGCTTTTTGTGCCAAACGGCTCGTTCCTGCAGCACTCTCTATCAGTCCCTGTGCAAGGGTGATGCTTGCAGGCACCCCATGCCGTTTCATCTGTTCGACAGCCATACCCGCATACTTATTGATATAATTGTTGTATACTGTTTGCGCCTTACCCGTCAAACTGATAAGAGTAGCCAGCGTAATGAAAAATATCCTATATATCATTCTTAAAACTTCTTCAGTGTGTGGTCTTTATGATAGAGATAGTGCAAGACGAGGGCAATAGAAAACTTGTTTTCGTATTGCTGAACTGCAACCTATTTTATGCAAAAGTAAACAATAATTTCTCTATAAACCGTCTATATACCTATTTTTATAAAATGGCATTAAGATTTATACGATTTCGGGAGATAAAAACCACGAAATCGTGTTTTACAATTATAAAATACGAAATAGGGTGGTATCTCTGGACCAATGGTGGAGAAGTATACCTACATCAACAATGAAAACCATGGAGATGAGTTTTGTCATGAATATATTATTGGTATTGGCGGCTCTGTAACGAGCCGTGCTTGCTAAACTGCAATTTATCTGCCTAATTGGGGGGCGGGTAAATCATATGAATTTTGAGTATTGTTTTTTTATCACATCTAAGTTACTCATTTTCCGTGATATACGGAAATACTCAAAGCCTTTTTTATGCGATAAACCCAGCCTTAAACTCTAAATCCGAAACTTGAGTATATATAACTCAATTTTCGGATTTAGAATGGACTTTCCCCACTTTGTCTAAATCCGAAGCTTTAGAAATTAAGCATAAATTATCGTTGTTTGCAAAACTTCTGTTTATCATCAACTTTCATCATATCTTTTTTTATTGTATCTTTGCATAAAATAGGTATCGACTCAGCAAAACTAAAGCCAGTTTTGTTCTGCTGAGCCTTGCACAATTTTTGTATAAGTAAGTGAACAAAATAAATTAGAAAGAGGTCTTTGGGGCTTTCAGCCCACCTTCGACGCATAATATTCAAAAATAATTTTGAACACCTACTTAAGATAGACTATTATCTAACAAAAGCCAATGCAATTTTATTAACCCCAAGTAAAACCTTTATCAACACTTATTTTAATATATGCTCGACGTAAAAAAATGCCTCAGCGACTGCGAGGAAAAAATGGACATGAGTGTGCTTCACCTCGAAGATACACTTGCGCAAATTCGTGCCGGTAAGGCAAATGTACATATTCTAGACGACCTTCGCGTCAATTCATACGGCTCAATGGTGCCCATCAACAATGTGGCTGCTATCACCACTCCCGATGCTCGTACCATTGCTATTAAGCCTTGGGACAAGCAAATGTTTCGTGTGATAGAAAAAGCCATTATCGACTCTACTATCGGCATTATGCCCGAAAATAATGGCGAAGTAATCCGCTTGGGCATTCCACCCCTTACTGAGGACCGACGTAAGCAACTCACCAAACAATGCTCTAAAGAGGCCGAAGAAGCTAAGGTGGCTATACGCAACGCTCGTCGCGATGGTATCGAAAAACTCAAGAAGGCTATCAAGGACGGCTTGTCTGAAGATGTAGAGAAAGATGCTGAAAACGACTTGCAGAAAATCCACGATAAGAAGATGAAACTTATTGAGGAAACATTGGCTGCAAAGAACAAAGAAATTATGACTGTGTAAGCCACCAATGGGGCAAATATGCTTTGCCCCATTGTGCTAACATCATAGTAATAGGGGAGAGGATGAGGAAATATTGTATGATTTCGTCATTACGCTCCCTCTTAATCTTTAAATACTACCTACACATTTGCACGGAAAAGTTATAAAGAGCACAGGCAGTTGGTACATGGTGCGTACCGACGACGGACAGTTGGTGGAATGCAAGGTGAAAGGCAACTTTAGACTTCGCGGCATACGTTCTACCAATCCCGTAGCAGTGGGCGATGGGGTAACCATTAAGTTGCAAAGCAATGAGAGTGGCGACACCGACACAGCTTTCATAACCGAGATTGACGAACGACGCAACTACATCATTCGCAAAGCCTCAAACCTGTCGAAACAAAGCCACATATTGGCGGCAAACGTTGATATGGCATTGCTCATTGTTACCATAGCACGCCCCGAAACAACCACCACCTTTATCGACCGCTTTTTAGCATCGGCAGAGGCTTACAGAGTGCCTGTATGCATAGCCTTTAACAAGGTAGACGACCTTTCAGACACAGAGCAACAAACCCTCGATTACTGGCAGGCACTCTACACCAACATTGGCTACAAGTGCTTTAGAATATCGGCACTAAAAGCTACGGGCATAGATGAACTACGCACTGAACTTGCCAACAAAACAACCCTCTTGGCAGGACATTCGGGCGTAGGAAAATCAACCTTGCTCAACCTCTTAATACCCGATGCCCATGTGCGTACAGCCCATATATCTGATGCTCACGGAACAGGTATGCACACCACTACTTTTAGCGAACTCTTTGAACTGCCCAACCACAAAGGGGCACTTATCGACATACCTGGTGTGAAGGGATTTGGCACATTCAACATGGAGCCCGAAGAGGTGGCACACTATTTTCGCGACATCTTTAGCATATCGGCAGACTGCCGTTTCTCTAATTGTACACACACACACGAGCCTGGTTGCGCTGTGCTTCGCGCACTCGAAGATCACCAACTTGCTCCTTCGCGCTATGCCTCTTATCTGTCGATGATGGAGGATAAAGACGAGGGCAAATATCGTGCTGCCTATTAACCATATATCACTTAATATCATGGCTACAATCCTTATTGTTGCACTCTTAGCTATATTGCTCGGACTGCTCGAAATTTTTGTATTACCAGGTTTTGGCATTGCAGGCATTGCGGCTATAGTGTGTGCTGTGCTCGATGCAATATTTATCTACAACCAGTATGGCGCCCTATGGACAGTAGTGGCTGTTGTAGTGGCTGTTGCAATTTTATGTATCATGCTTTATACAGTGGCACACTCGCGCTCAGTAGAGCGCTTAAGCCTTAAAGCCGCTATCAAATCAACTAATGCTACCCAAGAACAATTGTCGGTAAAAGTTGGCGACACAGGCCATTCGCTCACTCGTTTGGCGCTTGTTGGCAATGCAGAGATAGGGGGCAAACAGGTAGAGGTGAAGTCGTCGGGCGAGTTTATTGATGCTAATACTCCCATACGTGTTGTAATGGTAAACGAGGCGTTGGTAGTGGTAGAACGCATTGCCTAATAGAGCATAGTAATAAAAAATAAAGACAAAAAGTTACCCAATATATATATGAAAAAACTTTACCTCTTTTTAGCTCTTGCAATGGGCTTAAACTCAATGGCTTATGCCTCATTTCCCGTTCGTCGCACCTTTGTGCACCAACAACCCAATGGGCAACGCCTCACCATTAGCTCTGTAGCCAATGGCGAGTACACAGTTTACTTTACAAGCGACGGACATGCAGTATTGCCTGCAGCCGATGGTCACTATTATTATGCTGAGGCCGATGGCAACGGACTAAAGCCTTCGCAGAAACTCGCTTTGAGTCCACTCGAAAAAACTACAGCTGCTTATGCAGCAGGCTCGCTCACTAAGCAACAAGCCGAGCGTATACTCAAACAAGACGTTGTGAGCAAGCAAAAGGCTCTTAAGCAGTATGTGCATACACGCTCTATCAATACCTCTACCGCTGACGGCTTGGGCGAGTATGGAAAGTCGGCATTGGGTATAGTAAAGAGTGTGGGAGCCCCTGTAATACCAGTTGTGATGGTCGATTTTGCCGATCGTGCCTTTCAAGATACAATTACTACTGAAAAGGTTACACGCTTCTTAAACGAAGAGGGTTACTGCGATGAGCCTGGTTCGCGCGGCTCGGTGCGCGACTATTTTGTGGCACAAAGCCGCGGTATGTTCTCGCCAACGTTTAAGGTAGTGGCCCACGTTACAGTGCCTAAGGGATATGTATATTACGGCAAGGATTCGGCAAGCGGAAGCATCGACCCCAATGGATTGGCCTTTGTACGCGACGCTCTAACCGAGGCTTCGAAAAGCGTAGATTTTAGCGAATTTCGCAATGATGGCACTACCAATATCCCATTGGTGGCACTGATGTTTGCAGGTCCGGGACAACAATCATCGTTTGAAGATGGCAATACAAACTATCTCTGGGCCAAGTTCTCGCAGAGCACTTTTACCGTAAATGGTGGGCAGAGCAAGGTGCAATCGTACCTTGTGTTTAACGAGTTGATGCAATCATACGGAAGTGGTAAAAACGATATTATTGGGACAAGCATCGATGGTATCGGTTTGTTTGCTCACGAGTTTAGCCACGCTATAGGTTTGCCCGACTTTTACGACACATCAGCCTCTACATCCAACCCTCCCATGAGCTATTGGGACATTATGGACTATGGACAGTATTATCAAAACGGCTATCGCCCTGTGGAATATACCGCCTACGAGCGTAGCTATATGGGTTGGCTCAAGGTGAAAGATATCACCAACGAACCTGCACAAGTGTTTACGCTTGCCCCTCTTGCAAGCGACGAGGCAGATGGCGAGGCAAGAGCTTACGTTATTCGTAACCCCGAGAATAGCAAAGAATATTATCTGCTCGAAAACAAGCAAAAGAATACTTGGCTCACCACCCGAATGGGTAGCGGTATGTTTGTAACTCACGTTGATTATAATTCATCGTCGTGGCTTGCTAACCGTGTAAACGTTGATGGCAACCACTTCCGTTACGTTTATGTGCCTGCCGACAATGCGCGTCAAGGCTATGTGGCAAATGGCATATCGTTCAACGAGTTTTTTAATCAGTTTAAGTCAGACCTCTATGGTGGGCTGAATAACTATACGTCGTTTACCGATGCCACAGCTCCTGCAGCCACACTTTATAGTGGCACAAAGGGCTACTTGTCACGCCCTATCTACAACGTGGCACAAACGGCTGATGGACGTATAACCTTTAGCTATCTTGACGAGAGTATCACCACAGGTATTAATGCCACGAATAAGGTGCAACCTGCGGCTAATACCGCTGTGTTCGACCTCAATGGCCGCCGTATAGAGTCGTTGCAAAATGCTCAAAGTGGTGTTTACATCACTGGTGGACGCAAGGTAATAAAATAGTCTGTTTAGTGTATTCATTATAACAAAGCGTTTGAACGATGTAGAATATTATTTCTTCAGTTCAAACGCTTTTATTATATTCGCATTCATTTTCAAAACAAAAACAAACGACCTTATGAGCCAAAAAAACGTAGCTCTTGTGTTATCAAGTGGAGGTGCACGTGGCTATGCCCATATTGGCGCTATTGAAGCGCTTAAAGAGCGTGGTTACAACATAACTTGCGTGGTTGGTGCGTCAATGGGAGCACTCGTTGGAGGTATTTATTGTGCTGGCAAACTCGATGAGGCCAAAGAGTGGTTTTGCTCATTGAGGCAGAGCGATGTGGTGAGGATGCTCGACATATCACTCAGTAAGAACTATGTGCTGAAAGGGCAAAAGGTGATAGATAGACTTAAAAACATTGTGCCCGACACCACTATCGAGGCATTGCCCATTCCGTTTAGAGCCATTGCTGCTGACCTTACCACACAGCGCGAGGTGGTGTTTTCAAAAGGCAGTTTGTATCGCGCTATACGCTCGTCAATATCTATCCCCTCGGTGTTTAAACCCATCAAAATAGCCCAACACGTGCTGATAGATGGGGGCATCGTTAATCCGTTGCCGCTCAATCGTATACCCAAAGGCGTTGGCTACGACCTCTTAGTAAGCATCAACGTGAGCGCACCTTCGAGCATTAAGGTGCAACAAGAGAAGATATTGGCGCAGAAAAAACTGTTGGAGTCGCAAAGCAAACTCTCGGTAGACCGCATACTATCTTCGCTACTACCCAACACAACAGCAAGCAACTACATGACCCTAATATCTTCTGCACTCGAACTGCAAATACAACGCAGCACAGTGCAAGCACAAAAAATTACACCTCCCGACATAGCCGTTAATATCCCCATTAATCGCTTTGGCGTGTTTGATTTTCACCATGCTCAGCGCATCATACAAGCAGGGTATGACGAAACTATAAAGGCTCTTGAACATGTGCATTAAAACCCTAAATTAAACAGCCTCTGATTACATGATAAAACAAGAGAATAGTGGGCGTATAGGTAGAATAACGTAACAAAAAAGCAACGAGAAAAAGTGGTTCTCGTTGCTTTTTTTGCTGTATATGTGCGTGTGTATTATTTTTCTTTTTTCTCTTCATGTTCAATGCGGAAGATGCTATAAGTTTCGAGCAATACGGCTATGAGCAAGGCAATCTTCCATTCACTGCCGCGAAATGGCGGAATGCCATATAGCTGCATAAACATCATGATAGCAGTGACAACCAACAACAAGGCACCCAACATTTGTTGGCGATAAAGCCGACGGATAATGAGGTTACTGCCTTCGTAGTGCTGACCAACTATCTGCATTGACGCAAAGAGCAATGCGCCCAAAGCAAATATCCAAGGAGCCAATGTGGGCTGAAATAGCGGCATAACTGCTCCTATCACCAATAAAATGCCGCCTATATAAAAGAGAATTTGTTTCATTAATCTTGCAAAGTATCGCCCTCGACTACATAAACGTCTTCGTTGGCAGTTTTCATATAAAGGTTTACTCTTGCCACGCGTTCCACGGCATCGGGGTTGTGCTCTATGTCGTTGAGTTCGCGCGTGTCGGCCTTATATTGCGCCTCGTATGTGGCTATATCTTGACGCAAAGCATCGTTTTGCTGTTTTATTTGATAGCGATGCCAAAAGCTGTTAGAGTCTACAAACCCAGCAATGACAATGAATATCAAAATAGTCCACAAATACTTCTTATGGAGCAAATCATGACAAAAGCAATAAAATCTGTTTCGCATAACTGCTTGGTGTTTACTTTATTGTTTGGTTAAGAAATTGCTGCAATTGGTTCACCATTTCGCTGGCAGTATGGCCTTGTGGTATGCCTGGTAGAGCAAAGGCTTTGACCATGGTGTTGAGTTGCTCAAGTTTGTCTTGGTTGCCATTTTCCTTAAAATATTGACGCAATATGCGCACCTTCTCGGCCATGGCTACCCCTTCGATAAAACGCTCGTAGCGCACAGAAGAGCGTACACCTGGATAAATAAGATAGGTATCGCCCGATGCAAACAAGCGGTAGCGAGTGTCGGTGAGCGAACGGTTGTCCCAGTTCATCCACGACCAATGCAAATAACCACCAAAGCCATTGGCTATGCTATGTATAGGCAAGTAGGCAGCCTCGGCAGGCAGACTATTTGAGAAGAGATTAGGCTCGGTGTTGCTGCAACAAGTGTAGGTGGTCGATACCCATCCCTTAGCATTGCGCTTAGCCAATTCGTCGGGCGAAAAGGTTTCGCCAAATCCAATGCAGTAGTCATAAAGTTTGTCTACAAGTTCAGGATGGTAAGTTCCTGCAAGAGCCATCTTGATGCCTGGCACGGCTTGTTGGGCAATTTGGTAGGCATCGAGCATATTGTCAAGCCCACGTTCGTCCATGGCAATGCAAGTTTTGTCGAACCATCCTTTTTCTTTAAGATGCTTGGCAAAGTGTTGCAAGAAGTTGGTCCATAGCTCCTTGTATTTCTCGCTCTTGGTTGTTGTTTTTAAGTCGAAATCCCTTTGTTGTGCCTCGTCGTAGTAGCGAAACGACATGTCCCAAGGCACCATTGAGAAGCAGTTGATTTGCTTGTCTATGCCGCATTCTTGGCAAAGTTCCACCCATTTGTCAAACACCGTGTAATCGTAGCTCCAAGAGCCATCTTTGTGTTTAGTAGTCTGCACCATGGGCGAGAATTTGTCGTAGCTTTGGTCGCCCCAAGGTTCATAAAAGAGAATGGCCGAAACCACTTTCTGCCCGCTACGAGCCAAAAGCTTGAGGTAAGGTTTTAGAGCATCCATGTGCGCCTTGCTCCAACGCTCTGTGCCCATCCAACGCGAAAGCGCATAAGGTTGTTGCCAAAAGTCTACGTGGAACTGTTGGTCCTTGGGCTGTGGCAATGTTTGCGCCAAGACCTCAACCGAGAGCGAAAGGCGCTTTACCACCTTCTCCTTACCATTTTGCACTTGGCTAATGAGCAGTTGTGTTTTGTAAATGCCAGGTGTAGCTTTCTCTGGCACCTCGAGTGTGCACCACACCGGTTGGGTTTGCATAGTACCAACAGTGTGTAACGTGTCAATGTCTATGGCATCTGCCACCTTGTAGGTGGTAAGGTTCTGTGGGTGATAACCGCAATATTGGTAGTTGTCAGTAACAACGTAGTTCATAAAACGCGCTTCGCCTTGTTGAGCTGCAATGCGTGTGCCGTTTTTGTTCCATTCGGTTAGTCTCACCTTGAGTGTTTGGTCGGCATTGCCAGCATTACGCACAATAGCCTTTAACCCCAATCGTTCGCCGCGCCATGCCCGTACAAGGGTGTCGGTGCATGTGTGTGGCAGAGAGGGTGCTTCATCTTGTGCATAATGCACATCTTTTGATGCCCACGATGCTATAAGACTCGATTGTGCTTGGGCTATTGTGGCAGATAGTGCCAACAGGGGTATGAGTAGTAAACTGCGTTTCATGTAGTAATAATGTGTTGCTTAATAATTCTACAAAAGTAGCAATAAGTTATCAACCATGTGCACACCAACCACCTAAGAATGCAAAAAATGCTTTATTGCACACCAAACAGCGTGTGAAAACCAGAATAAAGCACTAACTTTGCCCTACATTATTATAGGCAGACCTTGTAAGGGGGACTGCTATGCAATATTCAAATAAAATGAAATTTATTAGTCCATACCAATTCAGTCTGTTTGCACTTAGCATGTTTATTACCATGTTGCTCACTGCTTGCAAAAGTAGCGAACGCAGTGTGGTATATAATGCCACGGGGTACGATGGCATAGACGTTTCGCGTCATAACGGAGTGATAGATTGGAAAAAAGTAAGCAAAAACCGCAACATCAAATATGTGTTTGTTAAAGCTACAGAAGGCTATGGACATGTAGATAAAAACTATCTATACAATGCCCAACAAGCGCACAAACACCACTTAAAGGTGGGTATTTACCATTATTTCACCTCGCGCAGTTCGGCAGTGGCTCAGTTTAGTTGGTTTAGGCAACAGGCCAACCGCACATGGCAAGACATTGCCCCTGTGATAGATGTTGAGGACATTAGGGGATGGAAAAACAGCCAACAACTTCAAGATAGCCTGGCTGTGTTTATTCGTCTTGTTAAAAAGCACTACAATTGTCCGCCAATTATCTACACACATCGCAACTTCTACAATACGCACCTTGCCCCACGATTTAACGATCATCACCTATTTATAGCAGCTTATTCAGCTCGCGAACCACGTATCAATGGCAGCGATTACAGCATTTGGCAATACACCGATGCTGGCCGCATTAATGGTGTGAAAGGTAATGTAGACCTCAGTCGGTTGGGGCGCGGCATGGACTTGAAAAAGATATTATTGCCGTAAATAATAATCTAAATTGTTTTTAGTTAAGAATTTTATCTCTCTCTTAAGAATATGCGACTCTTAAAAATGACGGGAGGCTTGGGTAATCAAATGTTTATCTATGCCTTATATCTCAGCATGAAACAACAAGGCATCAATGTAATAATCGACCTTTCAGACATGGTGCACTATCATGCTCACTACGGCTATGAAATGCACAAGGTCTTTGGGCTTCCTAACATTGAATTTAAGATGAACCAAAAGCTCAAGAAGGTTGTAGAATTTTTATTCTTTAAAACGATATTGGAGCGCAAACAGCATGGTTCGCTCAATCCTTATTTTGGCAAACAGTTGTGGCCTTTGGTTTATTACAAAGGATTTTATCAAAATGAGCGTTATTTTAGCCAATGCGCAGAGCTTGTGAGAAAGGCTTTTACTTTCGACTTGAAACAAGCTAATGAGCGTTCTTTGCAAGCGATTAAAGCCATTGATAATGATGCTCATGCAGTGTCAATTCACATCAGACGCGGCGACTATTTGCACCCCAAACACTTTAAGTTTTCGGGATGTGTGTGTACCACTGCGTATTACCAACGTGCCATTGATTATATGTTGCAGCATGAAGCCGAAACCCACTTTTATGTGTTCTCAGATGGAATGGACTGGGTAAAACAGCATCTTACACTTCCATCCAATGCAACTTTTGTGGATTGGAATAACGGAACAGACAGTTGGCAAGACATGATGCTTATGAGCCACTGTAAACACAATGTGGTGTGCAACTCAACGTTTAGTTGGTGGGGAGCATGGCTCAATAATAATCATAATAAAATGGTGATATGTCCTGACCAGTGGTCGGTAAAAGATAAGGCTGATAAGTTTGTTCCTAATAGCTGGATTCAGTTGCCTACAACGTAAAAAAAACTGTTATTTAACAAGTATACTCGAACACATTCTACCCATTACACATACCTTCCTCATCTTTATGGCAAATATTATAACGAAAACGTGCCATGCGCTTATTGACGTGGGGCATACGTTTGCTTACACACCCAATCCCCGATTGGTTATGACACTTCTTGTAAAGAACGAAGAGCAACTACTTGCTTATAACTTGGAGTATCACCACCAAATGGGAGTAGATGCATTCATCATTACCGACAATAATTCTACAGACCATACTCCCGATATCATACGCCATTATCAAGAAAAAGGATGGGTGAAAGAAGTAATCAAAGAGACGGGACAAGATTATGAACAAAAACTTTGGGTAGACCGCATGATATGGATTGCAAAACAAAAATATCATGCTGATTGGGTAATAAACGCTGATGCTGATGAGTTTTGGTATTCGCCAAAAGGCAACTTAAAAAATGAATTGAAACATACCCATGCTAATGTGTTGGGATGCTTGATGCGCAGTGTTTATCCTACTCCCAATGAGGACTGGATGCTATGGAATAGCACTGTGAGATATGTTTATACTCCCGAAAAGTACAACCTCTCTCCCTATTCACTATTTGAACATCAAAACAAAAAGGTTGTTCATCGTACGGCTGGATATCTACAAATATCTATGGGAAACCATAAGGTGAAGATGCTACCACAGATTGAAACTCAAAGCGATATTATAGTATATCACTACAACGTACAGTCGCGCCAACAGTTTATGAACAAGATGATAAATGGTGGCAAGCAACTTGAGCAACACAAGGGTAAGCATGGCGGAAGGCATTGGCGCTATTTTTACAAACTCTATAAGCAAGGACCTGAATTTCTTGAGAAAGAGTACAATAGAGTTATTGGCACTGATAGCTTCAATGAACTGAAAAAAGACGGATTTATACATGCAGATAACCCCATGCCCGCCTTTTTTGAAAAGCTAAAACACGAGGTTGAAAAGTAAATACTTACTAAAGAAAATTTTTTGATAAATATTTCCTTATAAAACATGTACGACTACCTAATAGTTGGCAGCGGACTCTTTGGTGCGGTGTTTGCACACGAGGCTGGCAGAGTGGGAAAGAGTTGTTTGGTTGTAGACAAACGCCCACACACTGGTGGTAATTTGCATTGCCAACTTATAGATAATATATGGGTGCATGAGTATGGCGCCCACATCTTTCACACATCTAACGAAGAGGTGTGGAAATATGTAAATGGGCTGACAAACTTTAATGGGTTTATAAATTCTCCTTTGGCCAATTATGAGGGTAGACTCTATCATCTGCCCTTCAATATGAACACCTTTTACGAACTTTGGGGAGTGAAAACACCTACCGAAGCGCAAGCTAAAATTGCAGAACAACGTGCTGAATTTGCTCATATTACAACTCCCACAAACCTCGAGGAACAAGCACTTACGCTGTGTGGACGCGACATTTACGAGCGGCTCATCAAGGGGTATACCGAAAAACAATGGGGCTGTTCGGCTCGAGAGTTACCTGCTTTTATTATTAAGCGCTTGCCCTTCCGTTTTACGTTCGATAACAATTATTTTAACGACCGCTACCAAGGCATTCCCGCAAGTGGAAACTATAACGAAATAATAGATGCCTTACTCAGTAAGGCTGATATAAGGCTCAACACCGATTTCTTTGCGCATCGTGCAGAGCTTATGGGAATGGCCAAAAGGGTGCTTTACACGGGGTGTATAGACGAGTTTTATGACTTTAAGCATGGACGTCTTGACTATCGAAGTTTGCGTTTTGAACACAAACGATTGCCCATCGCCGATTATCAAGGCAATGCTGTAATCAACTATACCGAGCGCCAAGTGCCCTACACACGTGTCATTGAACACAAGCATTTTGCTTATGGTCAGCAACCGACAACAGTGGTAACATACGAGTATCCCGACGGCTTTGCACCAGGCAAAGAACCCTACTATCCTATCAACGACGAGCGCAATGCAGCCATTTATGCACAATACACTGAGTTGGCAGAACGAGAGAAAAATGTTATCTTTGGAGGACGATTGGCACGTTACACTTATGCCGACATGGACGACACCATCATGGCGGCACTTGAACTTTGTAAAAAGGAATTTTAAGAATGACAATTTGGAATCATCATACACTCATACTCAACTCTCAGTTTGACAATTTGCACAACTTTATGCTCTCATTGCCCGACCGCTTTGCAAAGGGCGAAGGCAAACTTATACATGATGGGCGAAACAAGTTGCGTTGCATAGAGTATGAAGGAAACGAGTATGTAGTTAAATCATTCAAGCGTCCCAACATCATTAATCGTTGGGTATATGGCGTGTTGCGCCCCTCAAAGGCAAAGCGTGCTTATCGCAATGCATTGCTCTACCTAAAGTTGAGCATAAGCACACCTATGCCTGTGGGCTATCTCAACATTCGTCAAGGATTAGCCTTTGATGAGAGCTATTTCGTTACGCTCAAATCTACATGTCCTTGGCGCTACGAGGACCTTTTTACACACACCTTTACTTATGCCGACGAAGTGCTACAAGAGGTGGGACGTGTTACAGCCATCCTTCACAACCATGGCTTGGCACACAAGGATTATGGACGTGCTAACATATTATTTGAGCAGTTGCCAAATGGCAAAATCCACCTCGACATAGTAGACCTTAATCGTATGGATTTTGGTCCGCTCGACATAAAAAAAGGATGTAAAAACCTTGAACGTTTGCCTGCCACAGCCCATATGCACCGCGTTATAGCCAACGCTTATGCCAAAGAGCGCCACCTCGATGCCGATGAGTGCTACCGCTTGATGAGGCACTATCGCAGCACACAACCAGGACAGATTGAGGGGGAGTTTTAAATAAGCATACATTATGATTATAGCAGTAGTAGTTACATACAATCGCTTAGAGTTGTTGCAGCGCAACATTGCTTGCTTGCGTGCCAATGTCCCTGTTGATAAGATTTTAGTGGTAGACAATGGCAGTACCGATGGCACTTCGGCATGGCTTGATGCTGAGGCTGATAGTCGCCTCTGTGTGGTTCACCAAGACAATGTGGGCGGTTCGGGAGGCTTTTATCGTGGCATAGACGAGGTCATTCACATGGGGGCAGATTGGGTGTGGTGCATGGACGACGATGTGTTTCCACGTCCCGATTGCCTCAATAATCTTTTGCCTCATACACGCGATTTGCAAATAGGACTATTGGCTCCGCGCCGCCTTATGGAGGGGCAAGTTTTTAGCAACGACTTTACGGAATACGACTTTACCCACCCATTTCGTTCGCTCTATAAGGGCAAGTTTCGCAAGCAAAAACGCCCTGTAACAGAGCCAACACCTATCGCTGGAACTGCTTTTGAGGGACCGCTCATTCGTACAGAAGCTATCAAAAAAATAGGCTTGCCCAACAAGGATTTATTCATCTTTTGCGACGATACCGACTACTGCATCCGCCTATGGCAAGCCAACTATAAAATGCTATATGTGCCAACAGCACTGATGGATAAGCAAAAGTTCTTTAGCAACGACACGTGGGCAGAGCGCAACAGAAAGAAAAAGTGGAAACGCTTTTATCAAGTGCGTAATACCACCTACCTCAATCATCATTACGGCAAAACTTGGGCAGTGAAACATTTGCGTGGATTACTTTGCGTTATGGGATATATAGCTACGGCTATTGTGACAATGCCTTTTTCAAATGCCTATACAATGATAGATATCGCTAAATTGTGGCACGCTTATCGCGATGGACTAAACGAAAAATTAGGTAAATATTAGCGTCCTTTGATTGTTGTCTGCACTCCGCTTCATTTCAACACAAACATGTATGTAAACTATGACAAATGCACCCAAAAAAGTTATTTCTATCGTTGATAATCGTATAGACATTATAAGCGATATTGACCTAACCCAAATACGCCAAAAAAGCGATAAACTCAGTGCTCACTGCTCCATTCTCTGCACAGAAGGAGAGGCATCGCTCTACCTAAACAATAAGTTGCTCACCCTGAAAGAGGGCGATCTCTTGGTTGCCACAATAGGTAGTGTGATGCAAGGTCAAAAAATTTCAGACAATTTCAGAGCTTGTGGCTTTTATATGACAAGAGAGTTCTTTGAAGAGCTAAGCAATATACCATTGGGCTATATCAACGCTGCCATATATATAGCCGACAACCCCATGATGCACCTCAACGACCATGCTGTAACCATCTTTAAGCAGTATTACGAATTGATAAAAACAAAGCTCAGCGAAAATAACTCATTTAAGCATCATCAGTTGGTAACAGACTTTTTGTTTCAAGCCTTTATGTATGAGTTTCACGATATATGCGAGAGTTTTGTTGATGCAGGCAACTTTAAGTTCTCGTGTGGCGAAACCCTTTATAGGCAGTTTATTGACCTTGTGTTGCACTCTTATCCTAAGCCGCGTTCAGTAGAGTGGTATGCCGAAAAGCTCAATGTTACTCCCAAGTATCTGAGCAGTGTAGCCAAGCAATGCTGTGGCAAAACAGCCTCGGCTATCATTAACCATTATGTGCTTGAGGATGTAAAACGCAGTCTTATGCGTCCCGATAAAACAATCAAGGAGATTGTAAACGAACTCGACTTTCCATCTATTTCCTTCTTTGGCAAATATTGCAAGAAAAACTTGGGTATGGCACCTAAGTTCTATCGTATTCAAAAAGGCGAAAATGTATAATAGTTGGTTTTATAAATTCTGTTTAGATTATCATCTATTCTACCAAATGCCTTGTACGCTCTCAAAAGTACAATTTATTACGCAGAATTTACAAAACCAACCAAATTCAAATAAATAAAACTATGATAGATAAAAACGCTCAAATCGTTCTCGATGCCATTAAGTCGCGTCGTAGTATACGTAAATACAAAAGCACTCCTGTACCCGACGAACTCATCGATAAAGTAATTGAAGCTGGCACTTATGCAGCCTCTGGCAAGAGCATGCAGCCATGGAAAGTGATTGTGGTTAAGGACGAAGAAACAAAAAATCGCATTCGCATAGCCAATGCCAAGGTGTTGGGTAAGGACGAAAATGCCGACCCCTTTTATGGTGCTCCAGTTTACATCATTGTACTTGCAGAACGGGCTAATCCCAACCACTTATACGATGGCACACTCATGTTAGGCAACATGATGCTTGCCGCTCATGTGTTGGGTTTAGGTTCGTGTTGGATAAATCGTGCACGTCAAGAATTTGACCAAGAAGAATGGAAAACATGGCTCAAGTCAATAGGCATTGAAGGCGATTACGAAGGCATTGGCCACCTATCGCTCGGCTATCCCGATGGCGAACCACACCCAGCTAAGGAGCGCAAAGAGTGTGTAGTAAAAGTGTAAAGCCTTGCAACTTACTTATTTTTATTTACAATAAAATAGGTGGTCAAAACCCTATTTAGAACAAAACGTAAAGCAATTGATGCTTGCATTTAGTTTAGCACCAATGCAGTTCTAAATGGTTTTTTGACCACCTTTATTTTGTGCTTAGTTATAGGGGTAAAAGCCGTTATTCTTCGTTATGCTTTACTTATTAAAAAAATAACCTTACATTTTTGCCAAGCATGCGTTGAGCAATCCAGCACAAGCATCTTCGAGCAATTCAATCACAAGCTCAAAGTCGGCATCTCCGCCATAATAAGGGTCGGGAATGTAGGTGGCATCGGGATGATGGTGGAAGTAGTTGGCCATCATCACCACTTTCTTTTCGGCTTCGGCAGTAGGGGCAAGGTGCAATAATCTTTGGCGGTTTTGAGTATCCATGGCCACAATGAGGTCGAAGGTATAAAAGTCATCAGTAGTAATAGGGCGCGAATGGTGGGTAAGGTTGTAGCCGTGATTATGCGCATGATGGCGCATGCGTGGGTCGGGTAGTTCGCCCTCGTGATAGTTGATTAGTCCTGCTGAGTCTATCATAAAATTAGCCTCTAACCCTGCGCGTTTTACCAAGGTGCGAAACACCTCTTCGGCAGTACATGAACGGCAAATATTGCCTAAGCAGATAAATAAAATTTTCATTGTTTTAGGGGGATAAATAAGCCTCTTTTCTGCCATATTTTTTCCATTGTAGTTATAAAAACTATTATGGAGAATATTGCAGAAAAGAGGCTTAAGCATTTATACTACTTGCATATAGCTTACATTGCAATCTTAAAGCATACGTTACCAACCTTAACGAGGTATGTACCTTGTGGCTGACCTGCAATAGATGCCGAAAGTTGTGAGGTGGCAGAGCTTGCTGTGGCGCTTGCAATCATCGAACCTCCAAGGTCGTAGACGTGCATAGTAGTGCCAGCTTTAATGTTTCCTGTAAGCACAACTTCGTTGCCCATAACCTTAACATTGTAGCTATTATAAGCATCGGTGGTAATGGTGTTTACACCAGTAACCTCTTCTTTTGTGAGTGGGCGGAAACGTAGTGTATGTGTATACTTGCCACCTTGTGGACAGAGGTATTGCGATAGGGTACCTGTGCCCTGACCGCAACTTGCATTGCCCAAACCTTTTTGCTGATAGTCGAGGTGTAACACCACGTTACCACCAGGAGTAAGTTCAAAATAGTGTTTGGTAGAAGCCAAAGTTTTGTCATCGTAATGAAGTGCTGAGAACGACACTTGGCCTTCGGTTTCGATGCGTAGAGCCATGCCAGTTAGCGTATCAGTAAGTGTGATGTCGCGCAAGGCTGTGCGGTTGCCACATGATTGTGGACGTGCAAGCTCAGTTAAGAAGTCGGTTACGGTACTATTGTAGCGGCCAAAGTGTGCTGCATCTAAGCGATCGTTGTAGTTTTCCCATGGGCCGCGTGCATAGTAATTAACCTTTTCAAACGTTGCAGGCAAAGTTATTTTGCTACCGATACGGCGCAAATTGTTGTTTGCTTGTGAGTTATAAATAGCCTTTACGTCTACTGTGCCATCGGGGTAGATGGTATAGGTGTAAGTAACGTTGCAGTAGCTACCAGTTTCGGTAGTGACAAAGGTTACGTTGCCCTTGTTGTTGAGTGTGGGTACTGTGGTGAGTGTGCGCGACTTAATGCCATTGCTTGTTGAAAGCGAGTTGCCGTTTGCTTCGTCGTTCTCTACCCAGCGGAAGTTGTCGTAGTCGAGTGTTTGGTCAATGCGACTAATGATTGGGGTGTTAGCATAGCTCCACTCGCGCAGTCTGCCCGAAGCCTTGTCTACTAAGAAGTGGTTTTTGCTATTTTCAATCAAGTAGTTGCCATATTGGTTGGTTTGCACTGTGAGTTCGTCGCTGCCACTATTTGTAATTTGGTCGAGGTTGCGTGAACGGCTTTGCACTGTAAACTGTTGCGACGCTACGGGGTAGCCAGCAGCTGCCCATGTGGTAGAATCTTTCAGAACAAGAGAGAGAGTTAAGAAATATTCAGCTCCCGTTTCAATAGTTGATTGAACAGGAAGTGTTATGTTGGCAGACGTTTTGCCAGCCTCTGTGTTGGGCACGTCGATTGTATCGGTTTCAATCTCAACACCATCCTTTAAGAGAGCGTATGCAAGGCGATATTTGTCGGCAAGATTGGTAAAATTAAATTTATTTACCACTTGTACTATTTTACGTTTGAAGTTAAAGTTGCTAAAGCTTGCTTGTTGGTAAACTGCTTTAACCTCTGCCAACTTGGGCGACCATGCACGATGAGCAGTGATAAGACCATTGTTTACAAAGTTGCCTTGATGATTGCTATTTGAAAAGTCATAACCAGAGTAGTATTTGTGGTATCCGTTGGCCATGAGCGTGCCTTTTTTAATATCATCTGCCTTGTAAATGCTTTGGTCTACCCAGTCCCAAATACATCCGCCAATGCCTGCCGACGAGGTGTTAATGGCATCCCAATAGTTCTTAAAGTTACCAGTGGCATTGCCCATAGAGTGGGCAAACTCGCACATAAAGAATGGTTGAGACACGCTGTTTGCCAAGCTCTTGGCACGGTCGTAGTTAGGGTACATCACACTATAGAGGTCGGTGTATGGAGCGCCGCCACGGGTAGCACCCTCGTAGTGAACAATGCGCTTAGGGTCGAGTTCTTTGCACAAGTCGTAGGTTGCTTGCAGGTTTGAACCAACACCGCTCTCGTTGCCAAGGCTCCAAAATACCACGGATGGGTGGTTGCGGTCGCGTAGCACCATGCGTTCGGTGCGGTCGATAAATTGTGCTTTCCATGAACTTGCACTCGAAATTGTATTGCCACCTTGTTCCCAATTGTAGTGGCATTCAATGTCGGCTTCGTCCATGCAATAAAGTCCGTAATAGTCGAACATGGCATACATTTTTGCCTGACGTGGGTAGTGGCTTGTACGCACAAGGTTGATGTTGGCTTGCTTCATCATTACGACATCGCGCAGCATGGTGGCAACGTCGATAGCGCGACCATGAACGGGATGTGTGTCTTGCGCATTAACACCGCGGAAGAGCACACGTTGACCATTTACGTAAACGCGACGGTTATTTATCTCTACTACGCGGAAACCATATTTGGTTGAGAATGCCATTTCTTCGACACCATTATCAGCGAGTTGTGCAATTTCTACAGTGTAGAGTTTGGGGCTTTCAGTGCTCCATGTTTCAATGTTGTCAATGTTGGGTAGAGCCACATCGTGTTGCAGTGATGTTTCATCGGCAGCAAACGCAAAGTCTTCTGTTTGCTCCGCCACTTGTTCGCCCTCAGGACTGATAAGGCGCACCCTAATCTTTTTGTTTACGGCTTGACCGCTGGGGTTTTGTACGTTGAGTGCAACATTTAGGTTTGCCGATTGGTAAGGCGCAGCCATGTCGTCGGTAATAACGTGGTCTTGTATGTAGGTTTTTGGGGTGGCATACAGATACACATCGCGGTGAATGCCACTCATGTGCCACATGTCTTGTCCTTCGAGGTATGAACCATCGCTAAAGCGTATTACCTGTACAGAAATATTGTTTTCGCCCTCGCGAGCCACTTCAGAGAGGTCAAATTCAGAGTCATTGTTCGACTCTTCGGTGTAACCAACATATTGACCATTTACCCACACATAAGCAGCACTATATATGCCATCAAAGTGGAGCACAATGCGCTTGTTGTTCTTCCATCCTGCGGGTAGGGTAAAGTTTCTGCGATACGAAGCCACAGCATTTAAGCAGCCATAGGCCATGTTGATGTTGGGATAGTTGTCGGTAAAGGGGTAACCCACATTGATGTAGTAGGGGTCGCCATAACCCTTCATTTCAAGACATGATGGTACGCTGATAGTGTCCCACGACGAGGCATCAACATTGTCGGCATAAAAGTCTTCTTTAGGCGCCTTATTGATTTCGGTAGTCCACTTAAGGTTCCACACACCATTAAGACTCATCCAGTCAGCCCCCTTAGGATCTACCCAAGGCTTGTCGTAGCGTGCAACATCGGCATGCATTTTCTCGGTAGATGCATAGGGCATAAAGGTGGCATGAGCTGTCAAACGGTTCACGCCAAAGGTTGTTTCGTCTTCCCATTCCTTGCCTTTAACAATCTCTTGGGGTGTGGTTTCTTCAAACTCAAACTTAGTGGCATCGCCATCGTCAATAAAGTTCGATACAACTAAATACGAGCCACATGCCGTAATCATGCGACTTGGGTCTTTGGTCCACTTAATCTGATAAACATTTTTTTCACCATCAACAGCTGCAAGGGTAAAAATTTGGTTATCACTCATTTGTGATGTCCACTGCAAAAGCCAAAAGTTCTTGCTTGAGTTGGCATCTATGCCCATTGTTGGGTAGCCGGCACTAATAATGAGGAATTCATTGTCATTGCCCACCGACTTAAGTGTCCACTTTTGTCCCATAGAGGTTTCATCTTTAGCCTCAAGAAATATAGAGGCATCTTTTTGACCCGAACCTCCGTTTGAGAGAACGTTACCACTTTCTACATTTTTAATGTAGTAGTACTTGTCTTCGCTCAGCTGTGCCCACAATGCAGAACCAGCATAGGAGCAGAATGCGAACAAAACAAGCAGTTTGCGTAGCCATGTCATTTTGTTCGACCATGTTGTTTGCTTCATGAAAAGTTTGTTATTGATATAATTGTTAGATGATTTTATTTCTTAACAAATTTGTTACTTAAACACCAATAAGTAGGTATTCAAAATCCATATCCAATTCGTTTTCGAATGCTTACTTCATATTTGCCTTTGCTTGCAAAAATACTGCATTTATTTAGAATGCCCAAAGGATTGAATTTCTAAATAAAAGAATAAGGTTGAATGTTATATTTTTTAACGATTAATTGTACACAATATAATAGCCTTCCCCCTTTTAATTTGTGAACATTTATTGACATTTTGAACTATTCAAAATAGAGTGAAAACTGTAATACAATAGTATACATACTAAGCTAAGTTTGACTTAAAAACAAATGAAAAATGACAACAAGCGTGTTATAATGTAGCAAGGATACGTATTCTTATGTCGCTATAATGCGTATTCTTGTAAGCTTATAAAGGCGTTATAAGCCTACAAGGATACGTATCCTTGTAATGTTAGATTTTGATGAGGCATTTACAAACTGTTGATTATCAATGAATAACAAAATCTTTCATTTTTCAAAAAAAATGAGTCGTCGTATCTTGTGCCTCAAAAAAATCGAAATATGACGATTTAAAAGTTCAATTTATAAACTTTTCATCTCTCACGCTCATTTCATAAGGCTACATATAGGTGAGTATACGATGATGAAGGAATCTATTTTGTGTGAACTTTGTCTTTTTTTTCGTTATTTTGTATTCTTTTCAGGGTGGTTCTATAAATAAATTTAAATACCTACTTATACTTAGTCTATGTTTTATAGAAAGACGCATAATATGGCTCTTGTCATACCATAGCAAAAATTTTTATTCCAAAACAAAAAGCATAAATACAAAAAAAACGTAGAAACGCATGAGTAACCTACTAAAAGTTAGTAACTTTGCAGCGCAAGAGGTATGCACAATGCACATCTTGCCAACTATCAACAATGAAAAGATTTATTTATTGCTTATTAATATGCCTATTCTCGTTGCCATTTGTTGCTAAAGCGCAATTGTTAAATGGTAGTTTAAGAATGGAAGAGCCAAGTAGTGGCAAACTAATAGCCGCAGAGCAACCCCATAAAGAGACAACAAAAGACTCTGTAGTGGTGAGTTTGCTCACCTGCACCCCAGGCCAACTTGTGTACGAACTTTATGGTCACACTGCTATCCGTGTAAAAGAGGTTGGGCGCCGACAAAGCGACTGGGTGTTTAACTATGGCACATTTAGTTTTGAACAACCCCACTTTATGTGGCGGTTTATGTTGGGCAAAACTGATTACGAACTTGGTGTTGTGCCTTATAGCATCTTTTATGATGCGTATGCGCGCGAAGGGCGTGGCATTGACGAACAAGTGTTAAACCTTATGCCAGCCGAAGCCCAACGATTGGTAGACGCATTGAGCAATAACCTCTTGCCACAAAATGCCACGTATCGGTATAATTTCTTTTATAACAATTGCACTACACGTGCACTCGATGTGATAGAAAAAGCCATAGACGGAAAAGTTGTATGGCCCAAAGTAAACAACGAGATGAGTTTGCGTGACATCGTAGAGGAGTTCTCTGCTACTAGCCCATGGAACGAGTTTGGGCAGAATATTTTGCTTGGGGCAGAAACCGATAGAGGTACCGATATTCGCAAGCAGATGTTTGCACCTATCTATGCAGAGCGTTATGTAGAAAAGGCATTGGTGAAGAATGCCGATGGGTCAGAACGACATTTGGTAGCTCCCACTTGTACATTGCTCCCAGTGCAGCCAATGCCCAATAAAAACTTTCCGATAAGCCCAATAGCAGCGTTTGGCACACTTCTTGTTGTAACAATAATTGTTAGTTTGATAGAATATTTCAAGCACAAGTTGTATTGGCAATACGATGTGCTACTCTATCTTTCACAAGGACTTACGGGATGTATCATTGCATTTTTGTTCTTCTTTTCAGAACATCCAGCAGTGGGTAGCAATTGGCTTGTGCTGATGTTTAACCCTCTGCCATTGATATTCTTTGCATGGTACATGAAAAGTGCTGTCAATGGACGCCGTTGTTGGAGCGTATGGGTAGAAGCATTCATGTTAGTGGCTACATTCATAGTGGGAATTGCAGGCTTACAGTCATACTCCGTTGAGGCATACCTTATTATTGCTGCGTTGGCAGTAAGATTAGTAGCGCAGTATGTTAATATACCTCGAGCTCAAATAACTGAAAAATAATCTGATTATCAAAATATAAATAACTCTCTTAATGACCAATCACTCACCAAACATCGTGCGTTTGCCACTGCTTATGTCGTTGCTCACCGCAATGACGGTGTTGTCGGCACCAGAGGCACAAGCCGCTGGAACAGGCGTTCCACGTGTGGTGGTTAGCATATTGGTAGACCAGTTGCGTACTGACTACCTCAATGCCTTCATGCCCCTTTACGGACAAGACGGCTTTGCGCGTTTGTTGAGAGAGGGACGCGTTTATCAACAAGCAGAATATCCGCAATATCGCCCCGATAGAGCATCGGCAGCGGCTACATTAGCAACAGGAACCACACCATATAATCATGGCGTGGTAGGCATGAAGTGGCTCGATCGCGAAACACTTCGCCCTGTTTATTGCGTTGAAAACAAACAATATTCAGGCTTGCAAACTTCCGATGCATCGGCACCAACCTACTTGGGGGTATCTACCATAGGCGACGAACTTAAGGTGGCAAGCGAGGGCAAAGCCTTGGTTTATGCCATAGCTCCCTATCGCGATGCAGCCGTGCTGAGTGCTGGACATGCAGCCGATGGCGCTATATGGATGGACGACCGCACGGGACAATGGTGCTCGTCTACCTATTACGGAAAAAACCTGCCTACTTGGGCAGCCGTACTGAATAGCAAAAGCCTTAACGACCGACTTAAATCGCTTGTGTGGAAACCCTCAAGCGAGTTTGTAGGCAACTTTTCATATTTCCTCTCAGGGGGAATGAAAAAGCCTTTTACACATAAGTTTGTTGGCGACCGCAGGTTTGAAACATTCAAAACCAGCGGACTCATAAACGAAGAAGTGGTGAAGGCTGCCAATCAGTGCATCAATGGCACAATGATAGGCAATGACGCAGTGCCCGACTACTTGGCGCTTACGCTCTATGCAGGCAATATCGACCATCACACGGTGAGCGAAAGCCCTATGGAGTTGCAAGACACCTATGTGCGCCTCGATCGTGCCTTGGCAGAACTCATCAAGTCGGTAGAACATAAGGTGGGCAAAGACAATGCCTTGTTTGTACTCACCTCAACAGGCTATGCCGATGAAGAAACGGCCGATTTATCAAAATATCGCATTCCCACAGGAGTGTTCGATGTAGAGCGTGCAAGTGCATTGCTCAATATGTATTTTGTGGCTGTTTACGGACAAGGGCAATATGTAGAAGCAAGTTTTGGAACACAACTCTATTTTAACCACAAACTTATAGAGCAAAAGCAAATCAATCTGGCAGAGATGCTTGAGCGTGCACAAGACTTTTTGCTTCAACTCTCAGGAGTGAAGGATGTTTACACATCGTCGCGCTTGTTGCAAGGAGCTTGGACGCCAGGTATAAGCCGTATGCGCGGAGGATATAACCCCCGCTATTCGGGCGATGTGCTGATTGAGGTTGCACCAGGTTGGCATTACATAAACGCTTCTACACACGAAAATCAACTTGTAAGAGAATCCTACATACCATTTCCGGTAGTGTTTCTTGGCGAAGGTTTCAAGGCCGAAACCATTGAAACTCCCGTAAGTATAGACTACATAGCCCCCACCTTGGCAAAGGCTATGCGCATCAGAGCACCCAATGCATGCAGTGTGGCTCCGCTACACTAAAAACCGTGCGAAAACAAGCCGTATGGCGCTATATTATTAACTCTGATGCTTTATCCATTGTGGGCTTTAACAACGTGTATGTTTGGTCCTAATAGAATATCCTATGTAGTGGGGTAGGCATCATTTACTAAAAAAACATATCCTTTTATGGACATCAATAAATTTCTCAGCAAACTGTTTGGCAATAAATCAACCCGTGACATGAAACTCATACAGCCTTGGGTTGAAAAGATTAAAGCCGCTTATCCTACCATCCAGGCACTCGACAATGATGCCTTGCGTGCAAAGACCAAAGAACTTCAGCACACCATTCAGCATTCGGCTGACGACATTAAAGAAAAAATCGATCAGCTAAAGGCTAAGATCGAAGAAACTGCAATCGAGGATCGTGAGGTTATCTTTAACCAAATCGATAAACTCGAAACTCAAGTGCTCGACCGCATGGAGGTGGCTCTTAACGATGCATTGCCCGAGGTGTTTGCTATTGTAAAAGATACAGCTCGCCGCTTTGCCGAGAATGAAACGATAGAGGTTACAGCCAACGATTTCGATCGCGAACTGGCTGCTACTCATGACTTTGTTACCATCGAGGGCGACAAAGCTATCTATCAAAACCATTGGGTTGCAGGTGGAAACGACACCAAATGGAACATGGTGCACTACGATGTGCAACTCTTTGGTGGTGTGGTTTTGCACCAAGGCAAGATAGCAGAAATGGCTACGGGTGAGGGTAAAACCCTTGTAGGTACATTGCCCGTATTCCTTAATGCACTCACAGGCAACGGCGTACATGTTGTTACCGTAAACGACTATTTGGCTAAACGTGACTCTGAATGGATGGGACCGCTCTATATGTTTCATGGCTTGTCTGTCGATTGTATTGATAAGCACCAACCCAACTCTGAGAGCCGTCGCCGCGCTTATCAAGCCGATATCACTTTTGGTACCAACAATGAGTTTGGTTTCGACTACTTGCGCGACAATATGGCCATGAGCCCTAAGGATCTTGTACAGCGCCGTCACAACTATGCTATTGTCGATGAGGTGGACTCAGTGCTTATCGACGATGCACGTACCCCATTGATTATCTCTGGTCCTGTGCCCAAGGGCGATGACCAACTCTACGACCAATATCAACCACTCGTTGAACGCTTGGTAGAGGTACAACGTAAGTTGGCCACCAAACTCCTTGCCGAGGCTAAACAACTTATCGGCACAGGCGACAAAGCTAAAGAAGAAGAAGGCTTCCTTGCCCTCTTCCGTAGCCACAAGGCATTGCCTAAGAACAATCCGCTCATCAAATTCCTCTCTGAAACTGGTATTAAAGCAGGTATGCTAAAGACTGAGGAAGTGTATATGGAGAACAACAACCGCCGTATGCCTGAGGCTGTTGAACCTCTATACTTTGTTGTTGATGAAAAGCTACATAGCGTGGATCTTACCGACAAGGGTAACAAATGGCTTGCCGACCAAGTGCACGATGACCAACTATTTGTACTTCCTGATATCACAAGCGAACTTTCTGCACTCGAGGCTGACACAACGCTCAGCGATGAAGAACGTTTGACAAAGAAAGACGAACTCCTACAGGATTACGCTGTAAAGAGCGATCGTGTTCATACTATCCTACAGTTGCTCAAAGCTTACACCATGTTCCGCATTAATGAGGAATACGTGGTGATGGACGGACAAGTAAAGATTGTAGATGAGCAGACAGGTCGTATCATGGAAGGTCGCCGTTGGAGCGATGGCTTGCACCAGGCTGTTGAGGCTAAGGAACACGTAAAGGTTGAGGCTGCAACACAAACATTCGCTACCATTACGTTGCAAAACTACTTCCGTATGTACCACAAATTGGCTGGTATGACTGGTACTGCAAGCACAGAGGCTGGTGAGTTTTGGAACATCTATAAACTTGATGTTGTAGAAATTCCAACCAATCGTCCTATTGCACGTATTGATATGAACGATCGTGTGTATAAGACGAAGCGTGAAAAGTATAAGGCTGTTATCGAGGAAATCGAAAAGATGCGTCTTGCTGGTCGTCCTGTTCTTGTTGGTACAACCAATGTAGATGTGAGCGAACTTTTGAGCCGTATGCTTCAACTTCGTGGCATCCCACATCAAGTGCTCAATGCTAAATTGCACCAAAAAGAGGCTGACATTGTGGCTAAAGCAGGTCAGAGTAACTTGGGTAGAGTGGTTGTAACCGATGAGAATGGCAACAAGGTAGAAGAGGAACGCATGCTTGGTGCAGTAACCATTGCTACCAACATGGCAGGTCGTGGTACGGATATTAAACTTACCGACGAGGTGAAAGCTGCAGGTGGTTTGGCGATCATAGGTACCGAACGTCACGAAAGCCGTCGTGTAGACCGTCAGCTCCGTGGTCGTGCTGGACGACAAGGTGACCCAGGCTCTTCTGTATTCTTTGTTTCACTCGAGGATAACTTGATGCGTTTGTTTGCTTCAGAACGTATTGCCCGCGTGATGGATAAACTTGGCTTTAAGGATGGCGAAATGATTGAAGCCAAGATGATAAACAATAGCATCGAACGTGCACAACGCAAGGTTGAAGAAAACAACTTTGGTATACGTAAACGTTTGCTCGAATACGATGATGTAATGAACAAACAACGCACCGTTATCTACGAAAAGCGTCGTCACGCTCTTATGGGCGAACGTGTGGGCATGGACATTGCCAACATGATTTGGGATCGCGTTATCAACATCATTGATAAAAACGACTACGAGGGTTGTAAAGAGGGCTTCATCGAAATATTTGCTATGCAAGTGCCCTTCACCGAAGAAGAGTTCGATAGCATGAAACGCGACGACCTTTACGAAAAGGCTTTCGAAGCTGCTATGCAATCGTTTAAGCGCAAGACCGATCGTATGGCCGAGGTTGCTATGCCTGTAATCAAGCAAGTATACGAAAATCAAGGCGAAATGTACGAAAACATCCTTGTGCCCATCACCGATGGCAAGCTTGTTTATAACATTCGCACCAACCTCAAAAAGGCTTACGAAACTGAGTCGAAAGAGGTGGTTAAGGACTTTGAAAAGGCAATCATCCTTCACAACATCGATGATGCTTGGAAAGAAAACCTTCGCGAACTCGATGACTTAAAGAAGTCTGTTCAAAATGCATCTTACGAGCAAAAGGACCCCTTACTCGTGTTTAAACTTGAGAGTGTACAACTCTTTGATAAGATGGTAAACCGTATTAACAATGAAACTGTTGCCACCTTGATGCGCGGACAAATTCCTGTTCAAGCCCCCCAAGAGGTAAAGGAAGCTGCCGTTGAAGAGAGCGCTCCTCAACAAAACTTGCAAACCTCTCACCAATCACTCGACGAGGATGGAAATCCTGAGAAGTAAATGTAGTAAAACACGCATATAAACTACTTTATGGCGAGCCATCGCATTCTATATAGCGATGGCTCGTTTTAGTTTTATGTAAAACCAAATAACAATGTAAAACCAAATAACAATGAAAAACCAATTTTTTTATAACAATGTGCTTTCGTATAAGCCATTATTATCCTTATCAGTAGTAGCATTATTAATGTTCATTCAGCCCATAACACTTAGTGCAACCAATAGCAATAAGCCTTTAATCGACTCTATAAAACATACCCAGCAACTAAGCGACGCAGAACCAATTGATAATGCATACGCCACAAATCCTGCTACTTACAAAAAAGGAATGCCAGCTTTTTATGCTTTTATCAGTGAAAACATAGTTTATCCAAAATCCTTGGTAAACGAGAATATTCAAGGTGCAGTTGTAGTTCGTTTTGTTGTGGACACAAAGGGCAAAGTGAGCGATGTTTGGGTAATAAAAAGCGTACATCCCGAAATGGACAAAGAAGCTATGCGTGTAATAAAGATGCTTGGGAAATTCACTCCTGCGAAACTTAAGGGCAAAAAAATACCTGTGTACTTCACTCTGCCTATTAAGTTTCGTATTGGTGATAGCAAAAAGTGAAATAGAAATGTAATGTTCCACAAGAACTTCTGCGATATAACGACAAGTCTATGTGCCTCACCCTTAAATAATAAGCCATTTTAGAATTATAAGATGAACGAAAATACAAATAATAGCCCTACAATAAATTCTAATTTCTTTACAAATAGAAATGGCAATACCCTTATGAAGGAATTTGAAGGGGTATTACAACACAATGAGCATATAAAAAATCTTGATGCGGTAGTTGGATTTCTGCGTGCATCAGGCTATTTTTCTCTGCGCCCATTTTTAGACCATATTAATAAGGTGCGAGTCCTTATTGGCATTGATGTTGATAAATATATCGTTCAAGCAGCAAACCAAGGGAAAATATTTTTTGGAGCAGAAGAGCAGGTGAAAGAAGATTGCCTACGCAGTATAAGAAAGGACATTGAGTGTTCAAACTATACGCAAGAAGTAGAGAATGGTATGCTACAAATGGTTCAAGACCTTATAGACGGCAAACTCGAACTTCGTGCCCATCCTTCAAAGAGAATACATGCAAAATTATATGTTCTCTATCCGGATGAATTTAATCAGTATTCGCAAGGCATTGCTATAACAGGTTCGAGCAATTTATCAGGTAACGGACTTGGTATTTCGCAAGATGAACAATACGAATTTAATGTAAAACTCGACAGATTTGATGATGTTAAATTTGCCAAGGACGAATTTGAATTGTTGTGGAAAGAAGCTGAAGGCTGTGAGATTACAGCAGAAGATGTGAAAGCATCTATTGACAGAACTTATTTAAAAGGTGATGCAGCGCCATACGATGTGTACATCAAAATGCTCATGGAGTATTTTTCAGATCGCGTATTGGTCACAGACAACAACCAAGCATTTGACATGCCTGAGGGGTATACCAAGTATGACTATCAGATAGATGCAGTGGAAGAGGGTTATCAAAAACTCATTCGTTATGATGGATTCTTCCTTGCAGATGTTGTTGGTTTGGGCAAAACTGTTATTGCAACCATGATTGCAAAGAAGTTCTTGATAGAGAATGGGCGTGATAAAACTAAAATACTTGTTGTATACCCACCTGCTGTAGAGCAAAACTGGAAAGCTACTTTCAAGGATTTTGGAATAGACAAATATGCCAAATTCATTTCTAATGGAAGTTTATCAAAAGTTCTCGATGAGGAGAATTACAACTATTGGAATGCTGATGAGTACGATTTGATATTAGTGGACGAAGCACACAAGTTTCGCTCACACACCACAGCTGCCTTTGAACAATTGCAGGAAATCTGTAAAATGCCACGTATAGAAAATGGCAATATTCCGGGATATAAGAAAAAAGTGATGCTCATTTCGGCAACACCAATGAATAACACGCCTGCCGATATTTACAATGAAATACAGTTGTTCCAAGATCCTCGACGCTGTACGATAGATGGTGTGACAAATTTAACTGCATTCTTCTCTCCTCTTATCAAAGAGTTTCAACAACTAAAGAAAGAAACTGATTTCGACATTACGCAATTTAAACGCTTAGCAGAACGTGTACGCGACAGAGTTATTAAACCATTAACTGTGCGCCGTACAAGAACTGATATAGAAAGTGTGGACCGTTACAGCAAGGATGTAAATGGATTTCCAAAGGTTGAACGCCCTATTGAAAATAAGTATGAGCTGAATGAACACTTAGCTAATTTGTTTGAAAGCGCGATGGAAGCGCTTAGTGAAAAATTGACTTATGCTCGTTATCAAGCAATTGCGTATTTAAATCCTGAGGCTGCAAATGGTTTGTACGATAATGCTAAAGTGATAAGCCGCAGTTTGGCTGGAATACGTAAGAATGGATTGGTGAAACGACTCGAAAGCAGTTTTTATGCATTTCAAATATCGTTGAATAATTTCCGACAGGCAAATCAAAACATGATTGATATGTTCAGCCATGACAAGGTTTTCATTGCTCCAGACCTTGACATAAACAATTTGCTGGAGGCTGGACTTTCGGATGATGAGATTGAAGAAAAATTGAATGCTAAAGCTGAAGATAATCCTAAAAACGCTATATTCAAGGCCGAGGACTTTGATTCTAAGTATATCGATATGTTGCAACATGACCAAGCTATACTGGAGGGACTATATAAAGATTGGGAGAATATAACAGATGAAGACGATTCAAAGTTTGCTAAATTCAACGAATTGCTCAAGCACGAACTATTTAAAACAGACCGCAACATAGGGCAGAAGTTGGTCGTTTTCTCAGAATCGGCTGATACAGTAAAATATCTTGAACGGCGCATCAATCGCAAAGATGTATTGGTGATTACGGCCGACAATCGCAGTAAATTGTTCAAGACGATACGTGAGAATTTCGATGCAAACTATAAAACTCAACTCAACCAATACAATATAATTCTTACAACTGATGTCTTAGCAGAGGGCGTAAACTTGCATCGGGCCAACGTGATAGTCAACTACGATACACCTTGGAACAGTACACGTCTTATGCAACGCATAGGCCGTGTGAATCGTATTGGTTCATCATCAAAGCATATTTACAACTATGTATTTTATCCATCGCGTGAAGGAAATAGAGCGTTTTCGTGCAGCAGAGCGGAGCAGAGTGTGAGTTCGGCAGTTCTGATTCATGGGTGATTCTTTCGCCTATTGAGCAAAGCATCAAGCGAAAAATTGAAGCAGTAGGTATTCCGTTGAAGGACTGGGATGTCCAAATCAACTACGGCATCAAGACAGGCTATAATGATGCTTTCATCATAGACACCGCTAAACGTGATGAAATCCTTGCCAACTGCCAGTCAGAAGACGAGCGCAAACGGACGGCTGAACTTATACGACCTTCTTAATTCAACAGAACAAATCGATAACATTCATTAGACTATATGATTACCCAAGAGAATATCAAAGACTTACTTCTTTGTTTAGGATTTGAAAAATCAGAAAATTTGGCAAATGATGTAATGACTTGTCATTTCGCAAACATAAATGCTGATATTTCAGTTGATTTTACTAACCAACAAATAATATATCCTGCTGGAGTTGAAGCCGATCGAGATACAACGAAGAACTTCTCTAAAAATGAGAACTTTGTTGTATTGGAATGTGTTATTGGTTTATTTGCTCAAGGGTATAAGCCAGAACATATTGTATTGGAACCATCAACACCTGGAGGTAGAGAGGATTCTTTCTTTTATGGCGATATTCTCATAAGAGATAATAACCAAAGGCCATACATGCTGATTGAATGCAAGACTACAGAAGGGAAAGACGATGATGAGTTTAATAAAGCGTGGAGAGCAACTTTGCGAAACGGTTCACAGCTCTTCAATTATTACAACACCTATCGCCAGGCAGAGTATCTTGCTCTTTACACTTCTGATTTTGTAGAAAGAGAACCGCGATGTTCATATAGACTCATAACAATGAAGGATAATCATAAGTATCTGGAAACCAATCCTTCGCTTATGAGTTTTTCCAAGGTTGCACAGGATAATGGCACAAGAGACGATTTCTTTAATGTTTGGAGTGAAACATACAGTAAGGATTTCTCTACAAATGGCGCTTTTGAAGTCAGTGACACACCTGCGTTTGGAGTAGGGAAAAAGAGACTTTCTATATATAATATAGATGAAGTAAGAGAAGAAGATATAAATCGAAAGTCAAAACAATTCGATCAGATTCTGCGACAATATAATGTATCAAGCCATGAGAATGCTTTTGATAAGCTTGTGAACTTGATACTAGTTAAAGTGGTAGACGAAGTTTCTAATCCAAATGATTTACAGTTCCTTTGGAAAGGAGCTGCATACGATGATTTCTATAGTTTTCAAGACAGACTTCAGCAATTATACAAGAAGGGTATGCAGAAATACCTTGGAGAAGAAGTAACATACATAGATAATACAACCATAGAGTCTGCATTCCAATTGCAAAAGAATGATCCTGATGCAATTAAAGATACCATACTTGACTATTTTAGACAGTTAAAGTTCTATAGTAATAGTGATTTTGGGTTTCTTGATGTCCATAATAAACAATTATTTTTCCAAAATGCAATTATTTTGAAAGAAGTAGTTGAAATGTTACAGGATATTAAACTGAAAACAGATGCTGACAATCCATTTTTGGGAACCTTATTTGAGGGATTTTTGGATGATGGAGTAAAGCAATCTGAAGGACAATTCTTTACTCCAACTCCAATAACACGTTTCATAGTCAGTTCTTTACCTTTAGAAAATATTATTCAGAATACAAGTGAAATACCTTATGCCATTGATTATGCATGTGGTGCCGGACATTTTCTAAACGAATATGCTTCACAAATAAAACCATTTGTGATGAAATATAAAGGCAAAGAGTTTTTGACGGATTTCTATAATCATATATTTGGTATAGAGAAAGAATATCGTTTGTCTAAGGTGTCTAAGGTTTCTTCATTTATGTATGGACAAGACGGCATACAAATTATTTATGGGGATGCATTATTATCACATAAAGATATAGATAATGGAAAGTTCAACATATTAGTTGCTAATCCTCCCTATAGCGTAAAGGGTTTTCTTGCGACTTTGCCAAAAGATTCCAGAAAACTCTATGAGCTATCAGGCGAGATTGATGAAAATTCTGTAGATATAAATGACAACATCGAAGTCTTTTTTATTGAAAGAGCAAAACAGTTGTTAGCTTCTGGCGGACTTGCAGCTATCATTCTGCCTTCTACTGTCATTACGGATCAGGATAACCTTCACGTTAAGACGAGAGAAGTCATACTTAAGTATTTTGACATCATCGCAATTTGTGAATTTGGAGGTTCTACATTCGGCAAAACAACAGCTTCAACAGTTGTGTTGTTTATGAGAAAGAAAAAAGAAAATCCAGAAATCTCTGTTCATTATAAGAATAGGGTTAATGCTTGGTTTAATGGCAATCATTCTTCTGATACACGATATGCAGATATACATTTTTTGCACGATTATATTGACTATATTGGTGTAGAAAGGGAAGATTATAAAAAACTCATGGATGGCATTCTTTCTGATGAACTCAAACAGAATGAAACATTTGCAAGTTATGTTGAGAGATTTTCGACAGACGCAGAGTATAGACGTATTGCAAACAAGACGATAAAAGCAAATTATACTCAAGCCCAAAAAGAAAATGATTTGGCGAAACATATTATTAGTAGTATCATAGCGATGGAAAAAGAAAAGCTATATTACTATATGTTATGTGAGAGTAATCCCTCGCGTGTCCTTGTGCTTAAAACTCCGACAAAAAATACAGAGTTAAAGAATTTTCTTGGTTACGAATGGAAGAAAAGCCACAATTCGCTAAGGGTCAATTACTTGAATAACAATGGAGAAGACGCGGATAGATTACTTGGCATAAACCAAATAAAAACTCCTCTGTTTGATCCTGCAAATTTAAACAATGAATCAAAACTCAATTTTTTAATAAGACAGAATTACCTTTCACAAGAGACAGAGATTCCTGATGAGTTAATGGAATATGTTAGTTCATATAGACTAACAGACCTCATTGACTTCAAGCACGAAACATTTGACAAAAGAATCAACACGACTGATAGATTGTCATATCCTAAAATTCAATGTAAAGAGTCTATAATTACTGAAAAATTGGGTAATGTTGCCCCATATGTCACAAAATCAATTAAAATGCAATCTGTTTCTGTGGATGATTACATATCAACAGATAATATGCTTCAAAATTGTGCAGGAATAGTTTCTTATACGGGAACCCCAAACATTTCGTCTGTTACAGAATACTTAAAAGGGGATATATTGGTATCAAATATTCGTCCATATCTTAAGAAAATTTGGTTAGCAGATAAAAATGGTGGATGTTCTAAAGATGTACTAGTATTTAGGAATAAGACTCCCAAGACATTGAATAATGAATATCTAAAAGTCATACTTTCTACGCAAGAGTTCTTTGACTACATGATGGTTGGAAAGACTGGTATAAAGATGCCTCGTGGCGATAAAAAAATCATACCTAGTTTTGAAGTACCAATACCGTCAATGAAAATTCAAGCTAAAATAGTAGAAGCAATGAATTCTATCGATAATGAATATAATCACAACCCTCTGACATTAGACAAAGAACTTGAGGCAAAGCGTGCGGTATTATCAAAATATCTACAATAATGTATAGAAAGATTTCTGAAATATGGATGGAAGAGTTTAATGCAATTAGCTCTTCCTATCAACGCGAGTTCGGGATAAGGATTGCGTAAAAAAAATAGGGTAAAACGAGCTAAAATAGTTCGTTTTACCCTTTGCTAATTCATTGATTATTAGTAACTTTATAGTGAAACAAAAAACAAATTACTAAT
>CAKQOG010000014.1 GCA_934255485.1 uncultured Prevotellamassilia sp. | reverse complement strand
CGTTATGATGACGCTCTGTAAGAGCATAAGATGAACCCACAAGCATCCAAGGCTTCATCTTTTGCTCCTTCAGAGCGTCATCGCCGTGTGTATAGAGACCCAGGGCGCTGCCCTGGGCTGTAATCTTTTGGGCTTTCAGCCCGTACCTTTCTAACTAATTTAAATTTGCCTACTTACTTATCATTTAAATAGGGGCTTGTCATTGCATAAATCATTCAAATAGGTATACTTAAGCACTTTTAGCGGATAGTAATAATATAAAAATAATTATGAACACCTACTTATTGATCTATTTTTTATAGCAGTTCTAATGGATTTTATCTACAATAAGGACCTCTTCACATTCATTATATTGGCTATCAGTGGAAACAAAAAGTCAAAAAAAACTTGAAAGTTTTAATAGACAATAATAATAATATTTTATGCGCTTATAGCACAATGCTATCAAAAAAAATAAAAAGAGCACGTAGGCTAAAATACCTATGTGCTCTTAACTATAAATGAGAGATTAAACTCAAATTAATATACCGGATTTACTATGTACCAATTCTTGGGATCTAACAAAAGATTGAAGAGTTTGGTGCTATATACATTAGGTTGTTCGTATGGAGCAAGTTTCTCATCACGACGAGCTATCTTCCATGCCAACCAACGAGTACCATAGTCTGATGAAATACCAAAGTTCATGTGACGGGCAAAGCGAATAAGGTCAAACATACGAGTTCCTTCGTATGCAGTTTCGAGTGCACACTCATCGCAAATGATTGACTCTATTGCATTTACTTCATTCTCATCAACAGCTGCTGGTGCTAAAGGTTTTACCTCTATTGTATCAACAATTTCAGCAGGAGTTGAAGGTTCTGTAGGAGTTCCTACATCTTCTTTTGGGTGAAGTAACGCTCTGATTGAACGTTTTGCACTTGCTGTTAATTTACCATTGTCTACACGCTTAGACTCTTCTGCAATACGCTTTGCTACAACATATTCATAGCTGAAAAGACTATCGAGCGAACTTATTGAACCACATCCGTATTCATGAATACCATAAGTAGACCAGTTACTTGAACTGAAATCGAGGTACAAACCAAACTCAGGATCTGCTTGTGCACGACGTTGCTCATCCGCATTGATATAGTTTGCTGCATCGTAGTTTGCAATACTATCTACGTAATAAACGGTTTGAGCAAGAACTTGCTTTTTACCATCTACTTCTTTAGTAGTGTAGCTGATAGAATCTCTTAACTCAGGAATTCTGCTTGCTTGCAAACCATTGCGGAGCACTGCAAATGCCATACGTGGATAACCTGCACGATTGATTGCTTCAGCATAGCGCAAGAAGATTTGACGCATACGATAAAGCGACTTGTAGTGCTTAAATTCTACACTACCACTTGCCATATCACCACGACCTACGTTTGTAGCAATTGCGTCCTTTGTGATGTAACGATACTTACCTTCCTTGGTTTGGAAGAAAGGAGCTGAACCAGCTACACGAGCATCACCCGCACCTTCATAGTACTCAATATTAATAGCTTCGCTATTGGTAATGGTTGAAGATGAATAGTTCTGTGCTTGACACAATTGCAAATATGACTCAGATGGAGCAACTTGACGTGACTTGTAGTTTACACTTAAAGAGACACTACCCGAAGTTGTTGAAGTTTCAGAACCAATAGCCGTATTGGTTGAGTTGGTTGAGTGAGAATCGAAACCATAAATCTGAGCTGTGCGTGTAAGCACACGACCAAAGGTGCTATTAGCTGCAGATGGGATAAGAGTGATATTCTCGTTAGTAAGAGTGGTTGCTGCTAAACCATTTGAAATCCAACTATCTGCATTTGGACTATACCAATATGAACCATTAGGATTGGTTCCACGATTGATACTTGCCCTACCTGATGCTAAACCGATACCTGATTTAGCTTTTTCCTTTAAGAAGTAATAGTAGTTTTTGGCAGCTTCAACATAGTCGCTTCTGCCACTACTACGCAATAGGTAAAGGTCGCCTAAGATAATGTCTGAATAAAAGCGCAGATACTTGCTTTGGATTTTGAAATTATCATTACCTGATTGGAACTCACCATACTGAGGATAACCCATTGTGTGTTCAATCACTTTGGCTTTTTCAAGGTCAGACTTCAATACATCGAGCAAGTTGTCAGCATTAACTTTGGGTGCTGATTTTTCCCATCCTGTATTGGCATTGTCTACTGGCTGTGTGATGAAAGGTACTTCACCATAAGTTTGTACCAATTGCAAGTAAGCCCATGCACGGATATCTACTACTTGCGCATACTCACGCTTCATGTAATAGATATTGTTTTTTACTACACTTGTATCAACCTTTGCCAAATAAAAGTTACATTGGTTAATAACCTTGTAATATGCAGCACGATTAAGGAGTTCGTTGCTGCCGTCTTCATCTGTTTTATCGAACGAAATGATATGCGAAACGCTATCACTACTATAAGAAGTAGTTGTTACCAAATCGCTGCGCAAGTCGCCAAGCAACTGATTTTGCTCTACCATATCCTGCACGTTACGCAAAATACCTAAGTAAAAATACACAGTATCTTTACCACTGAAGTTTTCTGAGTAACGATTCATATCAGGGGTCAACATATCCTCACAAGATGTGGTTAAAGCACCAAAACTCATAAGAAAGATAAGAAGACTTAAAATCGATTTGTGTTTCATTGCTGTTATATTAGGAGAGTTGAAAGCAGAGAGTTGAGAAGCGAGAAATGTGTGTTTCGCACTTTCTCAAACTCCCCTCTCTCTTCTCTTTTACGATTATAGGTTTATAGTCACACCGAGGTTAAAGTTACGACTTGAAGGCAAATAACCTGCATCGATGCCCTGATAAAGGACGCCATTTCCTGCAGAGAACTCTGGATCAGAACCTGTATACTTGGTAATTGTGTATACATTATTGCACTCACCCCAAACAGAAAGTCCTAACAACCAACTGAGGCTTACAGGTATCTTATAGGTAAGGCGTATGTTCTTAATCTTTAAGTATGAGCCATCTTCAATCCAACGATCTGAGAAGCGTTCGTTGTTTACCCATTGGTTGCTACCTGTATCCATTACACGAGGAATATCTGTTTGCTGACCCTCGTAGCGCCAACGATTTACAGCAGCTGTGGTTTGATTCCAGTTTGAATTGAGCGACTCAAGTTGCGAACGTTGATAATTATAAACGTCATTACCCAAAGAGTACTTCAAGTTTACATCTAGCTTCAAGCCCTTCCAACTCAAAGATGTATAGATATTACCATATATATCTGGATTTGGATCACCGATGACTACCTTATCTGCCTCATTGATCCAACCATCACCATTTTGGTCTACAAAGTGAACATCACCAGCCTTGAAATCACGTGAAGGATTTTCTGAGATGCCTGTTGGATAGTGCAAATAGTTGCCATCTTTGCCAGCTGCCTTTGCTTCTGCATCAGTTGAGAATACACCAGCTGTTTTGTATCCATAGAATACACCAGCGGCATGTCCTACTGCTGTTAAGATGTTGCTTTCACCATAGATTGATGAAGTATAACCATTGATTGTCTTCAAACTTGCTTCATTGCGTGAACCATCTGCATTAAGAGCATAGGTCTTAATGATATTATTGGTTGTTGAAGGCAAAGAAGTGATTTCATTCTTGTAATGACCAATTGTGAAGCCTGCTTGCCAACGCCAATTCTTGTGCTGAACCAACATGGCATTAACATTGATGTCTACACCTTGGTTTTTCAAAGAACCATCATTTGACCACATTGTTGCCAAACCTGTAATGTCACTTACCGATTTACGAACAAGCAAATGATCTGTCTTTGCATTATAGTATTCAACCCCCAAATTCAAGCGATTGTTTAACATGCTTGCTTGAAGACCAACGTTATAACGCTTAGTCGTTTCCCATTGCAACTTTGGATTTTGAATGTTTGACAACACCAAAGAAGTAGCCTTGTCAAGGAATTGTTGATTTGCAAAGTATGTACGCGTAGCATAGTAGTCGATGTTATCATTACCACTTATACCGTAGCCACCTGTAAGTTTCAAATAATCAATGCCCTTAACTTTAAACCATTTCTCAGAAGACATTACCCAACCTGCTTGTACTGATGGGAACAAGCCCCATGCTACACCTGCAAGCTTAATGCCCTGGTCTGCCTTCTTACCAAAACGAGAAGAAGCATCCATAGATGCTACAGCATCAATAAAATACTTGTTCTTATAGTTATAACCAACATTCAAGTAATAAGAAAGGTTGTTCCAATTGTCATTGGCACCACCATAGTTCTTATACTGCAATGAATAAGCCATATTAGGCATCTTATCCTGGTCGTTGTTGTAACCAGTGATATCACTCTCACTATATGAATATGAAACATAGCGGAAGCCACCAAGCAAACGTAAATCATGCGCAGCAAAATTGCGATGCCAATCAACACTGAAGTCGTTGAACAATGTGGTCTCTTTAGCAAACTGAGTACTTACGATACTTGTAACACTACCTAAACCTTCAACAGACTTTGCTGGAGTACCATACTTAGGCAAATAGTACTTTTCGTTGCTACGATTAAGGTTGTAGCTGAAACGATCTTTAATGGTTAAGTACTTATTGACCTTGTAATTAGGAGAGATGTTTAAGTTGAACTGGGTTTGCTCTTGTGAGTTCTTGTTATCTCCCTCACCATTCTCCAATATCCAATATGGATTGGCAAGACCTGTAAATCCATAACCATTAGCAAATGTGAATGGACTATTTACATCGCTATAGTTCTTACCTGCATAAACCTTGTCTGAATGGATAAGACCTAACTTATCTGTTTCAGCATCGTAGTGGGTATAGTATGCGTAAGGACTGATAAATGGAGTCTGCAACAAACCTAATACATTTGGTGAAGAAATGTTACGACGTTCATAGCTTTCAGCCCAACCATTGTCACGCAAGTTGTATGCATTACGTACGTATGAAAAGTCCATACCTGTGACAAAGTTCTTGAACATGTTTACGTCTGTATTGAAACGTATGCTCAAACGATTGAAATCGTTGTCACGCGCAGTTGCATCAGCTTGAGAATAACCCAATGACAAATGGTACATAGCCACATCATCACCACCATCTACACTAACCTTATAGTTTTGTGTGAAAGTGTCATGGTAAAGATCCTTTTGCCAATCGGTTTCGTTGTGATAAAGAGGATAGTAGAAATAGTTCTTATCTTCGTTTAAGAAAGGTATATTCTTTGAACTACTTACATTATCTATATCTAACTGTGTACCTAACAACTCAGAGAAATAATTGCGATATTGGCTCGCATTCATCATTTTAATACGCTCTGGAGTTGTTTCAAAACCACCATATGCACGGAAGTTGATACGTGTAGCCATACTCTTACCACGACGAGTAGTGATAAGCAACACACCATTTGCACCCTTTGCACCATACAAAGAAGTTCCATTTTTAAGTGCTTGAACACTCTCAATATCATCAGGATCGACAATATTGAAAAGGTTGTTCACGAAACCTTGGTGAAGCGATGTACGATCGTATTGCATATCGAGTATCACACCATCAACAATAACCAATGGTTGTGCACTACTATTCAATGAACTTATACCATTCATGAACATGGCAGCACCTTGAGCGGGCATACCACCACGATTGATAATGCGGAGAGCACCTGATAGTTTCTTCTCCATTTCATTTTCAATAGTAAGTGAGTTTGGCTCATCTACTAACATGGATTGGTTATTGTTCAAGGTTGTTCCATCTGCATAGAAATCGGTGTTCATGCCACTTGTTAAGTATACATTCTGATTGTCTGTACCCTTAACTGCCAATTGAAGAGGATTGTACTCAGAATCTTTTACAACAAAGTAAAGAACATCTACAAATTTTGGAACACGAATAGTGTAACGACCGCTATCATCGGTCATTGCTGTGTAGTAGCGATTGTTCAGCGACTGAACTTGAACACCTGAAAGAGGCTGCTTGGTTGCACCATCGTACACAAAACCTGAGATTTCTTTCATCTCATACTTAGGTCCCTTTTGCTTTGCAACTTGTGTTTTGGCAATAGGTGCTGGTGCATGTTTAGGTGCCTGAGCCGAGAGTACACAAGCTCCAGAAAGCATGAAAATACATACTCCTGCTCTGAGTGTACCCTGCATCAAGTGTATTTTCTTATTGTTATTCATTATCTGCAATATTAAAGTTGAAATAAGGAATCAAGGTGATGTGCTTTGCTTTATAAAGCACATTGCACCTTGAAACTTGATGCTTTATTCACGAACTGGTTCAACATACAACTTAACAATACTCAATGCCGGACCAAATTTACGACGATGTGGTTGATAAGTGTTGTTGTTGGGGATAGACAATTGAAGCAAAGGATAACAATTGCTGACACCAGTAGGTAGATTATAATAGCACTTTGGAATTTCAATGCCATCAAATAAAGTATAAATACCTGGTTTGGTATCATCTACTACTATATCCTCAGATTGTGATCCGATAGCCTTGCCTTCATCATCAAACACCTTTGCAAAGAACTTAGTGTTCTGCATAATTTCGGTCTCTTTACCTTCTGCATTCTCTTCCATCCAACGATTGTTGAGATTTACACGATTTGGAAGAATCAGTGCACGGATGCGATACTTACCGCTAAACACATTGCTCAATGGGAAGAAGATATTAAGAGCTGTATTACGGTTTCCAGCAAAATAGCGATATGCTTTTTTCTCTAATGAAGAGACATCTATAGTATCGTTGAGATTGTCACCCTCTGTAAGATATATATATTCACCCTTACTTGGAGTACCACCTGCATAGCAGTTACCAACGTTTCCTTCGTTATTCATGTCGAGCACATTGTCTGACATCAACCAGTTTGAAGGATCGTAATTGTACGAAGTAAGTGGGAAGACAATACCATTTGAAGCACTATCGTATGTGCCTTCTCCAAACAAGGGATTGAGACCTCCCTTGTTGGGATTGTAATAAATCTTACCATTAGTTGAAACAAGCGAATCGGCATGCATTGCATAATTTGCAATTTGCTGTGGTTGATTGCGCTTGAAATCTCCTGTAAAGTTTGTTACCGTAAAGAACATACTTGTAATCAATGCTTGATTAACGTTGTATTTCTTCAAAGAGTCACTGTTATATGTACCCTTTGTAGGGAAACGAGTTGGGAATGCTTGCGAAGGTGAAGCACCACCATTGTAATCATACTTATAGTAAGAAGCATAATTAAACAACTTGGCAACCTTTGCAGAAGCTTCTGCCCATGCAGGATCTGTAGGAATAACAGCTACATACAAACTATCTTCATTACGAACTTGTGCACCACACTTATCCAACAGGGTGTTCTGACGTGAGTATACAGAGTCTACATACACCATCTGACCTTGAGAGTTCATGCTACCCTGTGTACTTTGATTGGGTTGGAAGATAAGTGTATCTTGTGCCATGATTATGTCATAAACACTACTCAACTTATCTGAGTGCTCACCTAAATAGTCATAAATATTGAATGAGAAAGGTGATAAATTGTCTATCACGTGGATAACACCATTCGAAGAAGGAATGTTAGGCATATCTGCATCAATGTTTACACCATTGAACGTAACAGAAGGTACATAAGAAACGAGTTTGCCATTAAACAAGCGTAACTCGGTTGATGTAGTGTTTCCTTCGTAGTTGAAACGTGCCATGTGGTTTTGTGCAAACTGTAAACCTACATTATATTCAATCTTATCAGCTTGCTCAATGAGATTATCTGCCTCTAAACCTGTCTTTCCAGCAGCTTCACTTCGTAAAGATGCAGCATGATCTAATCGATCAAGGAATTGCTTGGCATTGTAGGTGCCATCCTTTGGTGCCCAAAAAGTGAAAGATTGAGGTTCATTAAGGAGTTCTGCATAAGTAAGCGTACGCTTCTTATCCTCCTCCTTAGTATACACTCTAGTACGACTTAAAATCATAGACAACGAGTCAAGCTGACTATTGGCCTGAATGTTTTGCCAAATGGTATTTCTTGCGCTCGCAGTTCCATCTTTTATATCGTAATGATCATCCGAGCATGAATGAATGCCAAGGAGCATTGTAGCTCCTAGCATTCCACCCATGACCATTTTTATTGAATTTAGTTTCATGATAGAAATAGTTGTGGTTAAATTCATTACCAAATATCCTCAGGTTCAGTGCCATTATAAACACTTGAAGGAACAAATTCTATATAGTCAAGGAACAACTGTGAATTTTGATAATCAGGAATTGAAGACTTGAAACGCAAGTAATAAGTCTTATTGCTATCAAAGTGTTGTGCAATCAAGATACGACGCAATGCACAAGCATCTTGCGCTGAACCCTTGATATTACGAACAGGATCAGCATCCTTGTTCTTACCATTGATGTGGAAATAACGTGGACCCTTCATGTAGTCTTGGTTACGCATGTTACGATCGTTCTCTTGGCAAGTAGCTTTGTCATATTGAACATCCTTATCATCAACGAATGGGTCACCAGGAAGCATATCAACTGTTTCACGTTGGTCGATAGGCAAGCCAACTGGTTGTAAACGATTAGGATCATCACCAATATAAATTTGCACCATACCACGGAGCGAGTTGTTTGAAGATGCAATACGCAATTCGTATGTACCATCCTTTGGTACACGTGGTAATTTTACCTTGAAATCATACTGACCTACAGCCATTACTTCATCACCTTGATAGTCTTTAAAACCGAAGTTTGCATTACGGAAACCTTCTTGCAAATAGAAAAGATAGGTATCAGAACTTGCATCTGTAAGATTTTTAAAATAATCATTGGGAATGTATGCATATTTGTTACCACGAATATTATTTGTGATAAGTTCGGGGAACATTGTTGCAAAATCTATACGAATGCGTTCAGAGCCTAAAGCAGTACGAGTATCATTATTATTTACCAAAATATGATTAATGGGGAAGTAATAACCATCAGCACCATCATTATCATAGGTAATGCCATCATGTACGTTTTTCTTTGACACCTCAATATCCAAACCATTTACAGGAGAGTTGGGGTAAAGAACTCTCTTGAATTGGTAGTCACCTTGGTTTTCACCAACCCATGAGGTATTATACTCTGCTACACGATTGAGATGATATGAAGCATCACTTGCACTTTGGGTGATTTTAATCATAGCACCTGAAAGGGTGGTATAATAGTCCCAAACGTCTACAGTATATTTTTCTGAAGACTTTGTTTCATAGTTATCACCGCAACCATATCCATACTCATTCCAATGGTGAACAGCTGAACGGTCTTCCATTACTAACTTTCCTTCCAATAAGTGATAGTTAATAAACTTACGAACTGCATTGTTATCGCTCTTATAGTTGTCTGCATCTGCAGTACCATAAATAGCTTCGCACTCTGATTTTATTTTCTTAAGGATTTCACCACCATTGGTTAAATTACCCAATTCATCAACTACTGGAGCAGGAACACCCCACTCAGCAGTAAAAATAGAATCTGGTTCAACAAAAGCAGTATAACCAAGAAGACGCTTGCTCTGATAATCGAATTTACCTGCTACCGCAGAGTGAGTTTTCTTTTCACCAGCGTGAGATAAGTTTGCTTTTTCATACTCTTCTTCCTTTTGAGTTTGCTCAGAAAGGTTAAAGATAGAACCGCTTTCATCTGTAGTATAGCCACATTTAGCAAACAAGAACGACATGATACGCATGTTTGAAGCATTGCACATCAAATCATAGATAGACTTGTCAGAAGGAACAATAACATTGCTCACAACATGAAGCATACCATTTGAACCTTCTTTGTTTGCAATTAGGACCTTTGCTGTGTCATTGAGTATATAATCACCTTCAGCATCTTGCTTACATGAAATACGACGATCCTTTAAGTTGGTAGTAGCAAACATACCATTGCTTGGAAAATCTGCTAACTCGTATGCACTTGTAGAACCATTATCAATGATACAATTCAAAGCAATTGCTTCTTTTTGTGCAGGTGACAAGAATGAAAGGTCTTTACTTGTTCCTTTGCTTACCAATTCAATATATCGTGTGATTGCGTCATTGTTAGGTGCAAATACTGTATAGTTACCACGAGCTGATAACGCACTATTAACCACAGAAGCATTTTCGCTCAAACCAATACGAACTTCATTGAAGATTTCGTGAATGCTTGAAAGCGTTGTATCAGAGGCAATGATATCCTCGATTGTTTGCTTTTGAGCTATGGCATACGCATCATCACTAATGTTTTCTTTACATGCAGTAAAAGTGAAAGCAATTCCACAAAACATTACGAGAGAGAGTAAGCCAAGAACTCTTTTCAAATTTAAAATTTTATTCATAGTTTAAGCCTCCCTTTTACTTTTTAGTGTAACGATCCCATACAGGATTTTGAACTAATTGTCCACCTTCTGCCTGATCCTTACCATTAACCTTTAATTCTTCACTATAGATTGGATTGTAAAGGCTATAAAGTTTAGACAAACGATTAACAACCGCAGCCTTGAAACTACCAAAGCCTAACGCTGTGGTATTATTCTTCTTATTAGTTACATAAGAGTACTCAGCTTGGCGCACGATATCAAACCAACGTTTACCTTCACCAACGAACTCGCGCTGACGTTCTCTGTAAACATTTGATAGTAAATCTGAAGCTGTTTTACGTGGTGTACCATTACTATTGATGCAGTAGCTATCGCCAGTCAAACGTTCGCTACCAAGTTCGCGCTTGTCAGGATTTGCTTCAGCCTCTGCCGGTGTTACCAATGCTGGGTTATTACGTTTGAAGATTTGATTGATCAACTGATAACCTTCTTTAAGGTCATCTTTAGAAATGCTACCATTAATAATACCCAATCGTGCAATAGCTTCAGCCTTAATAAGCATTACATCTGTCAAACGGTAAATTTGCCAATGGGCATTGTTTGAAGATGAAGTACGAGCAGAAAGACCTGTCATAGAGCCATTCTTTGTCAAATCCGAAATATCTGCAACTGTGAAATCTCTTGTTACAAATTTAGTAACAGGCTTATTAACTTCGGTTGATGCATAGTTGCAAGTTTCCAACAAGCGGAAATCAGTTTTACCGAAACCTACAGTTGGATCAACACTCGAAGCAGACGATACCAAGTCAATGGCAAGAGTCATTGTGCCTGGAGTGAACTGTGTATTTGAATAGGTAGAGAAGTAATTATTTACAACTGTATTGGTTGTTGTTGTACCATCATATTGCAACTCAAAGATACCTTCATTCTCTGAGTTTTGAGATCCAAATACAGCACCATAAGCTGCATCATATACACTTTTACCAGTGCGATCGTTCAAAGTTAAAGAATAAGGTTGCGTTTTCTCGTCATCACTATAGTTGCCATTAGGATTTTCGTCCATACGCTTCTTATACTCCTTATACAACCAATCAATTGCCTCGCCAGAATATTGTTTAGCCTTTTGTAAGCATTGCTTTGCCAAGTCATTGCAATAAGCATCATCAATGTTCTGTCCTTCAACAGTTCTATATAATGTCACCTCACCCGTAGTTTCATCTGTTTGAGCAACATCATCCATATTAACACGAGCAGCAGCACCAGCTTTTGATACATAATCTTTCAACATACATGCACGCCAAAGGTACATATCAGCCAAAAGCGCTTTTTCACTAACAATAGTGAAACGACCTTTGTTCTCAGCACTTGAACCGAAGTTTTCAGCTGCATAAGGCAAATTGGCCTCAACAGAGTCAATACAAGCACCAAGCACTGCTACACCCGGAGTTGCAGCAGGTTTGCTTGCCTTTGCTTCGGCATCTGTACGAACAGAATGCGAAATATAAGGTACATCACGATAGGCTCTTACTAAATAGAAATAGTAAAGTGAACGGAGAGCCATCATTTCAGAACGAATAGCTCGATAGTCACCGCGAGTAAAACTTGGATCTACTTCTTTGTTAGGAATAGTCATTTCTTCACCCTTCTCAATCACAAGATTGCAAAGGTTGATACCTGTATAAAAACCACTCCAATCAAACATGCTATTACTTGGTTCAAGAACAGCATTTTGAATGTTATCAATAGAAGTATTTGAGATTGTGTTAAGAGCGAGGTTATCACCACGCAACTCACCCCAAATCAATATTTTGCCTGTCTGACCGCTTGCAGCCAATTGGTCGTAAGCACCAGCACGCACACCATCGAGGTCTGCTTTATCTTGCCAAAAGTTCTCCTCTGGAAGTTGGTTTGTAGGCAGCAAAGTCAAGAAGTCGTTGCACGACGACAACATACCGCTTGAAACTAACAACGTACCAGCCAGTAGAAGTTTTGAATAAATACTTTTTTTCATAATAATGAAATATATGGTAAAGAAAGAAGAGCAGTCAGGGAGTAGTTTACAACCTAACTACTCTTCTTTCTGAAACCTTTTTAGAAGCCAAAGTTCAAACTAAATGTGAATGAGCGTGAACGTGGAGTTTGCGAATTATCCGTTGCAGGTGAATAACCATATTGTCCGATTTCAGGGTCAACACCTGAATACTTAGTCCAGAACATCAAGTTATTACCAGATGCAGCAATACGGAGTGAATTCATACCAATCTTCTTCAACTTTTCAGCAGGGAAGCTATAAGAAAGTTGGAAGTATTGGAAACGCAAGAAATCACCAGGTTCTACGTAACGATCACTTACCAAAGAGTTATATGTAGCCTTCACTGCACTGCTCATAGCATGAGGCATTGTAGTGCTTTGGCCATTCTTACGCCAACGATGACTTACAGATGCACATTGATTCTTGTTACTTGTCATGCTCTCAAGATTGAGACGAGCTAAGTTTAGGATCTTGTTACCTACACGGAAGTTGAAAGAAGTCTTCAATTCCCAACGGCCGAACTTAAAGTTCACACCAAAACCACCATTGAACTTAGGATTTGATGTACCTAAGTAAACAACATCCAATTCATCAATATTACCATCATGGTTGATATCTTCATAGATAGCATCACCACCATCAAACTCATAGTTCTTACCACCATAGTTGTAGTACATATGGAGTGGATTACCATTCTTATCGTATACCACATTGCCATTAGCATCAAATACAATAGGAGTAGATTTTGCAAGTTCGGGACGAGCTTGACTTTTATTGCTTACCCATTTTTCAGGTTGAATGTTACCAGCAGCAGTGTTAGGGTTACCATATTGATCTGTCCAATTGTTTTTAGGGTTTTCTTCGCCATTGATTGCTTGGAAGTAACCATTGTGATCGTAGTCATAAGCATATACACCCTTAAACTTGTAACCATAGATACCACCCAAAGCATTACCAATCTGAACACGTTTCAAGACCTCACCATTTGCGTAAGTAATATCAGTGTTGTAAGAGGCCAACACTGTTGGGTCCATACTTGTAATTGTGTTCAAGTTCTGAGAGAAGTTTGCACGCAAGTTCATAGAGAACTTACCAATCTTGAAGATGTCGCGTGTATTAACATTCAATTCCCAACCTTTGTTCTCTATGCTACCAACATTTGCCCATTGCAATGAAGAAAAACCAGTTGTTGAAGGAATACGTGCACCAGAAACAAGAAGGTCAGAGGTCTTGGCATCATAAACATTCAAATTAAATCTGAGAAGATCCTCAAAGAAATTCAAATCAACACCAACGTTCCATGACTTTTTCTTTTCCCAACGAATCTTAGTAAGTTTCAAGTTTTGCGGACGCATTACTTGAGTACCATTATAAGAGTTTCCGTTACGATCATACTTGTTATACATCAAACCTTCACTACCTGGAGCATTACCAGTAATACCCCAACCTGGAGAAACAGCCAACATGCTGATTACACCACGCAAAGGCTTAAAGAACTTTTCATCAGAAATATTCCAACGACCTGAAATACCAGGGAAGAAGCCCCACTTGTTACCAGAACCGAACTTGGTACTACCATCGGCACGGAGTGTGAAGTCGAAGATATATTTAGAAGAATAAGCATAGTGAAGAGTTACCAAACCAGCAGCACTATGTCCCTTACCTGTGCTTGAGTAAGACTGAGTGAGATAACCATTTACTGTTGGGTCTGTAATACCACCAGTTACACCTGTTGTACCATGACCTTGACTTGTACTATTATCAGATCTTACTTCGAAACGGCCCATAACTTGGAAAGAGTGGTCGGTATTTGCGAAGTGAGGAACAAATGTAAGTTGGTGACGAGTTACAAATTGTAAACTCTTGCTTTCGCCATCACTTGTTTTGTAAATACCATCACTCCATGTGTTTGAAGTTAAAGAACCAGGATAATAAGTTTGAGCTGAATAAGTGTAAGCATTCATGTATACTTCACCACGATAGTTCAACTGAGTTTCATCTTGGTCTTTACCCAAAAGTTTGTATTCCAATTGGAATTGAGGTTGGATGGTATATGTAGAAACATGTTCCCAAGCCTCATTTGCAATAGCAACAGGGTTACCATTGGCAATCATATCACTCAAATAATAAGAGGTACGTCCGCTATTAGCACCAACAAGACCTGCTGAAGCTGCTTGAGGAGGCATGATGAAATATTCTCCAGTATTGAAGTATTCACCTACACCATCTGCAGTTTCGCGATACTCATTACGATAGACAGACATATTAGGCATTGCGCTATACGCACGATTAAGGATGTCACTACCATAGTTCTTATTATTCTTTGTATAAGTCAAAGAGAAGTTTGAAGAGAACTTGATACGGTCAGAAACCCAATAGTCCAAGTTCAAACGAGTAGTCAAACGATTCAAAGACTGCATGATGATTGTACCTTTTTCATGGTCGTAAGTACCAGAAACACGGAATTGTGCTTTTTCACCACCACCAGATACAGATACACCATAGTTATGAATCATACCGAACTGTTGTACTTCTTTCACCCAATCTGTGTTCTTATTATAGTTACCATAATAAGAGGGGTGATCTTGAAGATACATAATCTCGGCAATACTTGACTGTTCTTCAGTAAGGGTACGAGGATTGTGGTAAGCCTCTTTCAACATCATGGTATAGCCATCACCATTGAGCATATTCAAGCCCTTGGGTTGCCATGAACCATTAAGACGATAACTGAAGTTCACCTTTGTTTTACCACGTGCACCACGGCGAGTAGTAATTTCAATTACACCATTCGAACCACGAGAACCCCAGATAGCTGTTGCAGCAGCATCCTTCAACACCTTGATGGTTGCGATATCTTCAGGAGCAACCTGCAATAGAGTTGCAAATTGTTCTTGGTTATCCATGTTATCAAGATCGAGTTCGCTATTGTCGTAATCCTCAAGGATGTAACCATCGACTACGATCAAAGGATTCTGACTACCATTGATTGAAGACACACCACGCAAACGCATAGTAGATCCAGAACCAAGGTTACCAGAGTTTGATACAATATCCAAACCTGCAATTTCACCTTGAAGTGCATCCGCAGCTGTCTCGAAAGTAAGACCAGCCATTTGATCCATATCAAGAGTCTGCTGAGCAGTTGAGATTTCTCTTTCAGGAATTACCAAACCATTAGAGCGTGTTTTACGGATTGCCGTAACTTCAGCGCTCTTAAATGTATTCTTATCGATGAGTTCTACATTGAAATGAGAATTTCCACCAATAGGAATTATTTTTGTTTGATAGCCAATATAAGATATACGCAGTCTGTTGGCAGAATTCTTAACAACCATAGAGAAATTACCATTTGCATCAGTTTGAGCTGCGGTAATATTACGATTGTTCTTATCCTGTTCTACTACGTACGCCATCACAATAGGACCATCTGCTTTACTCCAGACACGTCCCGAGATGCGTTTCTGTGCATTTGCTAAAGCACAAAAGAAACACAAGACCAGCGTTAATAGAAACTTTATGTTATTCATAATATTGGTATTTATTTTCTAAGTGCGAATTTCTTAACAAATGCTTTAGCTGTTTTAACGTCTTTCCAATTGTTTGCAAAACCTTCTGCGAGAGGAGTTTTCTTAAACATTAGGTACTGATCACCAGTCAGACATTGAACAGAAACATACGAAGATGCCTTAATCTCATTTGACTTGCTACTTACACTATTCCTCAACTCGTAATCACGAGCCATTAAGTTGTAACAATCGGGGGTTGTTGTAACCGTACGTTCATTACCTGTAGTTGCCTCTTCCGAATCGAAAGAACCATTCTTAAACGACATAGCATCATAAACAACAAGTTTACCTTTCTCGTGCTTAATAGCTAAAGGAATGAACGATATTTTACCAGTCGATGCATCAGTTTCAGTACAAGCTGTTTGACTGATACTTACACCGCCATTGTAGTTATCAACAAAATAAGACTGATCGCAGAAATGGTACTTCAAGAAATTAATCAAGCATGTAACCATTGCTTGGGCTTTAGGCTTATATTCACTTTCCCATTTTTCGTCTCCGTAATAATCTTCAACAAATTTATCAATTGTTTCCAAGGTTGGAAGACCAAGTCCGATAGCTTCATCGATAGCTTTATCAGATGGAACAAAAATGGTATAACGATAGTTATTGAAGAAACGCACCAAGTTGGTATTGTTAGCAGTGTAGCGAGTATTTGCTGATGAACCTTGGTTTGAAGCAAATATTGCAAACTTTTGCAATTCTGTTTTCCAAACATCATCTGTAGTACCGCTATCCTTGAAAATCTTTGCTAAGTTTTCCTCGTCAGAACCATATACCAATGCACTGCACATAGAGAAGAATTTAGTATATCCTTTCGTTTCATCTTTTGACAAAGACTGCATTACTTGGTATGCGTTATTCAAAGTTGGTTGCATAGGACGATTAAGGAAATAGGTATGTCCATTACCATAACCCTTTGAAAGGTCAAATCCTCTTACAACCTCGCAATCAAAGTCGTTTTCTGCAGAGTTATCTTTATTAACATCGATTTGGAAACCACCATTAACCAACATACCCTTGCCAGTAGTGCTAAGGTTTGAACCATATTTCTTTATATAAACAGGAGCACCGCTACGAGAAAGGTAGAATTTACGATTGCTTTCAATCATATTATCACCATTATCAGAGCCATGAACCACGATATGTTGATCTACTATATCACAAAGCATTTGTTTCTTAACCATACCATTGGCTGAAGTAAGTGCATCATTTGCCTTGCTATTAGTAGTTGATGTCTGACCATCAGCAGCCATATCTTTTGTACGATCGTATTTGAATGCATCAGCACGTACAGCAATCTTCTTACCACCAGCCTGTGTAATGTTATCTGGAGTAAAAGACCAATATCTGTATCTTGATGAGTTACCCGTAGCTTGAGCAATAGGATCGACATAGCCATACTTAGCCAAGCCTGAATCTGTTGGAACAAACAGAGAGAAGTGTGACTGCATAGCCAAAAGGTATGAACTATAGAACTTACGCAAAGGTGCATTTCCATAATCACTTGAGATGTTGTTATCATCTGCATGGATAACAGCATTCATGACACGAACTCCCTCATCGGTAAGAACTGGACCCGAAACAGAAGCATAGTCTGGAGGTGTGACAAATTCATTCATCACATATACAACACCATTATTGGCTAACAATACCTTTTCAATAGCCTTTTTAAAATCTTGTTCTGATTTATATTGGCTAAACATCTGATCCTGAGCAGTATTCATTACAGAAAGATACTTACTTGGAACAGTTGAATTGAACGATTCTTTCATCAAGTTATAAATCAACTTAACAAGAATGTTCTGAGGTATTTGATAGATATTTTCAAGCAGATTAGCTTCTGTTACAGGTTTAATAGTTGCATAGTTTTCAAGCAAAGTGCTACCTGTTTTATGCAAGAAATAATCTTTTACTGCAGCATCACTTGGAACAAACATTGCACCCATATCCTGTTCCTTGGTAGAGTTGTTCACATTGTAAGCGTTCCATCCTGGATCGTAAGGAAGACGTGGAACGTCACTACCAAGAGCTTCGCCTTTAGGATCTTTTGATACACTACCCATTTGACCACGCGAAGCAATATATAGCTTTTGGAATACAGAGTCTGCAGTAATAGAGTGCAAAGCCTTGTACTCCTCCGTTAAAGTAGCGTCATAGAATGGAGCACTAAAACGGTCAAGCATTGCGCTGAACAATTGAGTATCAGGATTTTTACGGATTTCCTCAGCCATATTACCTGGAGTAACAAGCACTTTATCAAGTACATGATAGTAACCATTCAGACAAGTTACATCTGGTTCTACGACCTCAGCATTATAGACAAAACTACGGTTTGAATTGTCAGTCCAAGCCTTATCAGTTCCATCAAGACCTAAGATAAACGAAACATCGGTTGGAAGGATGTTCTTTTCGTTCATTTGAGCTTGAAGGAAGTGAGTCATCATTGGGGTTGTCTTATCGAGTGCTAAATACATACCACCCTTAGACTCTTTATTATACTCATCCCAATAGCGTCTATCAGGAGTCTGTACAGTACCTTTATTATTATTCAAGTTGTTTGGGAGTTCATTCCACTTGAAATAAGGTACAGAGTCTGTAGCTGACAACGCAGAAAGCTGACGCAAACAGAGATTCTTTACAGGTCCCTGAATTGTCGTTAGCATTTCAAGCACATAAGCATTGTTAAGCATTGAGCCATTGAGCAAGATACGCTTTTGGTTCGTTGACAACTGATCGTAATTCTTTACGCCCCAAGTGTTGTTTTCAAAGAACTGAGCATAAGCATCATCATCAGCAACAAATAGTGTTTTACTACCTGTTTTCGATAACACATCCTTATAGTCCAGATCGTCAATCAACCTAATTACAGTAGTAAACTTACGATCAGTGCGAGATTTTAATTCGTCATAGATACTCTTACCCAAGAAACTAGGAGTTGTTTCATCCAAATCATAGTCATCCGAGCAAGAATACGTAACGCCGCAAGTCGAAAGTAGACAAGCAACTCCTAAAAGATGCTTTCCTATTCTGCAAAAACGGTTTTCCATACGCAATAATTGGATTAATTTATTTTTTATTTTATTTTTCTGTTAGGTATATATAGAGAAGGAGCCATTGCATCAACTCCTATTGAGAAAGATTGAGATATTGTTACAACAAATCTTAAAAGGAGGCAAGCTTAAACGAGCCTTTTTTAATATGTTGCTTTCAAATTAGGTATTTATAGAAGTAATAGCATGATTAGGTTAGTGCCAAACTCCCATTATGAACTGACTGCAAATTTAATATTTTTCCATACGATTTACGCATATAAGCAGCATTTTCTTTATAAATTAAGATTTATTAATATTATCAGAAGTATGAATTGTTAAATCAATAAACATTTCATTTAAGAATTATATAACATATTCCGCAACTTTTCATACCTTGCAACTAAATAATACATAAAGTAGAGCATCTATTTACTAAAAATTTCAAAAATAGGATTTCAAAGCAACTTTCTTGTTGCTTCAAACAACATCCAACAAAGAGCCTCAGCTTCACGGAACAAGAACAAACATAAAATACGCTTGATAGCAAATCACCTCACACTCTAAATGCCCTAAAAAATTATTTCAACTATTTGATATGTAAATATTTGTTACCTTTTATAATTCATATTTATCTATATATCAATAAGTTATATACATTATGTTTGATTTTCAAATCTTCATATTTTAATTCTTTTAATTCGTTCTTACAACTACACGAAAATAACAGAATTATATAGCCTTAAATAAGCACTTATTACGAACATATTATTTCATGTAAGCGCACTAATTAAAGATAAAAAGACTAATAAGCAACTCGCTTCTACCCTGCACAATTTCTACATCTACCATATTGCATCAAGCAATTTCAAAGAATGAATGTTTGCTACGAATAGCTGCTAAATAAAATTAAAGAAACGAGTGGTGATTAGTTAATCATATATTTATATTTGCTAAAACACGTTTTTATTTGCCTCATTCCAATTAGAGTAAATACTCATTTCAATTAGAGTAAATGCTCATTCCAATTGGAGTAAAGGAAACATTCAAACATACGATAACACAACTATGATATACTCATAAAATAATTATCAACGAGTTTATAACAAACATCCTTGATAAAGTTCTTTTTTACGAAGTTCTTGTATAATCAAGTTTGTTACAATATCATTTTTTACTCCCCACTTAGGAGCTATAAGTTCTATAGATGGAGATTGCGACACAAAACGCTCTACTGCAACCTGTGGAGAGAGGATTTTGAGATAATCACAAACAAAAGAAACATAATTTTGAAGGCTGAAGAGTTTAAAATTCTCCTTTTGTTCATTATAGATTTGTTCCATTCGCGAACCTCTTAATATTTGCAGTTGATGCAGTTTTACTACTTCAACTTTAAGATTGTTCAAAAATGTAGCTTGATCTAACATTGTCTGACGACTCTCGCCTGGCAATCCCAAAATCATATGAGCACATACTGGAATATTGAGTGCATGTAATTTTTTTATTGTGCATACCGAACACTCTACATCATGCCCTCTACCTATATCAGCCAGAACGCTATTGCTAACAGACTCTACGCCAAGCTCAACTTCTACAAAACATTTTAAAGACAGATCTTTTAGGAAATTCAACCACTGAGTTGGCAAACAATCAGGACGAGTTGAAAAAACAAGTCCCTTTACTCCATCAACTTGCATAGCAGCCTCTACCACACGTTGAGCCTTGCTTAAGGGCATATAAGTATTTGTGCCTGATTGAAAGTAAACTATATAATCTATTTCTTTGTTTTTAGTCTTGGATTTAAAGAAATTTATGCCACTTTTTATTTGATCAACAACACTATCCTCAACACTAACAAAACGCGGTATAAAACTTCTACCATTGCAAAATGAACATCCTCCTCGCGATATACTCCCATCACGCACAGGGCAAGTACAACCTATATCTATTGGTATTTTTTGTACCTTATTGCTAAAATAATTGTGAATGTATTGCGAATAGTTAGTATACAAATACGTCTGCATAATCATTATAACTGATGAATATTTATAAAAAAGCGAAGCAAAAGTTTGGGTATTAACATACAAAAATATACATTTGTAAACAAAATACCACCTAAAAGGAGTATGAAGAAGGAATTGGAAGTAAAAATCTTTGTTCTGACAACAATACCCAAGGTGTGTGTTCATTCAAAATTAATCATACTATATTAATCACAAACAGATTGCTATTACACACAATCTGTATAAAAATCGTAAGCCTATCGGATTGAACATTACTCTAAATTAGCAGACATTTAAAACAAACTTAGCAAACCGCATGTCTGCTGCAAACACCTAAAGTAATGACAAACTATAGCATGATAACCGACGAGCAGTTGGTTGCATTATTTTGCGCTGGTCAAAACGAAGCTTTTGACGAGCTTTTATTGCGTTATAAAGATAAGCTCTACGCATATATTGCATTTTATACAAAAAACAATGATATAACAGACGATTTGTTTCAAGAAACTTTTGTTAAAGCTATTATAAACCTTCGAAAGGGAAAATACAACGAAAAAGGTAAATTCTATGCTTGGCTTACGCGCATAGCTCACAATTTGTTGATTGATCAAATTAGAAATGAAGTAAGCGAAAACCTATGCTATCATCAAAATGAAGAGAAATACATTAATAGCTTGAGTAACTTATGGGTTATAAATAGAGAAAATGAAATAGTTAAAGAGCAGACCCTACATGATGTAAAGCTACTAATAGAGAAACTACCTTCTACTCAACGCGAAGTTGTGCTTATGCGTTATTATCAAGAGCTAAGTTTTAAAGAAATAGCCGAGGCAAAGGGTATAAGCATAAACACAGCGCTTGGCAGAATGCACTATGCCTTGCAAAACATGAAAGCTATGGCAAAAAAGATGCATATGCAAACATACTAAACGTTTTACTTAGAAAAGATCATTTTTCAAGAATAAAACAAAATAAAAAAGGCACTTGAGCGTTTATATAAATGAACACAAGTTGGTTGTTCCGACTTTCTTTATTAAAAGGCTCTGAGTATTTTGCTCGAGTTTAGAGAACATTATCCAATAAACCCAATGCCTATGAAGCATTCTACACGCACAAAATTTGATAACAATCCTAAAGAAAGCTCGTTATCATTTATCAAAACATTTGCCCGATTGTACAATCCACAACTGAACAATCAAGAAGATGCACTCTTTATAGCTAACTGCATAACTGGCAATATTCAATCACAAATAAATTGATAAAGTAAACAGATGGTTTGAACAAAGAAGCTTTAAACAATTATGCTCTGCATGTTATTAAGATAAATGCAGAGCATATTTTTAGTTTAAAATTAATTGCTAAATTGTATTTTACCACAATAAACACATGCTAATAAGAGCATTTATTGCATTAAAAAGCGTAACTTTGCAATATAAGTAGGTATTCAACTTTAATTTTGAAAAGTTACTTATCATAACCTATCTTTTTATTCTTAAAAAGGTAACATGTTTTCTTTATTCAAAAGCAATCTTATATAATACATATAATTATCTAACATTCAGATGAAAAAGATATTGCTTCTTGGCTCTGGCGAATTAGGAAAAGAGTTCACCATTGCTGCACAACGCTTAGGCCAACACGTCATAGCATGCGACTCTTATGCTGGTGCTCCTGCTATGCAAGTAGCTGACGAATTCGAAGTTTTCTCTATGCTCGATGGTGATGCGCTTGAAAAAGTTGTTGAAAAGCACCATCCCGACCTTATTGTTCCAGAAATTGAAGCAATCAGAACTGAACGCCTTTATGATTTTGAAAAAGAAGGCATTCAAGTAGTACCGTCTGCACGAGCAGTAAACATCACCATGAACCGCAAAGCCATACGCGACTTGGCTGCTAAAGAACTTGGTTTAAAAACTGCCAAATACTTCTATGCCACCTCTTACGAGCAATTAGTAGAGCATTCTAAGGAAATAGGTTTTCCATGCGTTGTTAAGCCTCTAATGTCATCATCAGGCAAGGGACAATCTTTGGTAAAAAATGAAGAAGAACTGCACCATGCATGGCAATACGCTATGGAAGGTAGCCGTGGTGACATTGCAGAAGTTATTATTGAAGAGTTTATAAACTTTGATAGCGAAATAACCTTGCTCACCGTTACACAAAAGAATGGACCTACCCTATTCTGTCCTCCTATAGGTCATGTACAAAAAGGTGGCGACTATCGTGAGAGTTTCCAACCAGCTCACATAGCACCCGAACATTTAGCCGAAGCCGAACGTATGGCTGATAAAGTGACACATGCACTCACAGGTGCAGGCATTTGGGGCGTAGAGTTCTTTTTGAGCCATAAAGATGGTGTTTACTTTTCAGAATTGTCGCCACGTCCTCACGACACAGGTATGGTAACATTAGCTGGTACACAAAACTTTAATGAGTTTGAGCTGCACCTTCGCGCTGTTTTAGGGTTACCCATTCCTTGCATCAAGCAAATGCGTATTGGCGCAAGTGCCGTAATTCTTTCACCTATCGAAAGCAACGAACAACCTCAATATCGCGGATTAGAGAATACATGCGAGGAAGATGCCGATGTGCGTATATTTGGCAAACCTACCACACGCAAAAATCGTCGTATGGGAGTTGTTGTATGCAATGGTCCATTAGATGGCAACTTAGATGCCCTACGCGACAAAGCCAAAAGATTGGCAGACAAGGTAGAAGTTTATTAAAAATCATAAAGCAGATGTTCATTGTAGATTTGAACATCTGCTTTTCTGTTTTATCTGTATAAAAAAGAAGCGAAAGAATCTGTTTCACATTTTATTGTGAAAGATTACTTTCGCTTCTTTTTATATCATCAAAACTAATCTACAAATAGATTATGCTTTAACACGGCTTAAGTAAGAACCATCGCGAGTATCAACCTCAATAGTCTCACCTTCGTTGATAAACAAAGGTACGCGGATTTCAACACCAGTTTCAAGTTTTGCAGGCTTAGTAGCATTAGTTGCAGTATCACCCTTCAGACCTGGCTCAGTGTAAGTTACCTTAAGCTGAGTTTTTACAGGCATTTCGGCATAAAGGATAGTTTCAGTAGAAGCATCGCTAACCACTTCGCAAACATCACCTTCCTTCATGAAATCAACGCCAGTAATTTGGTCGTGTTCGATGACAACATCGTCCCAAGTTTCTTGATTCAAGAAGTGATATTGATCACCCTCAGCATAAGAGTATTGGTAAGGACGACGTTCTACACGAACATCCTCGAGTGCTTCGCCAATGTTGAAGCGACGTTCAAGTACACGTCCGCTAACTACATCCTTCAATGTGGTGCGCATAATAGTGTTACCCTTACCTGGTTTTACATGTAAGAAGTCAATGCAAAAATAAAGTTTGCCATCCAAACGGATGCAAGTACTCTTCTTGATGTCTTGTGATTTAATCATTGGAGTGTTTATTGTGTTTTATTATCTTATGATTTTGACGGCAAAATTACTATTTTTTTTTGAGAAACAACTTGTTTCTTCCATTTAAAATATCCTGCTACAGCAATCACCACATACAAGCCATAAAGTCCAGCTTTAAAGGGTATGCCTTTTCCTACATATAGATAACATGATATGACGTCCACAACTATCCAAAAGAACCATTGTTCTATATATTTACGCGCAAGCGCCCATAGTCCTACAAAACTGAGTGCATTGGTAAAACCATCTAACACGGGTACTGTAGAGTTTGTATATGTTTTTAATATATACCACGTTGTGCCCCATGCTGCGAAGAAAAATATTATGGAAGGCAAGTAATGCGACCTTTTCATGTGGGTAATCGGCATATTACCAACGTTGTCTTTTTGTTCATCATCTAACTTTGATATTGTTTTATGTTTTTTACCAAAGTGCCAAACGAGAAAACCATATATACCAGCAACCGTGTAATAAACTGCCATAGCAGCATCACCATAAAGTCCATGCTCCCAATAAAGCAATATATCTAATGCTGGCATAAGCACTCCGATAAGCCACAACCATATACTTGCTTTATATTCAAGCAATATATATATCAAGCCTAAAATTGTTGTAAATATATCGAGAAACATTGTCTGTTTTTATAAAACACTAAATAGTAGTTTATGCCTTATACCAAACATAAATTCAGTACAAGCACAAACTACTATAATAAGAGTACTATTTTTTTTATCTATTCAATTAAAAGTTGATGCTAAGGTGTCCCATCACATTAAATGGAGCGCTTGCAGCATAACCTGTTTCATAACGGTCGTCTGAGGTGTAAGCTACAATTTTGCCATCAACCTTCTTGTAGCTTGGACTTGTCCAACCATTATTAAAGTACTTAGCACTGAAGAGGTTATACAGCGTGCATCCAGCAGTAATGCTCTTTACACCCTTCAAGTGGAAAGTGTAAGAAAGGTCTAAGTTAGTAATAAAGTGACGTTTCAGTACCATGCTAACATTATGATTGCCATCAGCCTCTTCGCTCACGTAATAGTCAAATCCAGTGTTTGAAAGGCGTTGCTTACCCACATATTGACTTGTAACACATGCACGGAAACCAGCATAGTTAAAGGTGAAGATGTTGTTAAAGATAAAATCAGGAGAGAACGAAAGTGGGGTGTCACCGAGCGATACAGCGCTTCCATCATCAAGAGTAATGGTCCAATCCTTAGCACGGTTATGGCTCCATGTTGCATTTGCATCCCAACGGAACCACTTTGCAGGACTCCAAGCTGCTTGCAATTCTACACCACGACGATAACTCTCGCCTGCATTACGAGCAATAAACTCACCAATGCTGTTCTGTTCGCCAGTCAATACAAACTGGTCACGATAGCTCATGTAGTAGAAGTTTACGCCAGCTGAGAATGTTTTGCTTTGATACTTATAGCCTAACTCCCAATCATTAAGCTTTTCAGCATTAAGTTTGGTATTGATATTATCTTCAAAATCGTTACGAGTTGGTTCTTTGTGTGCCATAGCGTATGAAGCATAAACGCTGTGGTTAGGATTAATTTGATAGAAGAGACCTGCTTTAGGATTAAAGAAATCGTACTTCTGTTCAAAGTTGAACACCTGTTGCTCATGTCCGCTAAAAGCATCAGTGGGTCCATCCATCTTATAATCTACGTGGCGATACTGCAAATCTACGTATGCACTAAGTCCTTTAACAAACTCATAGCTTACCTTGCCATAGATATTGCCATCACGCTTGTCACCATTGTTAAAGTAGTATTGGTGGTTGGGTTGGAAGTCTTTGATACCTTCTGTATTCTTTGCCCATACAATTGTTCCGTAGTGGTCGCCGTCATAACGGTTCCAACCACCTCCGATGGTAGCACGCAAGTTGCTCTTGTTATCATAATCAAACGAAGCTATTGCACCATAAAAATCGTTATCCATCATTTTACGGCGAATCATATCGGTTTTCTTGCTGAAATCAGCATCCGTTTGGTTCAGCAAATACTCGCCCAATTTGCGTCCAGTTTTATACTCCTCGTAGTAACCAAAGCCTTTGGTGTAATGCAATGCAGCATTAAACTTCAGTGTTGGGGTAATGATTTGGTTCAAAAGCAATTGGTAGTTTTGTTGATGATAAAAGTCGCTTTGATCTTTGTAGTAATGAACGTTGCCATCTTCGTCATAGTATTCACCACAAGAATTGTAACGACGGCTACCATTCTGTTCCATCTCAAATACCGAAGGATAGTTCCAAGCATGATAGGTTTTTTCCTTACCATTAAAGGTTACAAACTTCACAACAGTTTTGTCTGAGAAATAACCACCTTGCAAGAAGTAAGAGTCAAGGCGAGCAGATGCACGATCTATATATCCATCACTTGCAATGTGTGACAAACGACCCTGAAAGCCCCAATGATTCTTTATTAGTCCCGTACCAAAACGAAAGGTCTCCTTGTGGCTGGCATAGCTACCTGCAGAGAGATCTACACTTGCATAAGGCTTTGCACCAATATTTTCAGTTTGCATATTGATGGTTGCACCAAAAGCACCTGCACCATTGGTAGACGTACCAACACCGCGTTGTATCTGCATGTTCTCTACGCTCGAAGCAAAGTCGCCCATGTTAGTCCAAAAAACTTGGCTGCTTTCGGCATCGTTCACTGGCACACCATTGGCTGTGATGTTAATACGCGAGGGGTCTGTACCACGCACACGCAAGCTCGAATAACCAATGCCCGCACCAGCATCAGAGGTTGTAGTAACCGAAGGAGTAAACATCAAGATAAAAGGTACGTCCTTACCATAGTTTACTTCTTGAATTTCCGCTTTGCTTAGGTTTTTATAAGCCATAGGAGTGTGCTTACCAGCACGGGTAGACACCACATTGGCAGCCTGCAAAGAGATGCTGGCTGTGTCGGCCTTAGTTGCAGAAGATTTTGCTTTACGTTCGTTTACATTGCCTAAAGCGGCGGCATTAACGTTTAGAGCAGTTGCTGTTAAAGCAGCAAACACCAACATGTTTTTTTTCATACGTTCAGTTTATGAAAGTAATAGTTAAGCTAAGTTGCCATTTGCAAATTCCCATGCAGTTCAAACACCATTACGTGTCATTGCACAAGTTTGCACATAGCCCACTTATTTGTGTTAAATGTATGAATGATTTTTTAGAAGGTGCTTCCGCTTTTACACAGCTTATGGAAACAAAAATATATACACAGATTTCACTACGCCAGTATTATCTGGTTCAGCTATGAGGGTATAATCTCAGCATCCGCACTATAAACATGGTGTGTGCGGTAGCACCCCTACGTTAGTTCATACTTTATTGTCTAACGCAATGCAAAGTTGTGTATAAATAAGCTAAAGTTCCAAACAATTATATTGATTTTATGCTATTTTGTGGCGTAGCGCTCTTGTTTTGCTAATAGAACTTAGCAAAACAAGAGCGTTTTATTTACAAAACTCTTACCACATCCACCACATGACTACCTGCACCAATAAGGTCTTTACGCTCCGAAATAAGCTTTTGGTAGGCTATGAAATGTGCAAAAGTATCATTGCTCATTTGGTTTAGCCGTGTGCGCATATAGTCGGCTGCACCATCGGGCGAGAATATCGTAACGCGCTCTAATCCGGCTTTATGGTCAAGGCGGTCAATGTCTTCAAGACGCACATAGTCATATAGTTCGTCGGCTGCTGCTTGTATGTGAAAGTTCTCATCAACAAAACCTTTAGCCAGCAAGTTTCCTATTCTGTCTTCGTCAAAACAATAAGAGATAATGCTATACTCATTCATGAGATAAGCCACAAATATCAAACCGCCTGGTTTGGTTATACGTTTCGCCTCATTCAGTGCCTTAAGTTTTTCATCATCGCCTATAAGGTGATAAAGCGGACCAAGCAATAAAGTTATATCTGCCGATGCTGTAGAAACAAAATTCAAGTTTCGGGCATCGCCTTGCACTACATTGGCCGTAGGTTCACGCTTTAAGAATACGTCGATATTGCGTTTCACCAGTTCAACAGCATGCACCTCGTAGCCCTCTGCCATTAGTGCCGAAGTGTAACGACCTGTTCCTGCACCAATGTCATACAATTGCATTCCAGGGGTTAAAAAACGATGCAAATGATGCATGGTAGTTTCAAACTCCACTATACCATGCCTACGCAACAAACGAAGGTCCTCGGGGTGTTTATTATAATGTTTCTCTATGTTTGACAACGCCATATTTTAAATGCAAATTAAATATTTTCTTTAGCTTCAAAAGTTCTGAATACCATATAATATCCATCAGCATATATATTTACTTCATTGCCCATTGCCTCGTTAAGCGTTCCTTGCCATAGTTCGCCAAAAGCATAAGCATTCCATTTAAGTCCGCTGCTACTTAATGATGTGCAGTTCATGTTAAATATGCTTACTTGCTGTCCCTTAAACGTTTGTAGCGTAATGTTACCTTGCGCCGGTGTAAAGTAACCATAATCTGTTATCATGGTCACATCAAGCCCCATCTGCTTGTAATATCTCATTAACAATGAGATATTGCCAATGGTATGATCTTCGCGCTTGCCTGTGCTTCCTATATAGGCTATTCGCTTAAATCCTTGCTCAAAGCAGTGACGAGTAGCTTTGGTTTGGTCATTATCTTCTTGTTCATCAACTCTCTTAAATATATGAGCAAACTTCTGTTGCAACTCCTTGGGCAGAGAGTCGCCATCTCCTATAATGACTTGCGGCATATTGCCATCAGCTATATAGCTTAACGCTGCTTTATCGCAACAGCACACATATTGCGCACTCATCAGTATAGATACAGGGATAGCATGTGTGGGATAATCGCCATCACATAACACCACTGCATCGAATATGCTATCAGCCGTTACGAGTGGAAAATGAGTATCATCAAACTGCATTATTCAAGTTATTTTTTGTTTTAGGGTAAATCTAACATCACACGCAGTTGCCCCAACCATTGTTTATTACCACTTGTGCTATAATGATGCAAGGCTGGCTGTATGCTAAATCCTTTACCCAAAGGCATAAGAAAGGTGGTTTCAAAATTACTCTCGTGGGCATCGCGATAATAGGCTCTGTTAAATACAAAAGCCAAGTTACCACCTTTGCGTGTGAGATGCCCCAGCGAAAGTGTAGCATTGTAGTAAGTTTTTGCCACTTCGGGGTCTTTAAACTGATGCGAGAAAGTTGCAGCTGCAGCCACATCAACCCTTCCTATTTGAGTTATAGGTTGCTCTGCCGTTAGCCAAAATCCCATTTGTGGGTGGCGTCGTTGAGATGTTTCGCGGAAGTGCTTACCAAAGTTCCAACCCAACACATACGTGGGGGCAAAGCCATCGTCAGTATGTTGCTTACCTGTATAGCTTACAGATCCAAGCGAAATCAAGCCATCACGATGCGGGCGGAAGCGGAATGAGCGGTCGAGCGTGTCGTAGGCATTGCCATTATACACACTTGCTTGAACAAGCCAGCTGTCGTTGGGAGCATAACTCAAATGCAGTGTTAAAGCGGTAAGCGGAAACACATTGATGTGGTAATTATCATTTACCGTTGGCACACACCCACACGAAGCACCCGTAGACAAGCCTGCCATAGGTGTATTAAAATAATCTTCGTCGGCCTGTCGCAAACCTACATAGGCTGTTAGCTTTTGGCTTATAAACTGTTGTTGCAACCCAAAGTGCACCAAGCGCAAAGGCCGATTGGGTGCATTGATGTTAGAGAAATCTTGGCACACATCGGCCACGGCATCGGTGGGCTGGAAGGTGCTTAATATTGAAGCTTCAAATCGTGCATCACGCCACAACCTTACGCCCAATACTGCATCCAACCTATTTGCCCATCCACCACGATGATGCGTCATATTCCATTGTCCTTCGGTTATCACCGAAAGACTGTAGTCTACCCAAGGCGATTGTTGCAACGTATCTGCTATTGAAGTTGTTTGAGCACATACACTCGTTGCACACAAGCAGAAAGAAGCCAACAACACCTTGCTTCTTGTTTTTATTATATCTTTATTCACATTGCAAAGATAGTGCAAACCGAGCGTAAAACTTCTAACATACTTAAAACTTTTGCACACTTACAAACTTTCTTTGCCTATATGCCTATCCTCACATTGTTTTTTTATTTTAAATAGTTTTCTCTATCATGTATGATGCCCGCCATATTGCTTTGTGCCCACATTATCATATTCTCCATTAACGGGATAAATGAGCAAGCTCGCTCGGTTAGCGAATATTCAACCCTTGGCGGAACCTCTGCATACACCTTTCTGCTAACAAGGCCATAAGCTTCTAAACCGCGTAGCGTGGTGGTCAGCACCTTTTGCGATATGTCGGGAATGGCCTTATGAAGTTCGTTAAAACGTATGTTATTGTTTTGATTAATTACATAAATCACCAACAATGACCATTTGCCGCAAATATGTGCCAGCACGTTGCGAATAGGGCAATCCTTAAAAACTATTTCTTTTACCTCGACGTTCATTTTTTAATTAAAAAACATTCATTTTCAATATTACTATACAAAAGTAACCAACCATCTTATAAATAGCAAAGATTTACATAGTTAATATCTATTAAAAAGCAATAAAGTTTCACTTTGACTTTGAATAACACTTACCTCAAAGTAAGTATACCACCCCAAAGTGTCCTCTTGACAGAGCCAAACTTTCACCTTATTTTTGCAGTGCGAAAAGACAAAAACATTTAACACATAAGACAATGAAAGAAACAAAAACAATCATCAAGGAACAAAACTTTACAGCCGTAGACTTCGGTAAGTTTAGCGAACTCGGCGAGTACTTATTAACTCTCTCGCCCGAGGTTAAAATCCCCGGAAAGGTATTTGGTGGGAGCATGGTGGGAGCTACTGGTAGCGAGTTCTCTTTTCAATCGTTCGCTCCAGGTACAGAAACAGGTTTTCTTCACACCCACAAAACACACGAAGAACTTTACTTCTTTCTCGGCGGTACGGGCGAGTTTCAAGTAGATGGTCACGTATTCCCCATTACCGAGGGTAGCGTTGTTAGAGTTAGCCCAAATGGTAAGCGTTCTGTACGCAACAACGGCACAACTCCTTTAATTATGCTCTGCGTACAATATAAAGGAGGTAACTTTACTGCCGAGGATGCAACAGATGGTGTTATCCTTAACGAAAAGGTTGAATGGAAATAAGGCATAGAAGTTGAACGCTGTGTTACGCACTTTTGTAGTGCTCAAAAAAATATTAGATTGGTTTGAAAACAGTAAATTTAAACCAATCTAATATTTTTTTTGAGCACTTACTTATTTAAATAAACTAACTTTGCACAAGTGTTGAATATACCATAAACGGCTCCACGCATTTGCATAGCTAAATGATGGCACACAACAAGCACTTCGGCAAGAATAACAAAAACGCTTGATATTCAACGATAAATGCGTATCTTTCTGGCATAACACACATAAAGTGCTGGCGTATCACGGCCGTGATACGTGCGTATCGTGGGCATGATACGTGCGTATCGTGGGCATGATACGCCAGCACTTTACGCATATTAAAGCAGTATGCCATGTTTTAAAGCAATGGCATAACAACTTTTTGGCTTAAAAGCAAAGCTCACTAAGGCAAAATAGATTACTGAAACAACCACACATATATTATATGAGACAAATACCTTTAGAAGACTTTTTTCGCAATTCAGAGCGCACAGCTTATCAGCTCTCGCCCGATGGTGCTTATATCTCTTACATGGCTCCCTATCACGACCGCCTCAACGTGTTTGTACGCAAAGTGAGCGACACCGACGATGCCTCCGTTCGCATTACGAGCGAGACGGAACGCAGTGTGGCTGGCTATATGTGGGCAGACAATGAGCGATTGCTCTTTATGAAAGATACGGCTGGCGACGAAAACTACCAACTTTATGGTGTGAAGCGCAATGGAACAGACCTACGTGCTTATACTGCCTTTCCAGGGGTGCGTACCAGTCTTATCGACGACCTTGAAGAGCAACCGGGCTTTGTGCTAATTGGTATGAACAAGCGCAATGCCGAGGTTTTCGACCCTTATCGCCTTAACATAGAGACGGGCGAACTCACCCTATTGGCCGAAAACCCAGGTAACATTCAAGGTTGGATGACCGACCACAATGGTTTGCTACGCGTGGCTACTGCCATTGTTGATGGGGTAAACACGCAGGTGCTCTATCGCGACACAGAGAACGAACCTTTCCGCCCCGTGCTTACTACTAACTTTAAAGACGTGGTGAGCTTTATGGATTTTACGCCCGACAACCGCGAAGTGTACGCTGCTACCAACCTTGGACGCGACAAAACAGTGCTTGTACGCATGGACCCCTCAACTTGTAAAGAACTTGAACTGCTTTATGAAAACGAGCGTTACGACATCTCAAGTATCAGCTACTCGCGCAAGCGCAAGTGCTTATTGAGCGTTTATTGCACAGGACATAAAGAGCCTATTCGCCACTTTTTTGATGCAGAAGAGGAGGCGCTACGCAAACGCATCAAGGCGCATTTTCCGGATGAACGCTATGGCATTGCCGATAGCGACAAGGCCGAACGCAACTATCTGATATACGTTGGTGGCGACCGCACACGCGGTGCTTATTGGCTCTACGACGCTGAAACCGACAAGGCTGAAAAGGTGGCAGAACTTGCTCCGTGGCTTAAAAAGGAAGAGATGAACGAGATGCTCCCCGTAACATACACCACAAGCGACGGACTAACCATCGAGGCATACCTCACACTGCCTGCAGGCTTAAGCATTGAAGATGCACACAACTTGCCCGTGGTAGTAAACCCTCATGGCGGTCCGTGGGCAAGAGATTGCTGGGGTTACTCATCCGAAGCACAATTTCTGAGCAACCGCGGTTATGCTGTATTTCAGATGAATTTTCGCGGCTCTACGGGCTACGGGCGTCGCTTTCTTGAAGCCAGCTATAAGCAATGGGGACTAAAGATGCAAGACGATATAACCGAGGGAGTAGAGTGGCTCATAGGGCAAGGCATAGCCAACCCCAAGCGTATTGCTATCTACGGCGGAAGCTATGGTGGCTATGCGGTGTTGGCTGGCTTGACCCTCACACCCAAACTCTATGCCTGCGGCATCGACTATGTTGGCGTGAGCAACCTGTTTACTTTTATGAAAACTATTCCCCCTTATTGGCGCCCCATGCTCGAAATGATGTATGAGCAAGTGGGCAACCCCGATACCGATGCAGAGCAACTTGACGCCACTTCGCCAGCTCTACATGCCGACAAAATATGTGTGCCTCTTTTCATTGCACAGGGAGCTAACGACCCACGCGTAAACAAGGCTGAGAGCGACCAAATGGTTGAAGCCCTAAAAAAACGCGGCATCGAGGTGGAATACATGGTTAAAGACAACGAAGGACACGGCTTTCACAACCAAGAAAATCGTTTTGACTTTTACAGAGCAATGGAAGCTTTTTTAGCTAAATATCTGTAAGTAGGTATTCAAAATTAACTTATAAGTAGGCGGACAAATTTAACTTATAAAATCACGGGCTGAAAGCCCATCTTTTACCCTTTACTTCTTCTAATTTAAAGGCGTATAGGGCATATTTAAATTTGTCCACTTACTTATAATTTTGAACACATACCTAACATTTTTCATAAAAAAGAGCGTAGAAGGTAGGAGTTTATTGCACGCTTATTTTGTGGTTTTCATTTATTTTCTTCTTTCTGATAGATGTGCAAAAAACGTATCTAAACTTATCAAAAGCACACAGTGAAAACATGGTCTATTTAAATTTCACAATAAATTAAAAAATCAAAAGAATAAAATCATTTTATATTACTATCTTTGCAAAAATAAGCGGATATAACCAACTAAAAACTCGATTATTCAGCCGCTCCCCACAAAAGCCATCAAAGGCATTCACATACGGCTTAAAGCCATGTGCAACGGGGTTTATGTCTAACTAATTTCACATTCTATGGGGCTATTACTCCTCTATTTAATAGGTGCGCTTAGCATCTCTTTTCTATGTTCTATACTCGAAGCAGTGTTGCTCTCTGCACCAATGTCGTTTGTTTCGATGCTTGAGCAAGAAGGCAAACCTGGAGCACCATTGCTCAAAAAATATAAGCAAGACATTGACAAACCTATTGCTGCAATCCTTGCACTTAACACCATCTCACACACCGTGGGGGCTGCAGGTGTAGGCGCACAGAGCGAGGTCATATTTGGCAGTCAGTTCTTTGCTCTAACCTCTGTCATTCTCACCCTGCTCATCCTTGTGTTTTCTGAAATCATACCCAAAACCATTGGTGCTGCATATTGGCGAAGTTTGGCCATTCCTTGTGCTCGCATCATACATGCGTTGGTAATTATCACCTACCCCTTGGTGCTTATGGCCGAAGTTATTACTCACTTTTTTTCGAGCAAAAAACAACAAGCATCTGTAAGCCGCGAAGAGGTGTCGGCCATGATGTCGGTGGGTGCTGAAGAGGGTGTGTTCGAAAAGAAAGAGAACAGCATGATACAAAATATGCTGAAACTCGACGACGTTAAGGCACGCGACATCATGACACCAAGCTCAGTAGCAGAGATTGCTGAAGAAAGCATAACGCTACGCGAGTTTTACCAAAACGAGGCTTTCCGCCAATTCTCGCGCATACCTATCTATAACGAGGAAAACGACGACTATATAAAAGGCTATGTGTTGAGACAAGCTATTCTTGAGAAACTTGCCGAAGATAAATTTGAACTTCGACTCTCTGAAATTGCTCGCCCTGTGCTAACATTTCAGGAAACTGAGAACGTAAGCAAAATATGGGAACAGCTCTTGGCTAAGAAAGAACATATCTCTATCATCATCGATGAGTACGGATGTTTCCGTGGCATTGTTACCATGGAAGACGTTATCGAAACCATGTTGGGCACAGAAATCGTTGACGAAAAAGACCGAGTGACAGATATGCAAGAGTTTGCTCGTGAAAAATGGCAAGAGCAACAACATAAGGAAAACTAATATTAAGCGTGTGACATAAAAAACACAGACTTTCATCACGCACATTCGTGACGTTAAGTCTGTGTTTTTATTGTATTTCACGCTCATTACACCATATTTTTGCATAGAAATATTAGCCTTTACCACCCAGCAACACATAATGCAATTAATCTAATAAAAAAGTGTTCAGATTTTTTATCCTCATCCTCTTTTTGCTACTACTGCCCGACGCATACATTTGGTGGAACTATCTGCGTATGCAATCTGGTTTATGGCGCACTGTGCTCTTGTTTTTACCCACTATTGCCACACTTTTGTGCATGCTACTGCTTGTATGCCAAGTGCGTGCATCTATGCTAATGCAGTATGCTTTTATCATGATAATCTGTATTGCTGTGCCCAAACTGGTGTATGTTATAGTGGATATTGTGGGCAAAGGCATTGCCTGGCAACTGCCACATTTTACACCATACGTTCATAGGGTGGCACTGATATTGGCTGTTTGCATGGCAGCGCTACAGGTATGGGGAACGGGCTTTGGTTGGCGAATATTGCGTGTGGAGCATACGCACATCAAATTGCCACACATGGCTTCGGCTTTCAACGAATACAAAATTGTGCAGATTTCAGACATCCACTTGGGCTCGTATGCAGGCGATACAAGCATCATGAAAGCCATGGTAGACAGCATCAACAAGCAGAAACCTGACCTTATTGTTTTCACTGGCGACATGGTAAACACCGCATCGAGCGAGGTCTTGCCTTTTATCCGTATACTGAGAAAACTCAAGGCTAAAGATGGTGTACTCTCGGTGTTGGGCAATCACGACTACTGTTTGTATCAGCCCGGACTTTCGGCTAATGAACTACACAACGAGGTATGTCGCATAGTTAGAGCACAGCGAGCTATGGGCTGGCAAGTGCTACTCAACGAGCATAAAGTAATAAAAAGGGGCAACGACTCTTTGGTTGTTGCAGGGGTTGAAAACATTGGTAAACCTCCATTCCCCTCGCATGGAAACCTTAAAAAAGCTATGCAAGGCATCAACCCCAATGCTTGCACAGTGCTCTTGAGCCACGACCCTTGGCATTGGCGCAACGAGGTTGTGAAGCAAACAAAAATAGACCTTACACTTTCAGGACATACTCATGCCTTGCAAATGCAAGTGGGACATTTCTCGCCCGCAGCATGGTTTATGCCCGAATGGGGCGGCATGTATCACCAAGGAGAACAAAAGCTATTTGTGTCTACTGGCATAGGGGGTAACGTGCCTTATCGCTTAGGGGCATGGCCCAAGATTGAGGTACTCACGTTGCATAATTAAACAATAAAAAAGGTTAGAAGCTCAGTATAGATAAGACTTCTAACCTTTTCTTTATATGTTATATTTTGAATAGCTACTTATTATAAAAGCACCTTTGCTACAAGCTTGCGCAAATAACCTTTGCCAATAATGGGTGCATGGGCATCCTCTGGAAACATAATGTAGAACTCGCCTGGTTGCACCGTGAAATACACCTTTGCAGACTCTTTGTAGAAAGCAAAGTCGTGCTCAACATCGAATGGCTCCACACTCTGTGAGTGTATGGATGCCAAATCGCGCCACCCAACAATCTCGTCGTCGGTTATGGGGAAATGTATATCGACGTATTTACGATGCACCTCGAGCATTTGCTCTTCTTGCGTTTTGAGTGTGGCATCATCCACATTAATAAACACTTTATTGCCGTCTATCGTGATGCGACCAACCGGCAATGCCGCACAATTATGCGTTTTTACGAACTTAAAAACTTGCCTTAGAGCTGGATAGAGTTTCTCTATGCGTTCGCTGTTTTGTAATGAACCTAATATCATGACGATTGCTTTGTTTTAAGGGTTAAAAGTATTACAAAAATACATTATATTATTGACTAAACCTTAGTTTTGAACTAACTTTGCACCACACAAAAACAAAAAATAACAACTAAACTTTTATGGAAAATAAAATGTCACTTAAAGACTGGTTTTCACTGCTGGCTCTAACGTTTGCCACCTTTATTTTCAACACTTCGGAGTTTGTTCCTATCGGACTTTTGACAGACATCAAAACCGATTTTGGACTTACTGAAGCAAGTGCAGGTATGCTTATTTCGGTGTATGCATGGGCTGTTATGATACTCTCGTTGCCATTGATGATATTGGTATCAAAAATGGAGATGAAACGACTGATGCTTTGGCTATTGGGGTTGTTTACATTGTTCCAAGTGATGTCTTTTTTCTCAACAAGTTATGCCATGCTGATGTTTTCTCGTATAGGTGTGGCATGTACGCACGCCGTGTTTTGGTCGGTAATCTCTCCGATTGCCGTGCGCATTGTTCCCGACAAATACCGCTCTATCGCACTGAGCATGGTGGTAACTGGTTCGTCGGTTGCTATGATATTGGGTATGCCTTTAGGTAGAATTATAGGTCTACATGTGGGATGGCGAATGACGTTCTTGAGCATTGGTATTTTCTCTGCAATCACCTTTGTATATGCCGCTTTTAGGCTTCCTAAACTTCCAAGTCGTGGCAAATTCTCTGTAAAGAAACTTCCAGAGCTACTTAAACAACAAGGTATCGTTGGATTATACATCTTTACATTGCTTATTTCTACCTCATTCTATGTGGCATATAGCTATATTGAACCTTTCTTAAAGCAAGTTTCTATGCTCGAAGATAGTTGGGTAACAGCCACTTTGATGATATATGGTGGTGCAGGTTTCTTGGGTAGCATAGTATTCTCTAAATACTATAACAAAAATCGTAAACGCTTTATCACAGGAGTTGTAGCTTGCTCATCTTTGTGCCTACTATTGCTGCAACCATGTGCAAGTAGCATGGTTGTTGTTATCATAGTTTGTGCCTTATGGGGTATGGCTTCAACAGCCTACAACGTGGCCATGCAGTCAAACATCATTCTGATAACAACGCCCGAAAGCACTGCTGTGGCAATGTCTATCTTCTCTGGAATATTCAATTTGGGCATTGGTAGCGGTGCTTTTATCGGTGGAAGTATTTGTACACATGCATCAATTGCCTACATTGGTTATGCAGGGGCTATATTAGGTTTTATTGGCCTTGCATATTGGATAAAGCGCTTAGGCAATAGGGTGTAATACTACTTACTGATAAAGTTTTTACAACTTGTAAGTAGTCATTAACTATTACAAATAATGCCCACGTATCTATTATCCGAGATACGTGGGCTTTATCTGTAATGCTTATTTCTTTGCGCTTAAGCATTGTGCTTTATAAATCCTCTTACTAAGAAGAAGAATATATGGCCAACTCCAAACAATGAGGCTATCCAAAGCATAAGGTGGCTCTCGCCCCACCCCACAGTTTGCTGATGCCAAAAGCCTGTTAGCACACAAAGAAAGCCTATGAACACCCCTATTGCACTGAGTATAGTTTGTCCGTGACGGCGTATGGTGCCACCCCCTATGGTGCTATGTTTGATGCCATAATAAGAGTAAATGTCTATGCCGATAAGCATCCACATCACAAGACGTATCCATGTTTCGGCTGGAAGAAAGAGCATCATGCCAATACATAATATTAGTCCTGCAGCTGGTATATAGGGTACCCATGGGGTTTTAAAACTACGTGGTGCATGCGGTTGAGTTTTGCGTACAACTATCACGCCTAAGCACACAAGCGAGAAAGCAAAGAGCGTTCCGATACTCGTCATTTCGCCTGCTATATTTGCAGGTACTATGCCTGCTAACGTGCCTATCACAATCATAAAGAGGAAGTTGCTGCGTGCTGGGGTGTGAAAACGTTTGTGAAGATGCGAAAACAAAGGGGGCAACAATCCGTCTTTACTCATGCTATAAAACACACGACTCTGCCCTAACATCATCACCATCACCACACTGGCATAACCTAACAATATGGCGATAATAATGCCACGATTAAGCCACGGGTAAGCCGGAACAACTACTCCGTCAGGTCCAATAGGTCCCATGTTAGCTACAGCTGTTGCAGCTGGTGCTATGCTTTCTGCGCCTATGTAAGCATGGTAATCAACCACACCTGTCATAACAAACGAGAACACCATATAGAGTATACTGCACACCAACAACGAGCCTAAAATGCCTATTGGCATATTGCGACGTGGGTTTTTAGTTTCTTGTGCTGCCGTACTTACAGCATCAAAGCCTATGTATGCAAAGAACACTATGGCTGCTCCACGCAACACACCACTCCAGCCATATTCGCCAAAAACACCTGTGTTTTCGGGAACGAATGGTGTAAGATTTTCAGCTCTAATATATTTAAAACCAATAAAGATAAATGCTAATACAACAGTAATCTTTAGTGCTACCATTAGGTCATTAAACTTTGAGCTACCAGCCGTTCCTCGCATCAAAATACACGACAAGAGCACTACTAATAACATGGCTGGCACATTAAAGAGCCCTCCCTCGGATGGGCATGCAGTCCATTCAATTGGTAGCGGATAACCTATGCCTTGCAACATAATGCTAAAATACTTACTCCACGAAATAGCTATTGCTACCGACGCTACAGTGTATTCGAGCACAAGGTCCCACCCTATTATCCATGCAACGAGTTCGCCCATTGTAAAGTATGAATAGGTATATGCTGAACCTGAAACGGGCAACATTGAAGCGAACTCTGCATAACACAAACCGCACAATGCACATGCCACTGCCGCAAGTGCAAAACTAATGACTATGGCTGGACCCGTATGCGCACCAGCTACTATGCCAGTTACTGAAAACAAACCAGCACCAATAATTACACCTACTCCTAACGCTATCAATCCGCCAGGACCAAGTACACGCTTCAGTCCACGTCCACCATCATTTTCCGCTTCTTTTAATAATTCTTCAGCCGATTTTTTAATGAACAAATTCATAATAATATTCAATATTGACTGTTTGACATACTGATTGTTTATGTAAGTAAGTGCTCGTCTTTTTGAATACCTACCTATTAAACGATCGAAATACTATTCATTTTCTTTACGTGAGATAAAGCCGCGTACTATATAGAAAAAAATGTGCGCCAAACCAAATATCACTGCAATCAGAAACATTGTTTTGTCTGCGTTCCAACCCACTGTTTGCTGATGCCAAAAGCCAGTGACAATGCACAAAACTGCAATAAAACTACCCAAAGCAGATAGGATGCTTTGACCATGACGACGGTTTGTTCCACCACCAATAGTGCTATGACGTATGCCATAATATGAATAAATGTCTATGCCAATAAGCATCCATATTACCAATCGAATCCACGTGTCGGCTGGAAGGAATAACATCATTGCTACACAACAAACCACACCTGCTGCAGGTACCCAAGGCACAAAGGGCGTCTTAAAACCACGTGGTGCATTGGGCTGTGTGCGACGTACGACTATTACACCAAGGCACACAAGTGCAAAAGCGAAAAGTGTGCCTATGCTTGTCATCTCGCCCACGATATTGGCGGGTACTAAGCCCGCTAATGTGCCAAGCACAACCATAAAGAGGGCATTGCTACGCGCTGGCGTGTGGAAACGCTTGTGCAAGTGCGAGAACAAAGGAGGCAATAATCCATCGCGGCTCATGCTATAAAATACACGACTCTGTCCTAACAATGTTACCAACACTACACTGGTATATCCCATAAGTATAGCTAAAATAATACCTCTGTTGAGCCAAGGATATGCTGGGGTAACTGTACCATCTGGAGCTATCGGCCCCATATGGGCTATGGCCGTAGCAGCTGGTGCTATACTATCAGCACCTTTATAAACATGATAGTCTACAACGCCTGTCATTACCAACGCAAACACCATATAGAGCACAGTGCAAATAAAGAGAGAGCCTAAGATGCCGATAGGCATATTGCGTCGTGGATTTTTGGTTTCTTGTGCAGCTGTGCTAATGGCATCGAAGCCCAAGAATGCAAAAAATACAATTGCTGCACCACGCAACACACCACTCCAACCATACTCACCAAATACCCCCGTGTTTTGGGGTACAAATGGTGTAAGATTTTCACTTCTTATATATTTAAAACCAATGATTATAAAGAGAAGGACAACAGCTATTTTTAGCACTACCAAAAAGTCGTTGAACTTTGAACTGCCTTTTGTACCACGCATTAAAATGAACGATAACAATACAATGAGCAATGCTGCGGGCACATTAAACACACCACCATCACTCGGACAAGCAATCAAATCCATTGGTATATTCCACCCTATATCATTCATCATTATGCTAAAATAGCGACTCCACGATATACTTACGGTCATGGCTGCCAAAGCATATTCAAGCACAAGGTCCCACCCAATGATCCAAGCTGTTAGCTCGCCCATCGTAAAATATGAATAGGTATATGCTGAACCTGCAACTGGTATCATTGAGGCAAATTCGGCATAGCATAACCCTGCCAAAGCGCAGCAAATTGCGGCCAAAATAAAACTTAAAATGATTGCAGGCCCCGTATGTTCACCCGCTACAATGCCTGTTATCGAAAACAAACCTGCGCCTATAATAACGCCTACACCGAGTGCAATTAGCCCCCACGTACCCAATACACGCTTCAAGCCTTTGCCGCCATCGTTATCGGCCTCACGCAGTAGTTCCTCTGCACTTTTCTTTACAAATAAATTCATTTTACATTTTTCAGTTTGTTACTAATCAATATGCAAAGATAGCAAATTGTATCGAAATACAGGACCTAAGCATTACTATATGATAATTAAGTCCTTTATTTGCATACATAAAGCAAACACTTTTAATCAGTGCTTGCATCTAAATGGTTGAACCATATAAACACAAAAAGTGAGACATTAAGCACACGCCTAATATCTCACTCTATATACTAACTATAATATTGTTATAAAAAAATGGTTCTTTGTTTAAAGAAGCCTTATCCTAAATACTTCATTAGGATGTTGATGTTGTCAGCCTCGCGCAAACGACGCAAAGCACGCTCTTTAATTTGACGCACACGTTCGCGAGTAAGGTTCAGTGTGTTTGCCACTTCTTCAGCCGTCATCTCGTTACGTCCAATACCAAAAAGCATTTTTAGTACTTGGCGCTCACGGTCTGAAAGGGTCTTAAGAGCCGAATCAAGGTCGGATGAAAGCGATTCTTTTTCCATTTGGTTGTCTGTGCCAGGAGCCGAATCATCGGTCATAATGTCAATCAGACAATTTGAATCGTCTTCGGCAAAAGGAGCATCTACGCTCACCTTCTTACCATTTGTACCAAGAGCCTCTTGTACTTTGCTAACGTCTGTATCGAGTAACTCAGCCAATTCGCCTACAGAGGGACGACGCTCAAATTCTTGTTCAAAGTTTACTATAGCCTTAGTTAGTTTGCTCTGAAAACCTACTTGGTTAAGTGGCATGCGCACGATGCGGCTCTGCTCTGAAATAGCTTGCAAGATACTTTGGCGTATCCACCAAACGGCATAGGAGATAAACTTAAAACCACGTGTTTCATCAAACTTTTGTGCTGCTTTGATAAGTCCGAGGTTACCTTCATCTATCAAGTCGTTTAGTGCTAAACCTTGATTTTGATATTGTTTGGCCACACTGACAACAAAACGAAGATTGGCACGTGTTAAACGATCGAGAGCGGCTTGACCATCAGGTCCTCCCTTGTGAATGCGTTGTGCGAGCTCTACCTCTTCGTCGGTTGAGATAAGCTCTTCACGTCCAATTTCCACCAAATACTTGTCCAACGCTGCACTCGAGCGGTTGGTAATACTTTTATTAATCTTTAGTTGTCGCATAGTTCTTTTTGTTCACATTTGGGCTTTAGTCATCATTCTTACCATATAGCCATAAGAAATGCCTGCAAAGGTTATGCCGATGCAGGCTACTTGACAATATAGTGTTTGTTTATATACCCAAAAACGTTCATTTAATACAGACTCTTCGTATAATTGTTGCAAAATTACGAAGAAAACAAATGCTATGCCACTTTTTTTGCATTTATTAAGTACTAATTTGCAAATTCTTTAGTTTTTCTGTTTAAATAGCTGTTCAAAAAGGTTTAAACTATCTGGATGTTCTCTTACAAAAGTGTCAATATGTCGCATGCGTTTTTGCTCAAGTATTTCATCAACAGCAAGGAATATACCCGTTTCTTCTACCTCACCAAACTCATGGTTAATAGCGGTGCCAAACACTCGCATCGTAGGACTTAATCCCATATAAGCGTTTACAAGAGGTGGAATATTAAAGCCTCGTTTTCTCACTTCGGTGTTGAGTATGCGATAGTCTGACTTAAAGTCATCACACGTAAAGAGTTTTTGCAACTGTTCTTTGGGTGTGTCAATACGTAGAGGGTCAATAGGAGTTATAAGATGGTCTTTATCGCCAAAATGTTTGTTTAAGAAAAAGAGTATCATGTCGCGTGCTTCGCGGTTAAACGAGGGATACATGGTCATTTTTCCGAAGAAATATTTTAGGTTGGGTATAACCACTGTAAGTGCACCTAATCCGTCCCAAAGGTTGTCGAGTGCAAAGATACCCTTGCTCATAACCCGTGTGCTCTGATACTCTAATGTTACAAAAGAGCGTCCGAGTTCTACGGTATCTGCCATATAAGTATGCAGAAATTCATCAGAGAAATGGAACATATGGCTTGTTGCAAGGTGAGGTTGCCCATCGGGGTTATAGCTTATTTCTTTGCCTGGCAAAAAGCGATAACCACCCAATATCTGTTCCTCCTCAGGGTCCCACACTATGAGTTGATAGTAAGGATGTTCGCACGTGTCAAACTCGTCCCAATCTACCTCCATACCTGTTCCGCCTCCCGAAGCACGAAAGGCTATCTCACGCAATCTACCAATCTCGCGCATCACATTGGGGGCTTGTTGATAGGTTATGATATAAATTTCGTTTCCTGCTTTATTCGTAGTACGCAGTCTGCGATCGGGAGTAAGTTCTTTTTTTAGTAGTTCTTTGTCTACTGGAGGTATAATAGGTTGCATAACTTATAAGAGAATATAAAGTTAAGATCGTTCTATTTTTATTTTTCTGTAGTTGTAGAGATCAAAATGTTATTGTGTAACACTTAGAGTTCGTAAACCTTTTTTTCTACCCATAAAGCCCACTCTGCAGGCTTTCGTTCATTATTAAATGTTTGCCATGGTATAGGTTTTCCTATCTTTACTTTAAAGGTTTTATGCCGATTTTTAAACACTTCGTCTGCAAGGAATAGCATAGCAATGTTAAATTTCAGCCCTAAGCGTTTACCTATTGTAGCTAACCGATAAAAGCGGTCGGAGTTTTGCCCACTAAAGAATATAGGCACCACATTGCGTTGTGTTTCTATACTTTTAGATATAAAAGTTTTGTTCCATGGCAAATCGTGAATAATGCCTTTATTGCGTCGAGAGCACAAGCCCGCTGGAAACATGATAACATGGTTTTCGCTACTGAATGCAGCTTCTATCATGCGCGGAAGATCACGACTTTGATGCCCTGTTTTATTGATAGGCACACAGAGTGGAGCCAAACCATGAAGGTTCATCAGTAAGTCATTGACCAAATAGCGTATACGTCCATCATAACGATGACCAAGAATTTGACCTATAGCTATACCATCGGCACCACCAAGCGGATGATTGCTCACAAAGGTATAGCGCTGACCGTTGCTATCGTTGGGGAGATTTTCAATGCCTTCAACCTCAATTTTATTATCTAAAAATTTAAGCACGGCATCTAACCAAGGTACACCTTGCAAGTCACCGACCTCAGACAAGAAAGCATTTATTTCGTCTTGATGTACGATGTGTTTGAGCCATTTCACTACAAACGCAGGTACATATTTTGCTTTATCGCCAGCCTTGCTGCGTAGCACATTGTCTATATCTATCTTAAATATCTTGCTATCTTTCTGAGTCATCAACTTGTTTGATTTGCTTAAACAATACCTAAAGCATAGGTTGTTATTGCAAAGGTATGTTTTATTTTTATGTTTTGGGATATAAAGTTACATTTTTCTTTGTTAAGATTTGCTTACAATTTGTTCTTGTAATTCAATTTATATACCCTTCATCACATATAAGCAAGCACTAAATAACAAAAAATTACTACTTTTGTACAATAATAAGATGGTGTGGTGTATTGAACCAATAAATAAGATACAGATTTTACTCTTTTCTGAAAAGGTAGCTATAAATAGTCTGTTCATGCCACATCGAAAATATATTTTTATAACATACGCAACAACAAATACAATGCCTTTAGTTTCTCCTTCTCTATTGTCAGCAGACTTTGGTAATCTTCAGCACGATTTAGAGATGCTCAACCAAAGTGAATGCGATTGGTACCACCTTGATGTAATGGATGGAGTGTTTGTTCCCAACATTTCATTTGGTTTCCCAGTAATGCAAGCAATGGCCAAACATGCCACAAAACCGCTTGATGTTCATCTTATGATTGAACACCCCGAAAAGTTTTTAAAGGAGGTTAAAGCTCTTGGTGCCAAAGTGATGAATGTTCACTACGAAGCATGCACACACCTACATCGCGTAATACAGCAAATCAAGGCAGAAGGCATGATGGCTGGTGTTACGCTTAACCCCCACACTCCTGTAAGTTTGCTTGAAGACATTATCGCCGATCTCGACTTGGTTATGCTCATGTCAGTTAATCCTGGATTTGGTGGACAAAAGTTTATTGAACATACCATCGACAAAACCATTCGTCTGCGCCAACTGATAGAGCGTAGCGGGTCGAAAGCACTCATCGAAATAGACGGAGGAGTAAACCGCGAGACGGGCAAACGTCTTGTTGAAGCAGGTGCCGATGTATTGGTTGCAGGTTCAGCTGTGTTTAAAGCCGACGATCCCGTAGAAGAAGTGCACATACTCAAAAATCTGTAAACCACATCACCCAACGTTTCACTATGTTCTCTCCTATTTTATCAGACAAAGAGCTTTTTACCTTAGCACAAACCATTCGCCAAAGTCGCCGCATTGTGGTATGTGCACACCGCGGACCCGATGGCGATGCAGTTGGATCATCGTTAGGTTGGGCTGAGTATTTACAACAATTGGATAAGCAAGTAACAATTATACTACCCAACCCATTCCCCGACTTTTTGCGTTGGCTGCCCAACTCACACCTCATACAATTTTATGCCCGACACGAGGCCGAAGCTAATGCTATCATACAAAAGGCCGACCTCATATTTTGCCTCGATTTTAATGCACTTTCGCGTTTGCAAGAAATGCAAAAAGCTATTGAGCGAAGCAAGGCAGATAAGGTAATTATAGATCATCACCTTGACCCCGACACAACACACACCAAGCAAGTAGTATCGCGCCCCAACATGTGTTCGACAAGCGACATCGTATTTCGTTTGATATATCAATTGGGCGGATACGACAATATGACCCGCCACGCTGCTACCTGTCTCTACACTGGTATGATGACAGATACAGGGGGATTTACGTACAACTCCAACGACCCTGAGATATATCAAGTTATCTCACTTCTGCTTGCTAAAGGCATTGATAAAGACAAGATATATCGCAACGTTTTCAATGTATATTCGGTAGACCGCATGCGCTTAACCGGATATATACTTTACGAAAAATTGCATTTCTATGCCAAAGACCATGCGTCTATCTTCACCATAACACGCGATGAGATGAAACGTTTTCACTTTATTCGCGGCGATGCCGAAGGATTAGTTAATATGCCCTTACAGGTAAAGGGCATGCGCCTCAGCATATCCTTACGCGAAGACACCGAACGCGATGTTGTGAGGGTATCGCTCCGCTCGGTCGACGATTTTCCTTGCAACAAGATGGCCGAAGAGTTCTTTAATGGCGGTGGACATCTCAACGCTTCAGGTGGCGAATTGCCGTTTCCACTCGAAGAAGCTGTGCGTACAGCCGAACGAGCTATCAAGGCATACGAGCATTTGCTATAAGCCTCGTCAGCATTATTAAGAACACATTTTTATAAATTATCTACAAGCTCCAATGTTCGTTGCTATGGCAATAACATTGGAGCTTTTTGCTGCATTTTGTAGAACATAGAACGAAGTGACATGATACACATTTGTAGCCCATATATTGTTTTTCAACAAAAGTTTATATGTTGCGCTACAAAGGCTTCAAAGTTGTGCTATCAAGCATTCATAGTTTGCTCACTTCGACCGTAATGAATGCTCACTCCGACCGAAGTGAATGCTCATTACGACCGAAATGAATGCTCACTCCGACCGAAGTGAGCAAACATCAAACATATTCTTATACAACTTACCTGTATATGCATAACAAACGATCATGCGCTTCAACCACCAATACTACCATATTAATGCTATTTACCAAACCATATTATACCATTTGTATAGAGCTATTTTAGAAATTTTTATTTTACATATCATAGCGAAAACAAAAGCCTAAGCAAAATGCTGCATAAAAACATGCATTACAAAGTATTTATTTGTAACTTTGCCTATAAGTAGACTCCACATAAATCTACTTAAACTAATAGGTTTTTGCTACTCAGCAACAAGCCTTACGGATAATACATTTATATAAAACTCGTATCCGCTATGATTACAGAAAAAGACAAAGCTTTGCTTGCTAAAAAAGGCATTAGCGAAGAAAAACTCAACCAGCAGTTAGCTTGCTTCGTTAAAGGATTTCCATACTTAAAACTCTCTGCTGCAGCAAGCACAGAGAAAGGTATCCTAACTCCTACAAGCGAAGAAACTGAAAAGTATCTTGAAACTTGGCACAATTATACAGAAGAAAAGGGACATAAAGTAGTGAAATTTGTGCCTGCATCTGGGGCTGCAAGCCGCATGTTTAAAAACATGTTTGCTTTTGCCGATGCAAGCTACAATGAGCCACAAACCGATTTTGAAAAAACATTTTTCAATAATATACACAAAGCTGCATTCTTCGATGATCTCAATGCCGCTTGCTTGCGCCTACACAATAGTGATATAGACACACTAATAGCTAATGGCAAATATAAAGACGTGGTACGCACCATGCTTCAACCCGATGGATTAAACTACGGCGCACTGCCCAAAGGCTTACTAAAATTTCATAAATACGCCAATGGAGCACGTACCCCACTCGAAGAACACCTTGTTGAAGGCGCATTGTATGCACGCCAAAGTGATGGCACTGTAAATGTTCACTTCACTGTATCGCCCGAGCACAGACAATTGTTTGAAAGTCTTGTGGCAAAGGTAGCACCAACTTACGAGAAGCATTTTGATGTAAAATATAACGTAAGTTTTTCAGAGCAAAAACCAAGTACAGACACCATTGCTGCTAACCCAGACAACACACCATTCCGCACAAAAGATGACAAACTTTTGTTCCGTCCAGGCGGTCATGGTGCACTTATTGAGAACCTCAACGACATTGATGCTGATATCGTATTTATCAAAAACATAGACAACGTCGTGCCCGACAGACTGAAAGATGATACTGTACGCTACAAAAAACTTCTTGCGGGTATTCTCGTATCGCTGCAAAAACAAGCACACGCTTATCTACAAAAACTTGATAGTGGCAAATATACAATGGACGAACTGCGCGAGATGCTTCAGTTTGTACAAAAGAGACTCTTTACCAAGAATCCAGAGACTAAAATGCTCGAGGATACCGAACTTGCTATATACTTGCGCAAAAAGCTCAACCGTCCAATGCGTGTTTGCGGCATGGTGCGCAACGTTGGTGAACCCGGAGGTGGCCCTTTCTTGGCCTACAACCCCGATGGCACTATCTCGCTACAAATTCTTGAGAGTTCACAAATTGACATGAACGACCCCGAGAAGAAAGCGATGTTTGAAAAAGGCACACACTTTAATCCTGTAGACTTGGTGTGCGCTATCAACGATTACAAGGGACAACCATTCAATCTCCCCGACTATGTAGACCCTCAAACAGGCTTTATCTCTCACAAGAGCAAAGATGGTAAGGAGCTAAAAGCTCTCGAACTTCCTGGCTTATGGAATGGCGCCATGAGCAATTGGAACACCGTGTTTGTTGAAGTACCATTGTCTACTTTTAACCCCGTAAAAACCGTAAATGACCTCTATCGCGAACAGCATCAATAAAGTAAATGTTTGCGACCGAACAAAGCAAAAGCTTAAAGTGTAAGTTATCTATTTATGCATCCAATCAGATAAGTAGGTGTTCAAATTTAATTTAGAAAGGCACGGGCTGAAAGCCCAAAAGACTACAGCCTAGGGCAGCGCCCTAGGTCCCTATGCATATAGGGATAACGCTCTGCAAGAGCAAAAGATGAAACCAATAAGTTAGTTAAAAGCGTAGCCTTATGTTGATGTCTTTTGCCCTTACAGGGTGTCATCGCACTACTTACTATCACCCAGGGCGTTGCCCTGGGCTATAGTCTTTTGGGCTTTCAGCCCGTACCCTAATTCTTTTCTATACTAAATTTGTCCACTTATTTATAACCCACACTTTAAGCATTTAAGTATTACTATATTTAGCATATCAACAATGTCGTTAATCGAATTGTTCATAACATTTTTACAAGCAGGCGGCCTTTGTATTGGCGATGGTTATGCATGTATCTCCCCTTTGCGCAGAGCACTCGTTACTAAAAACAAATGGATTAGCGCCGAGGACTTTTCTCGCCATGTTGCAGTGGTACAAACCATGCCTGGCATATTCAACGTAAACCTTGCCACTTATCTTGGTAAGCAACTATGCGGTTGGAAGGGGAGCATGGTGTGTTTGCTTGCCATGCTTTTACCACCTTTTGTCGTCTTCTTTTTGTTTGCTTACTGCTACAACGATGTGTTTCAAAGTCATTTCTGGAAAGCGTTTTTACGAGGAGCACGCCCTGCGATTGTAGCCGTAATAGCTTTGCCTTGCATACAAATGTGGCGATCGTCAAACATAACACTTAGCACCATTTGGATACCTATTGGAGCTGCTATTGCTATTGGACTTTTAGGGGTGTCGCCAAGCTACATCATACTTGCACTCACCATTTTGGCAGGTCTTTATGCCTTATTTGTACACAATAGCAACGATTAAAGAATACTTTATTATTGTCACCCAAACAACTTTCATTGCATACACATTGTTGATATGTTAGTATACATCTATTTATTTTTAAGCTTTATACAAGTAAGCATGTTAGGTATTGGCGGTAACGCTAGTTCGCAAGCGCTACTTGAACACGAAATCATAACCTTGCACCATTGGCTCACACCCGAGCAAATGGCAAACTGCATGTTTGCATGTCGATTACTCCCGGGAAGTACAGGGTATAACACCGCCATTCTATCAAGTTCTATTGCAGCCTCTGCATTGGGCTTTTGGGGATGCATATTAGCTTGCCTCACCTCAACTGCAGCCATGATTATCCCTTCGTGCCTTTGGACATCACTTTATGCCAAACTACAAACCAAACGCCACTATCAATCATTTTACGATTGCGCAATGGTGGTGCTACGCCCCCTCATCCCAGGCCTTATAGCTGCAGCAGCCATCATCATGATGCGTGCCGACAACTTTGGCTCAGTATACACCACACCTTGGGATTTTGGCGTAAGCATTTTTCTATTTATCGCCACACTAATTGGAGTGCTTTATTTTAAAATTAGCGCCATGTTTATGATTGTGCTTTGCGGAGTGACAGGGTGGATATTGTTTTGAGACACATCACAAAAATATAAAGAAAAGACACGTTCTCATAAAAAATTATCACAAACTGAACTTTTTCACAAAGGCTCATAAAAATATACATAAATCTTTAATAGTCAAGCATTTTAAGTTCTATAAAAATTATAAAACTCACCTTACCAACATTTTACTTTTGAATATTTTTCAAAAAAAAACATACAAAACATTTGGTATTTAATAAATAATTCGTACCTTTGCACTCGCAAACGAGAAACAACAACACTCGCAAGCTAAGACGGCGCGATAGCTCAGCTGGTTAGAGCGCATGATTCATAATCATGAGGTCGACAGTTCAAGCCTGTCTCGCGCTACAAAAAGAAAGAACATCAAATTGATGTTCTTTCTTTTTTTCGTTACAACACAATATATTCAACGTCAAAACAGACTTTTATCTATAAATCCGCACGTTTAAACAATAGTCTGCACATCACACAGAAAAAAAATTGTATTTTTGCATATAAGTAGAAATAGACACATCAGCCAACATTGCAACATACACTAAAATTGTTGCCAACCCCACGCTATGACTATCATTAAGAAATTAGACCTATATGTATTAAAGAAGTTCTTGCTTGTATTTGCAGGAGCCTTCTTTGTCGTTCTGTTTGTATTCATGATGCAATTTACTTGGCGTTATGTAGACGACCTTATAGGAAAGGGACTTTCATGGGATATATTAGCTAAGTTCTACTGGTATATGGCCATTACATTGGTGCGCGACTCATTACCCTTAGCCATTCTGCTTTCGTCATTAATCAGTTTCGGCAACATGGGCGAATCGTTTGAGCTTCTGGCTATGAAAGCAGCCGGCATACCTTTGATTAGGATAATGCGCCCATTAGCCATCTTTGCAGTGTTTATGACTGGAACGTCGTTTTACTTTCAAAACGTGGCTTCGCCCGATGCACAAGTTGGCTTGCGCACGCTGCTATTTAGCATGAAAGAGCAATCGCCCGCGGTTGAAATACCTGAAGGTGTGTTCTATAATGGTGTGCCTAACATAAACATCTATGTTCAGCGTAAGAACACGCTGACAGGCATGCTCTATCAGACAATCATCTACAAAACAGACCAAGGTTTTGACCATGCTCAAATCGTATTGGCAGACTCCGCCCGACTTGAGGTAACGCGCGACAAAATGCACCTTCGGTTAGAGCTATGGAACGGCGAGCAATTTGAAAGTTTAGAGTCGGCCAGCGCTATGAACGGAGCTATGAATGGAGCCAACAAGCCATTTGACCGCGAAACTTTCTTGTTTAAAACACTCCTCATAGACTTTGATAGCAACTTTAATCTAATGGATAAGAATGCTTTGGCAGGAATGCCAACAGCAAAGAATATGAAACAAATCAATCATAGCGTCGATTCTATGAACCACGAACTCGACTCTGTGGGCAAACAATATTATCAGGATGCATGTAGAATTTACTACAAAACTCCCCACATAAGCAATAGCGACTCTATCAAACTGCTCAAGTTATTGCAAACACATAATAAAGAAACATCGTTTGATAGCATTGTAGCTCATGCTGACGCTGAAAAGATTCAAAGCGCCAAACAAGAGGCTCTTTCGAACATTAAATCAGCAAGTGCCGACCTTGAATGGAAAGGCATGAACAATGAACAAGAGGAGCACAACATACGCCAACACGAAGTGGAATGGCACAACAAAATAACCTACTCGCTTGCTTGCTTACTTTTCTTCTTTGTTGGAGCACCCTTAGGGGCTATCATCCGCAAAGGTGGCTTGGGTATGCCTACAGTCATATCTGTAGCTATCTTTATTGTATGGTATATCATATATACTTCGGGCATGAAAATGGCACGCGATGGTAGCATTAACATGGTGCTTGGTATGTGGATTAGCACTTTTGTAATTGCTCCTTTCGGCATTTTCTTCACCTACAAAGCCAACAAAGATTCTGTTGTATTCAACATGGACGCTTACAAAGCATTCTTTAGCAGATTGTTTGGCTTGCGCTCTCGCCGACACATATTCAGAAAAGAGGTGATTATTAATGACCCAAGAGAAAATGTCATGGCAGAAGAACTCGATAAACTGCGTGTTGTATGCGTAAGCTACAACGAAAAGAAACATTTGCTACGCGCGCCAAGCTACAAAAACATTTTCTTTGAATACACACCCGACACCGAAGTAGAGCGTATTAACGAGCTTATGGAAAGCATCGTTGAAGAACTCTCAAATAGCAAAAGCCGCTTGATTTTGGCAGAACTCAACAAGTTGCCAATCATCTTTACGAAAGCGCATACATCACCATTCGCATCTAAATGGATAAACATATTGGCTGGAATTTTATTCCCTATCGGACTTCTGTTGTGGTTCAGAATATGGAGATTTAGACTTCGACTCTATCGCGACATGAAAACCATAGTACAAGTGAGCGATAGACTTGTAAAGCTTCTTCATGGAGAGAAAATAACTGAAACAAGCAACTCAACGGAACAAACTGAAAATAAAAAAAGATGGAAGTTGTTTGGCATGCTATATAAGAATAATTCATATAATGCTTCAATTGCTCAAGAGGAGACACTCAATGGTTGGGCAAAGCATAAAAAGAAAATTATTGCGCTCATTGCGTGCATTCTGCTCGTTGTTGCTGGTTATGGAGGATGGAGAATAGTTAAGTATTACCAATTTAAGCATTACATGCAAGAGCATGGCGAATTAACGCCAAATACTCCACAAGGAGGAGTCAATACAGAGAATATGCAACTGCTTGATGTAAAAGACAATATGAAAAAGTTGCAACTGCCTGAAAAAGCTCCACAATAACTAAAAAATCAGACAAAGTTATGCTGAACAACTTGTAAATAATAAGCTCTCTGTTAAGTTGTCAGCAAAACTCATTTAACAAAAACAGATCTATGGACTCATTTAAACTTGCTTCGGTTGAAGAAGCTATAGAAGACTTTAAGAAAGGCAAATTCGTAATCGTTGTAGACGATGAAGATCGTGAAAACGAAGGCGACTTAATCATGGCTGCCGAGCTTGTTACACCCGAACACGTTAATTTTATGCTTCGCAATGGACGTGGTGTATTGTGCGCGCCTATTACCATTGAACGCTGCAACCAATTGGGACTTGAGCACCAAGTACAGACCAATACAAGCATGTTGGGTACTCCATTTACGGTAACTGTAGACCTTTTAGAGGGGTGTACAACGGGGGTTAGTTGCCACGACCGTGCTGCAACTATTCGTGCTTTGGCTAACCCCGATAGCCGTCCTGAAAGTTTTGGCCGTCCTGGACACATTAATCCTCTCTATGCCCAAGATCGTGGTGTGCTGGCAAGAGCAGGCCACACAGAAGCAGCTGTAGACTTGGCTCGTTTAGCTGGTATGCAACCTGCTGCATGCCTTATCGAAATACTGAATGCAGATGGCACAATGGCACGTATGCCACAACTACAAGCCTTTGCACAAAAAGAGGGTTTACATATCATCACTATAAAAGATTTAATTGCTTATCGCTTAAAAAACGAGTGCTTAGTTGAACAAGGAGAGAAAGTAGATATGCCAACTGAATATGGTCATTTTCAACTTATCCCCTTCCGTCAAAAGAGCAACGGATTAGAGCATGTTGCACTCATTAAAGGCGAATGGAAAGAGGATGAGCCAATACTTGTTCGCGTACATTCATCGTGTATGACTGGTGACATATTTGGTTCTGAACGTTGCGACTGCGGCGAACAGTTACACAAGGCTATGCGCATGATTGATAAAGAGGGTAAAGGCGTTGTACTATACCTCAGTCAAGAAGGTCGAGGCATCGGACTTATGGCTAAAATAGCTGCTTACAAACTTCAAGAAGAAGGCTACGACACTGTTGATGCCAATGTACACCTTGGCTACGATCCCGATGAACGTGACTATGGCGTGGGAGCACAAATCTTACAGAAACTTGGTGTGCACAAAATGCGACTGCTCACCAACAACCCTGTAAAGCGCGTGGGACTTGAAGCTTACGGACTTGAAATTACAGAAAACGTACCTATCGAAATCACCCCTAACAAATACAATAAGCGCTACCTTGAAACCAAAAAGGTGCGCATGGGACATACACTACATTTATAAACCTATACCTTTTTATGTTATGGAAAAGAACATTTATGGTTATAACCCCGAAGATGTTATAGAAGAAAGGCAAACAAGCGTTTCAACCTTTGCATCACTTGTTAGCAAGGTATATCTTTGGATGACAATGGCGCTTGCTA